>JAITGS010000025.1 GCA_031280435.1 Tannerellaceae bacterium | reverse complement strand
CTCACCGCCGGAACGAGCAGCAGGGCAAGGAATATGAGCAGGTACTGCCGTATGATGGCCGTATAGTCCGGCCTGTGATTGCCTCCCATGCGGAAGATGCTCTCCCAATGGCTGTCGGGCTGGTCGAACACGCTGAAGGTCACGTCGCGGAGCGTTGAGCTGTACCGTTCGATTCTCTCCAGCGCCTCGGCTTTCACCTTAGGAAGGTCGGCTGCCGATGGCGCCAGTATAACTGCCTGAAAAGCTCCTAAGCTGCCTTCGAGGCCGCCGCCTTCGCCGTAGTTGGGAACAACCGTGTACGGCACAAACAGATCGCCATACGAGCGATTGGTGGCAAAGGATGCGTCGCGAACCACTCCGCTGACCTGATACTGCTTGAAGTTGAGGCTGAAGTATCGCCCCGTCGCTCCCTTATCCGTTCCGAAGAGCTTACGCGCCAGCGAGCGACTGACGACGGCCACGGGCAGCCCCGACTTGAACTCGGCCTCGCCGAACGGCTTCCCCTCTATGAAGCGGAAGGGATATACGGTCCAGAACTGCGGGTCTATGTATTTCGTCATCACCGGAAGCTCCGCGCGCGCCTTGCCTTCGAGCTGCACGGCGTCGTCGGTAGATAAGTGGGCTATCATAAAGGCCGTGACGGCCTCGGCCGATTCCAGCGGATAGAAGCAAGCTTCTATGGCCTTTACCGAGAGGCAGGAGGCCCACATTCCCTTATCCTCTTTCATGAGTTCGCCGGCGCCGTTCACAACGAGTATGCGGTGGCGGTTGGTTTCGGGATAGATGTTGGCGAGCTTGATGTAGAGCACAATGCTGAGGGCCATCACGGCTGTGATGGAAAGCCCCGTTCCGACTATGTAGATTGCACTGAAGAGGCGCTCCTGCCTGATGAGGTTCCAGGCCTGCTTGAAGTATTTGTACATGGCTGCGATTGCTTCAGGAGGGTTCGACTGTGTCCAAGGGTACATACTGTGCGATTTGCCTTCCGTCGAAGAATCGTACCGTACGCGAGGTTTTGCGGGCCTGGCTCTCGTTGTGCGTCACCATCACTATGGTGCGTCCGTCGTTGCGATTCAGGTCGTGGAGTATGTCCATCACCTCCTGCCCCATCTTGCTGTCGAGGTTGCCCGTGGGCTCGTCGGCCAGGATAATGTTGGGATTGCCTATGATGGCTCGTGCGATGGCAACGCGCTGGCACTGTCCTCCGGAGAGCTGCGTCGGGAAGTGGCGCATGCGATGGCTGAGGCCCACCTTCTCGAGCACATCCACGGCGGCCTTCCTCCTTGTCGAGGCCGATTCTTTGCGATAGAGCAGCGGCAGCTCCACGTTGTCGAGCACGTTGAGCGAGCTAATCAGGTGGAAGCTCTGGAAGACGAATCCGAGCTGCTTGTTACGGAAGCATGCCTGCTCCCTGTCGCTCATGCCTGCCGTCGAGACGCCGTCGATCTCCACGGTGCCGGACGTAGGCAGGTCGAGCAGCCCCATAATATTGAGCAAGGTAGACTTGCCGCATCCCGACGGCCCCATGACGGAGAGGAACTCTCCCTTGCGCACTTCTAAATTCACATTCTCGAGGGCCATTGTTTCAATTTCCTTGGTGAGGTAAACCTTGTCCAAGTTTGATAGTTTGATCATTGCTGTAAGCTTTAAAAATTGTTGATACTAATATTTGATTGCATTAAAAAAAGCGTATAAACCATATATCGTCAGTTGGCTTACACGCTTGCGGCGGTTGTATCGTAGAGGGAAGGCTGAGGGCTACGTGCCCGGCGGCAGCTCTTTGAGCAGGAGGCCGAAGGTTTCCGTCCACGGCAGCAGGCAGAGGCCGGAAGCCTCATCCGCCAGGCGAGCAAAAGCCTCGGACTGCAGTAGGAATTTCTCGGCCTCTCGCAAATCCATCCCGCGTTGAACCAGCGCATAGCCAATAGCTTCTGTGATCTCTAAAATATCCCATTTGAAATCATGCTCAACGTGCTCTATTGTTTGTAACGACAGCCTGGTGCAGAAAGCTATCTGATGCGAAACCTCGCGGTAGGTTAGCGCTTTAATGAGGTTCTCCTTCGTTATCTTTCCTTCTTCGTAGAGGATGATTTTGTTGGTTACCCAATCGTCGGCAATGGGGCCTTCCACAATGTCGTAGTCGTGCGCCGGATGCGTTTCATTAGGGTCCCTGTTGAGCAATACAAATTCAACCCATTCGCGTGAAGGCTTGTCGAAGCGTAGAGTTTTAAAGTCTTCGATATCGAATGCATCCACCAAGAAGTCGAACTCCGTAAGAATTGGGTTTGCTTTTCTCCGCAGGGCCTGCCTGCGTGCCCATGCTATCGCATGTTCTCTGATTGTTGTGGTATAAAAGCCACGGCCAAAGTCCCGGAGGTTCTCGCTCTTGCTCAAGTCGATCTTTCTGACTTTAATAGTGCTCCCATGATAAACCTTAATCATCATACTAATGGCGCTCCGTTATGTTGGCAAACTATCAGCATATCCCGAACCGCATACCATGGATTGTCTATATGCAAAGCCCAATAATGCTCGTAAAGGAAGTCGAGCCCGCCATATTTTTCGAGGAAATTATAAGCGTCGGGCACCGACATCTTGTATGCATCGGCAAACTTAAAAATGAGGATGTTGATGTTGCTGAACTTCATCTTGGTCTCTTCATCCAGTTCTCTTGTTTTTGTTTCCATACGATTTGATTGTTATTTATGAATATATATCATCATCTCAAAGGCGCTCCATTCTGTTGACAGATTCTCATCATATCCCGAACAGCATACCGGGGATTGTCTACATGCAAAGCCCAATAATGCTCGTAAAGAAAGTCGAGACCGCCATATTTCTTTAGGAATCTATAAGCGTCGGGCACCGACATCTTGAAGGCATAAGCAAATTTAAAAATAAGGTAGTTTGTGTTGCTAATCCTCATCTTGGTTTCCTCATCCAGTTCTCTTGTTTTTGTTTCCATACGATTTGATTGTTATTATAATAATATGAATATCCGCAAATATACAAAGTCTCGTGTGCGAAACAAGCGTGTAAACCAATATGTCAAAGAACTCTTGCCGTAAGCCGGAGTTTCAGAACTCCGGGCCCAGATTTCTTTTGCGGGCGGCGGAGTTTCAGAACTCCGGCCCTGTTCTCACTTCAGCTTGAGCTGATCCCGCCCGCTGAAGTCGGCCATGTCCGATACCACAACCTCATCACCGGCCTGAAGGCCTCCCAGCACCTCCACGAACTCGAAGTTGCTCTCGCCAAGCTGCACCTTGCGCCTCACGAGCCTGTCGCCGCTTACGACGAAGAGCTCGTACTCGCCTCGGCCGCCGTTGTAGTACGAAGCGTTGGCCACGCGAAGCACATCTTCCCTGATGGAGTTAATGACGTGCACGTCGGCCTTCAGTCCCGACCTCAGCCGCGGATGATTATCCTCGGCAAGCTGCACCGTGAACGATATAACTCCGTTGCGCGACAAAGGCGTCACATCGCTCACCATACCCGCTATCCTCTCCGTCCCGATGCGCACCACGGTGCGGTTGCCTACGGCGATGCGGTCGCCATACGTATCGGCAATCTCTCCTTCTATCTTGAAGTGCGACAAGTCCGATACGATAGCCACCCGGCTGCCCTGCCTCACCTGCGCCCCAATCTCATTATTTATATATGTAAGCACAGCCTTTCTCGGCGAGCGTATGCGAGCGTCGTCGAGCGTTCGCTTCACCTCGGCCAGGCTCTTGCGGAAGATATTCAGCTCAAGCTCCTTCACCTTCACGTCGGCCTCGGCAAGCAGCGTCTCGTTGCTATACTTCTGCTCGTCCTCGTTGAGCTGGAGGAGGCCTACGTTGTAGTTGAGCTCCACCTGTCGCACCTTGTCGGTAGTGCCTGCGCCGAGGCTGTCGAGGTATCGCTCATTGCGCAGCTCCACCTCCTTGCGGGCAAGCTCCATGCGCGAAACCTTCAGCTTCATCTCCATCTCCGAGAGCTTGCTTCGGTTGCCTACCCGCAGTTGCTCGAGCTGGAGCGCCTTCATCTGCTCCTCGTCGAGTAGCTTGCGATAGTCCGTTTCAGCCGTCTGCAAGTCGAGGCGGAGGATAGGGTCGCCCGCCTCAACCATGTCGCCTCCCTTCTTATACACCTCAACGATTCGCGAGTCTATAGGCGAATTAACTATCTCCTCAAAAGCCGGCGTCACCCTTCCCGAAGCGCTCACCGACACCTCAATCGTGCCTCGGTCAACCCGCGCGATCGTCAAATCTTGCCTTCGCAGCCCCGGTTGCAGCATCACAATCAATAGCCATATAGCCGCAACAGCAATCGCTACTCCCGTCGCCCACTTGAGGATTACCCGCCGCAGCGCCCGTTGCCTTTCAGCCTTAGGAATTTCTCTGTCCATAATAAATCAGGATATTTTTTTAGCCGATAAGAAGCAAAGTCCGTACCAAAGTCATAACCCACTGTGATTCATCAGTAGCCCATAGCCGATCTGTTCGAAATCGAACGCACAGTGTCCGATAATGGAGCGGTCCGATAATGGAGCGAATGTACAGCATCTCGCAAGCCGGTCCGTGTTCGTGTCAATGTGGAAATAGAAGGTGGCAGCTTGCGGTCGCCTATTTTTTTGAAACTTTTTTTGCCGTTCTATTCGCTCTATTATCAGCGCATTAGTATAATCTTCAGAAAAAACTTTGAAAAAAGTTTGGCAAAAGATTTGGAGGATAAAAAAAAACTTGTACTTTTGCACCCGCCTCGCCAAAAAGCGTGGCGTTGTAAAAGAAGAGTTCTTTGACAGAGAAGACATAAAAACAACCGAAAAAGTAGTACGAGGAATAGTTCGATTAGGTTTGT
>JAITGS010000100.1 GCA_031280435.1 Tannerellaceae bacterium | reverse complement strand
GCGTACCCAAGCTGCTCTATTACGACGTAGTCCACGTTTGCGCTTACGAGCCCCCGGATCAGTTCTTTGTTGTCCGTCGTGAAGCCGTAACTGCAGGCGGGGCCGCGGCTGAACATGTAGAACAGTTCGGGCTTGCGCGAGCATACCTTTGCCGTGGGGAACTGCTTGCGCACCTCGTCGGCTATCCTGAAGTAGTTTTGATAGGCCGGCGGGAAGGGCGCTTTGTTGTACGTATGCGTGGTTCGCAGCATTGGGACGGCAAACAGTATAAGGATGAGCAGCAGGTATGCCGACAGCTTCCTGTCTATGCCGGCCTTGAGCATAGCGAAGCGCACCGCCGTGTATAGCCCCATAACGAGGAATATGTCGAGCACGGGCAGCAGCGTGGTGATGTATCGGTTGCCTCCCGGAGTGTTGAATACGGATATAAGCCCGAAGGTGGCAAGTGCATAGAATATCAGCAGATACCTGTATTTGCCCATCTTCCACATGCCTGTGCCTATCAGAGCGCAGAGCGCGAGCCCTATGAGCCACTCGCCGGCAGTGGTGGCCGCCTCGTAGTTAACGTTGATGTAGGGCGGGACGGAGTTGGGAATAGCCTTGGTGACAAGCATACGGAAGGTGTCGAAGAAGCGGGCTATTATCTCCATCAGCCCCAGCTCGCCCTCGTGGGGCCGCAGCGGGTTGGCCATCTTTATAGTATCGAGGTATCGGCTCTGCCCGAGGCCTGCTATGCGGTTGCGTATTATCCACGGGAGGAGGCAAGCGCCGAAGCCGGCCACCCATCCGGCAGCTTCCTTCCATCGCCTGCTCACAACGAACCAGCATGCCACGGCCACGCCCAGCGACAGGGCCTGCGTTCGTATGTGATAGCAGTATGCCGCCGAGAGCAGGGCTAGATAGAAGAAGGGATCTTTCCAGAAGGGCCTCTCCTCCTCGCGCATTGCGGCCAGAAAGAGGAGCGTGAGGACGGAAAAGAGCAGGCAGGACATCTCGCTCATCATCATAGTCGAGAAGCTCAGCGAGCGATAGTTCACCAGCGCCACGGCTCCTGCTACGAAGGCCAGCTCCAAGGGATGCTTGTTTTTGTATACGAAGTATAGCAGCAGGCAAACCGATGCGAAGAGGAACAGCCCGTTGAGTATCTTCTGGAGGATAATGCTGTCGGTGAAGGCTCGGAAGATGCTCATCAGGAAGGGATAGCCCGGCGGGAAACCGTTGCTCGGATGATACTCGCCGCTCATCATGTCCGAGTATCCGTGGCCTTCGGCTATGGAGGTGGCGAACATGTAGTAGTGGCAGTTGTCGCCGTTTATATCAATCTTAGGGTTGAAGATATAAGCGTAGGCCACCGTGAAGATTACTCCCAGCACGACGACGTAGGGTATGAAGGGGCTGATGCGCCTGTACAGTGTTTTTCTCATGGCTCGACTGTGCTATATATATATATGTATAGGGGAGGCTACTTCACCTCCCATATTTCTCCTTTCATCAGATACTCGCGCAGCGTGCGCACCGGGTTACGCGCCTGCACGTCGGCTATCTGCTTCTCTACGGCTTCGTCGTATGACGGAGCTTCCACCTGACGTATAACGCCGAGCGCCACGGGCATGTCGCCTTTCATCATGGCCAGCATCAGATGCAGCGTAGGGTCGGGCTCATGGGCGTCGTGCACCAGGACGTCGTCGGCTGTGTATCCGTCTTGCCCTATGATGACGGCCTTGAGCCTGAGTCCGTCGAGCACTATGCCTTTGGCGTTGTCCGCACCGAAGAGCATCTTCTGTCCGTGCCGCAGGAAGATGGTGCGCTCCGAGCGCGTTTCCTTCTCGGTGATGCTCTTGTGTATGCCGTCGTTGAAGATGACGCAGTTGACGAGCACCTCCACGACCGACGTTCCTTTATGCCCTGCGGCTACGGTCAGCACCTCGGTTGTATTCCTGAGGTCCACGTCTATCACTCTGGCGAAGAAGTTGCCCCGCGCTCCGAGTGTGAGCTCGGCCGGCACGAAGGGCTCCTCCACGGTGCCGTAGGGCGAGCTCTTGGTGACGAATCCCTTGTCTGTGGTAGGCGAGTACTGTCCTTTGGTGAGGCCGTAAATCTTGTTGTTGAACAGTACGATGTTGATGTCTACATTGCGCCGCACGGCATGTATGAAGTGATTGCCTCCTATGGCCAGAGCATCGCCGTCGCCCGTCATCAGCCATACGCTCAGGGCGGGATTGGCGGTCTTCACTCCGGTGGCTATGGCAGCTCCCCGTCCGTGAATGGTATGGAAGCCGTAGGTGTTCATGTAGTACGGCAGGCGCGATGAGCATCCTATGCCCGATATGACGGCTATGTTGTGAGGCGCCACGCCGCGCTCGGCCATAGCCTTGTGCAGGCAGTTCAGTACGGCATGGTCGCCGCATCCGGGGCACCAGCGAACGTACTGGTCGCTCTTGTATTCTTTTGCTTCGAACTTTGTATTTGTTTCCATGGAGTTATGCTTCTATTAGTTTCGTAAATTCTTCTACTAAGCGCGATACTATGAACGGCTGTCCTTTGATGCGATTAAACTTTATAGGGTTGAAGCCGGCTATCTTGCTGCGCAGATAATCGGCAAACTGTCCGCTGTTTTGCTCGGCCACTACCACCTTGCCGTACTTCAACAGCACTTCGGATGCATTGGACGGCAGCGGGCTGATGAACCTGAAGTGCGCCAGGGCTACCTTATGCCCGTTCTCGCGCATTGTTTCCATAGCCTCGCACAGATGACCGTAGGTGCCTCCCCATCCCACCAGCAGCAGCTCGGCATCGGCATCGCCCAGCACTTCCTGCATCGGAATACGGCCGGCTATCCTTTCTACCTTGTCCCGCCGGGTGGCTACCATCCGCTGGTGATTAAGAGGCTCGGTGGAGATAGCGCTCGATTCGAAGTCTTTCTCCAGGCCGCCTATGCGATGGGCAAAGCCTTCGGTGCCGGGAACGGCCCAGTAGCGCGCCAGGGTATCCGGATCGCGATGATAGGCCTTCCAGGGCTTAGAGTCGTCGGAGTATTGCGAAACGTAGTGGGGAGTGATGGAGGGATATGCCTCGAGATCGGGTATCTTCCATGCCGACGAGCCGTTGGCTATAAAGGAATCGGTGAGCAATACCACGGGCGTCATATACTCCAGCGCAATCTTGCCCGCCCAGTAGGCCGAGTCGAAGCAATCCACCGGGGTGGATGCCGCCAGCACCACCACGGGGCTTTCGCCGTTTCGTCCGTAGAGGGTTTGCAGCAGGTCGGTCTGCTCGCTCTTGGTGGGCAGTCCGGTGGAAGGGCCTCCGCGCTGCACGTCGACTACTACCAAGGGCAGCTCCGCAATCACGGCCAGGCCGATAGCTTCGCTCTTGAGCGCAAGGCCGGGGCCTGAGGTTGAGGTTGCTCCGAGCGAGCCGGCGAAGCTTGCGCCTATGGCCGTGCAGATGCCCGCAATCTCGTCCTCACACTGGAGCGCCTTCACGCCGAGCTCCTTCCTTGCGGCAAGCTCTTGGAGGATGTCCGTAGCGGGAGTGATGGGATAGCTGCCCAGGAAGAGCTTTACGCCGGCCTTTTCGGCTGCGGCTATCAGTCCGCAGGCGGTGGCCTTGTTGCCGTTCACGTCGGTGTAGAATCCCGGCTCTGCCTTCATGCCTTCGATGCGATAGGTGGATACCGAAGCGTGAATGTTGTGCCCGTAGTTGTATCCGTCCGTAAGCGCCTTGATATTGGCCTGCGCTATGGCCGGCTTCTTGGCGAATTTGCCCCGGAGCTTGTTCATGGCCTCATCCAAGGGTCGCTGGAAGAGCCAGCACACTAAGCCGAGCGCAAACATGTTTTTGCATCGTACCGCCGACTTGTTATCGAGCCCAAAGTCCGCCAGGCCCTCCTTCACCATGGTCGATATGGGTGCCGCAACTATTTGCATGCTTCCCAGGCCAAGCTCTGCGAAGGGATCGTCGGTAGCGAAGCGCGCCTTGTCGAGGTCGCTCTTGCCGAAGGAATCGGTATCGACAATGATGATGGAGTGAGGCTTCAGATAGCCTGTGTTCACTTTGAGGGCGGCCGGATTCATGGCAACCAGAACGTCGGCCTTATCGCCGGGCGTATAAATCTTGCGCGAACCGAGGTGCACCTGGAATCCGGAAACTCCGCTCAGCGATCCTTGCGGAGCGCGTATCTCGGCCGGAAAGTCCGGAAAGGTAGAGATGTCGTTGCCTAAGATGGCCGACAGATTAGAGAAAATAGTGCCCGTGAGCTGCATCCCGTCGCCGGAATCACCCGAAAACCGTATCACCACCTTATCTAATGAGATAATTTTAATTTGTTCAGACATATAATAAGATTTAAATAATTTTCAAAGATTCATTGCTCTGCAAATATAAAAACATTCTCTAAAGATAAATGTAATAAATGATAGTGTGCATCAATATCGGAGGCGCCCGGCCAGGCCATAACGGCCGTTTCATTGTATCCCGATTTTTCCGGCGAGCCAATTCCATCTGAGTTTAGGCCCGGATTTTTTACGACGGAGCCAATTAGATCGGCAAAAGCCGGGGCGGGAAATTCCGGGATGATGTTGAGGCGTATGCAATCAATAAGGGCTGGCAACTACCTGCCCCCGTAATGGACTTACATCACCAAATGTTGGTGCCATGCTCGGAAACCGAAAAAACAGGCGATAGTCATCGTTACTATTGCCTCAAAAAAATCCGGGAGGCAATAGTAACGAATACGATTTTACCAATCCGTTTTCCGCAAGGGATCGACACGATGACGATCCCTTGCGGAAAATCGATTCGCCAAA
>JAITGS010000015.1 GCA_031280435.1 Tannerellaceae bacterium | reverse complement strand
AATCTATTTGTATCATATAAAAACACATACAATCGTCCCAGCTATCGATCGGAGATTCCCGCCTTCGCGGGAATGACCCATTGTTCGAGCGTAAAATGTTGTTTGAACACTCCCTCCACAGCAAATCCCGACAGACTTGCGCGACGTAGCGCAAGTTCCCCGGAAAATCCCGACAGACTTGTGCGACGTCGCGCAAGTTTCCCGGAAAATCCCGACAAACTTGCGCGGCGTGCGCAAGTTTCCCGACAAATCCCGACAGACTTGCGCAGCGCGCGCAAGTTTCCCGACAAATCCCGACAGACTTGCGCGGCGTGCGCAAGTTTCCCGGAAAATCCCGACAGACTTGCGCGGCGCGCGCAAGTTCCCCGGAAAATCCCGACAGACTTGCGCGGCGCGCGCAAGTTTCCCGACAAATCCCGACAGACTTGCGCGGCGTGCGCAAGTCTGCCCGCGAACCTGATCAAACTTGCGCAGCGCGCATAAAGGCAAAAAAATAGCCTCCGGGAACTTGTCCGCAAAGGCTGATTGATTATACTGGAAAAGAACTGAGGTATTGCTTACGCAAGCATCGTTAAAAAAGTTAAAAATGGGGGGGTGAAATGCAAAGATTTGCCACCGCATGGCCGGCAACGATGTACAATATAATATGTATAACCTGTGTACGTTTGGAATTTCATGCTATTGTTTTTTATCGTGGGCAAAGATATAGAATATTTTAAATTCCCAACCTTTTTAGATACTTTCTTTCTAAATAGCAAACAAAACGTCATCCCCGCCTGCGCTTTTGTATCTATTTGCTCCATGAATGTTTCTATCGCAGCTTCCGAATCTTTGATAATTATGCTATTCCGGATGTTATATCGGTTGAATTATACAAAAAGAATATTGCGCAAACACAAATCTCATAAAAAACTTGAAATCTCTAAGTCCGACATCAGGCCACATATATTTATAATGCCTCGCGGAGCTGCCGGGCCGACAGCCGGATGGAAAGGGCTTTGGGCAGGCCTTGCGGCGCTACCGCTTGAGGGCGAATTGCCACCGGCAATTCGGGTATGGAATGTAGGGCTGAAAGTACGGTGGAAAAAAGGCTTTTATTGGGGATAAATGAGTGTTGAAAACTTTTCTCTTTTTTTTGGCGGAAGTGTTTTGTGCGCAACATACGAATACCTAATTTTACACGCTCGACAAACACTAAATTTAAATGGAACACAAAGAAAACGTATATCATATTCCTGTATTAGCGCAGCAAAGTCTGGACGGTTTGCGTATCAATCCTTCGGGTATTTACGTGGACGTAACTTTTGGCGGCGGCGGTCATTCTTCGGCATTGCTGGGGCGATTGGGCGCGGAGGGCCGCCTGTTTGGTTTCGACCAGGATGCGGATGCTATGGCTAACATTCCTGCGGATTCGCGCTTTGTTTATGTTCATTCTAATTTTCGCTATTTGTATAACTATATGCGCTATCATAATGTGCTGGGAAAGGTAGACGGTTTGCTGGCCGATCTTGGTGTTTCGTCGCATCATTTCGACGAGGCAGATCGCGGCTTTTCTTACAGACATTCCGGCCTTCTTGATATGCGGATGAACAGGCTTTCGGAGCTTACGGCTGCGGAGGTTGTGAGGACATACGACGAGGAATCTCTGGCACGCATTTTTGATGTGTACGGTGAGCTTCGGCAGGTGGGGAGGATTGCTTCGGCGGTGGTTAAAGCCCGCAAGATTAAGGATGTGGGTATGGTAGAGAATCTGCTGGAAGCGGTTGAGCCTTTTGCCCGCCGCGACAGGGAGAAGAAGTTTTTTGCGAAGTTGTTTATGGCCCTCCGGATGGAGGTTAACGATGAGATTGCTGCGCTTAAGGAGATGCTGATGCATATACCGGCTACGCTTAAGTCGGGTGGTCGTTTTGCGGTTATCTCCTACCATTCTTTGGAGGACAGGTTGGTTAAAAACTTTATCAAAAGCGGGAATTTCGAGGGGGCTGTGAGGACGGATTTTTATGGCAATGTTGTTTCTCCTTTTCTGAAGATTAATACGAAGATCATTACCCCGCCTCCTGAGGAGGTGGAGCGCAATCCGCGTTCGCGTAGCGCCAAACTCCGTATTGCGGAGCTGATTTGAAGGGGAGCATAGCTGAAAGACGAATTGGAATAGGCAAACAAAAAATACATGTACAGGTAAATGGTAAACAGGAAACACAAATCAAAACGGGTGTCGCTCTTCACGATTTTTGGTGGCGAGGGCTTTGAATTTCTGGCTAAACATGCATGGATGATTCTGCTCATTGCGATACTGACGGTGTTTTTTATCGGCAACAGATATTCCTGCGATTTGAAGCGTAAGCAGATCGACAGGTTGAAGAAAGATCTTGCGGAGGCTAAGCTTGATGCGCGTTATACGGCGGTTGAACTGATCAGGCATGGTAGCCGGGCTGAACTTGAGGAGCGCCTCAGGCGTATGGGCAGCACCCTCGGCACGGCTCAGTCTCCTCCTTACATATTATATAAGTAACAAAAGAAAAAAGAACAGGTCATGAGCCATTCGAGGCAGTCGGAAAATAGATGGACGGAGTTGCGCTACGGTATTGTGGTGCTTTTGCTTTTGGTGTTGGGCGGGTTTATTGTCTTTACTATGCTGCGTATTGCGTATGTAGAGAAAGGAGCCTGGCTGGCAATAGCCGAAAAGGAAAAGGCTAAGCTGCCTAATTCGCTTATCTACCCGGAGCGCGGGAATATTTATGCTTCCGACGGTCGGCTTATGGCCACCAGCTTTCCTCTCTACTCTCTATATGTTGACTTCAGGAGCAAAAAGGATATTGATTCTATATCTTTTTTGCAGATTCCCTTGGTCAAGCCGAAGGGCGCCGTTCCCACTGAGAAGCAGCTTGCTGAGTCTCGGCGGAACGGCGTCGATTCGCTGGCTTTTTATCTGTCCCGCAAGTTTGGGAAGGATGAGGGCCGGCTGCGGGGGGAGCTTATGGCGGCTTTCAGGAGGCGCGATGGGAGTTTTCCGATTACGGATCGTCCTGTTTCGTACTTCGACATGAAGGAGGTGAAGTCTTTTCCCTTTTTCAGGCTTGGACAGTTCAAGAGCGGGCTGATTGCGGTGGAGACGGTTAAGCGTGATAATCCTTACTTATCCCTTGCTCAGCGTACGATTGGCGATATTTATGCGGGGCGTGATACTGCGGGTTATTCCAGGGGCAGCGCCGGGCTGGAGCTCCAGTATGATTCGCTTTTGCGGGGTGAAGCGGGGCTTCAGAAGCGTCAGCGTGTTGGCGGGGGCTGGATTGACGGCATTATTCGTGAGGCTGTGAGGGGCATGGATATTCGGACAACTATTGATCTGGATGTTCAGTTTATTGCTGAGAAGGCTTTGCGGCGTATGATGGTTGCTACGGAGGCGGAGGCAGGCTCTGTGATGCTGATGGATGTGAAGACGGGGGAGGTGCGTGCTATCTCGAACATGGGGCTGGTGTCTGCCGGTGTTTATGCGGAGACGAGAAATTATGCGGTGCGCGATATGATTGAGCCGGGTTCGATCTTTAAGGTTGCGTCGGTGATTGTTGCGCTTGAGGATACGGTTTGCAGTCCGGACGACTGGGTTGATACGGGCAAGGGTGTGTTCAGGTATCATGGTAGCGACATCACGGACCACAACAGGGATCGCGGGGGCAATGGAGTTATTACGGTTGAGGAGGCCATCATTCGTTCGTCGAATATTGGTATATCCAAGGTTATCATCAAGGCTTACGAGCGCAATCCGGGGAAGTTTGTGGAGGGGCTTTACCGCCTCGGCTTGACGGAGGATCTGCGCTTGGAGATTCCCGGGGCGGGCCGTCCGGTTATCAGGATGCCTAACCGTACGAACTGGTACCCTCTGGCGCTTCCGTATATGTCTTTTGGTTATGAGACGGAGATGCCTCCTATATATATGCTGACTTTTTATAATGCCATAGCTAATGATGGGAGGATGATGCGGCCCTTCTTCGTTAAGGAGATTATGAGGGAGGGGAAGGTGATACGCAGCAATAAGCCGGAGGTGATGCGCGAGTCTGTTTGCTCAGCCCGGACGCTCAGGTTGGTGAGGAAGATGCTGCTTGGTGTGGTTGAGGATGAACATGGCACCGGCAGGTTTGCTTATTCGCCCCTCGTAAGGATTGCGGGTAAGACCGGCTCGGCTCAGATTGGCGAACATGGAACTTACAGGCGCAATGTTTTGAATGTATCGTTTGCCGGTTATTTTCCGGCGGACAATCCGGAATATTCGGTGATAACGGTTATACGCAGGCCTAAGCGCAGGGCTTCGGGTGGCGATGCCGGGGCGGGTATAGTGAAGGAGATTGCGGAGGGGATATACCTCAGCCGTAGCTTTGCCGATCTCCGCAAGCTGAAGGTAGACTCGCAGGCGGTAAGGCTTCCGGGCGTAAAGGCCGGGAACGCTAATGCTACGCTGGAGGTTCTGAAGGCTCTGAAGATACGCAGCGATCACAAGGATGTGGCGTCGGCCTGGGCGTTTGCTGCCCGCGAAGAGGAGGGAATCAGGCTTGCCGATTTGCAGATGGGCGACGGTTTGATGCCAAAGCTGCTCGGCATGGGGGCTAAGGATGCCGTTTACTTGCTGGAGAGCTTAGGGATGCGCGTCAGGCTTAGCGGACGCGGCTATGTGGCGACGCAGTCGGTTCAGCCGGGTCAGCGCATAGCTAAAGGTCAAATAATAACTCTCACATTTAAATAGAAAAACATGAAACTGAACGAACTTATTGAGGCCGCAGGCCTCACATACGGCGACAGCAGGAACCCCGATATAAAGCTTGTATGCGCAGATTCCCGAAGGGTGGAGGAAGGCGCTCTGTTTGTTGCCGTGAATGGTACGACCGTTGACGGACACACATATATATATAATGCCGTAGAGCGAGGGGCAGCCGCTGTTGTGTGCGAGCGCCTCCCCGCGGAGGATCCGGGCGTCCCCTGCATAGTGGCGGAGAGCTCGGCCGATGCGCTGGGGAAGCTCATGAGCGCATGGTACGGCAATCCGTCGGGCAGGCTGAAGCTTGTGGGAGTGACGGGGACAAACGGCAAGACTACGACGGCCACGCTACTCTATGAGATGTTCCGCCGCATGGGCTTCCGTGCCGGACTCCTGTCGACGGTTTGCAACTACATAGACGGGCGAGCCGTTGCGGCAACGCATACAACCCCCGATCCGACGGAGCTTCAGGCTTTGCTGTCGGAGATGGTGGACGCCGGATGCGAGTATGCCTTCATGGAGGTGAGCTCGCATGCCGTAGACCAGAAGCGCATCAGCGGGCTGCAGTTTGAGGGCGGCATCTTCACCAACCTCACCCGCGACCACTTAGACTATCACCTCACGGTGGATAATTATCTGGCCGCCAAGAAGAGCTTCTTCGACAATCTGCCTGCGACGGCCTTCGCCTTGACTAACCCGGACGACAAGAACGGGCAGGTGATGCTCCAGAACACTAAGGCGCGCAGGCTGACTTACTCGCTTCGCAAGCCGGCGGACTTCAAGGGCAGGATCATAGAGTCGCATCTGGACGGGATGGAGATGGAGGTGAACGGCCGGCAGGTGTCGGTCAGCTTTGTGGGCAGGTTCAACGCCTACAATCTGCTGGCGGTCTACGGTGCGGCTGTGGCTTTGGGCATGGATAGCGAGGAGGCTCTGATAGCTCTGAGTGCGATGCGATCGGTGGCCGGGCGGTTCGAGACCATACGGTCGCCGCGCGGCTGTACCTTCATAGTCGACTACGCTCACACGCCGGACGCCCTTGCGAACGTGCTGAACAGCATCCGCGAAGTGGTAGGCGACAGAGGCCGTATAATCACCGTGGTCGGTGCAGGAGGGAATCGCGACAAGGGCAAGCGGCCTCTGATGGCAAAGGAAGCTATATGCATCAGCGACCGGCTTATCCTCACCTCGGATAATCCCCGCTTCGAGGAGCCCGACGATATAATTGCCGACATGTATGCGGGGCTGAGCGAGGAAGAGCGTCGGCAAACCCTGTGCATATCCAATCGCAGCGAAGCAATCAAGACGGCCTACTCCATAGCCTCCGGCTCCGACGTCGTCCTCATAGCCGGCAAAGGTCATGAGGACTATCAGGAGATAAAAGGCGTGAAGCATCACTTTGACGACAGGGAGAAGGTGCGCGAGCTATTCGGTTCCTGAACACATTAATATATAGTACAGCAAAAGATATATGATAACCCGTATTGAGATAGACGGCTTCAAGTCCTTCAAGGATTTCGCGATGGACTTCACTCCCTTCACCGTCCTGGCCGGCGCCAACGGTTCCGGCAAGTCCAATCTGTTCGACGCTCTGCAACTGCTTTCGCGGCTGGCGGACATGGAGCTCAGGACGGCCTTCGGCGGACTGCGCGGCGAGGGATATGAGCTCTTCACCAAGTACGACGACGAGACTTCGGCCAAAGAGATGTCCTTCGCCGTAGAGATGCTTGTCGACGGAACCGTCAGGGATAACTGGGGCGGTGAGGCAATGCTTGAGAACACACGGATGAGATACGAGATTAAGCTTGCTATGCGCACAAATAAGATGGGGATGGAAGAGATTTTCATTACGCATGAATCGCTTATTCCGTTGAATCCCGACAATTTGAAGCCGGAGGGAAATAGCGAAAGCCATGTTGCATATATAAGAACAACAGACAAAGGGGGGCTCCATATTTTAGAGCCGAACGAATACGAAAAACCTAAGGAAAGGCTTATACTTATAGCGCTCCGGCAAAGCGCTCTAAGCAACATAAACAACGTAGGCTTTCCTCAAATCTTCGCAGCCCGGGAAGAAATGCGCGCATGGAAGTTCCTGCAATTTAATCCGGAAGATCTACGCGAACCTACCCGGCAAGGCTCCGGCTCAGGCGACGTCATATCTCGCACGGGAAAGAACCTGGGTGCCGCATTGTTCATTCTAAAGCATGAGGACCCTTATAACCTTGTCGCAATATCCAGGAAGATCAATGAGTTCCTGCCCGAATTTATAGACATAGACGTGATTGACGACAGAGCCAACCGACAGTTCATCATCACGCTCAAGAATGCCGACGGCAAGGTATTTACTTCCAGAGTTCTCTCCGAGGGAACCTTGCGGCTTATAGCTCTTGCCGTTTTGCTCTACGACGACAGGCATACGAGCCTCCTATGCTTTGAGGAGCCTGAGAACGGCATACATCCGCAGCGCATCAAGTCTATGGTTCGCTTGCTGAAAGAGCTTAGTTCCGACTTCGATCCGGACTACCCCGACATAAGGCAGGTGATAGTCAACACTCATTCGCCCCGTCTGGTCGAGGAGTGCATGAAGCTTGGCGACCAATATACGAGCATCCGGCTGATCGAAATGATAAGCTGCTTTTGCAATATAGACGGGCATCGTTATAGCTTTCCTATCTCCAAAGCACTTCCCGTAAGTGTGAACGGCGAATCGGAATCCGGCGACGCCTTCTCGGAGAGGGACAGAAAGCTGGGGCTGTATGAAATCAATAAGTACCTGAGCGAACAGGAATAATTTGCCGGCACACTTCAACCTCTAAACATTCAATCATACCCTCATGAATACCATCAACAGCATCTCTATTGCCGGGCTCTTCGGCAAGTATCGCCTCCACTGGAACCTGCATCCCGACGTCAACATACTTGTGGGCGTCAACGGCTCCGGCAAAACAACCATACTGCGCTGCGTCGACGCCTTGCTTTCGGGCAACTTCACCTGGCTCAAGCAGCGGAGCATAGAGATTTCCATCAGCCTCGCCGACGGCTCCACCTTCACCTACAACGGCAAGCCCATACCCATGCCGGAAATCAGGCACGAGTACGTCACCACCTTCGACGTGCCGCTCAGGAAGATGCCGAGCCGCGACGAAACCCCGCTCGACAAGGAGCTCCAGAGGGTGCTCTACGCGCTTGGCAACAACCAAAAATCCTTCTCAGGGTACAGGCTCAAGGCAACCAACTCTTATGCCGAGGCCACCACGGTGAACAACCGCATCAAGAAGCTCTTCGCACTCATAGACGAGCTATGCGCCGAAACCGACAAAACCGTGGAGATCGACCGCGATAGCAGCATGCTCTACTTCAGGCAGGCCGGCGAGCGCATACCTATCAGCCGCCTCTCTTCCGGAGAAAAGCAGCTGATGGTCATACTCTTCACCGTTTTCCTCATGGAAGACCAGCCTTACATGATGCTGACCGACGAGCCCGAAATCTCGCTCCACATAGGCTGGCAGCAGCGCTTCATAGACGTGCTCAAAGCCCTCAATCCCAAGCTGCAGTTGCTCGTCGCCACCCATTCGCCCTCCATCTTCGGAGAGGGATGGGGCGACAAACTCTTCTTCACCGAAGAACTTATCAGCCCTTTGTAACTATGACCCCAGCCGACAAGCGAACCTATTTCAGCCGCCTCGCCCTCTACTATAAGAACCGGGCCAGGCTCAAAGGATGCACAGCCGCCGTGCATCTCGAAGCAGACTTCGACCGGCTGTTCTGGGATCAGGTCTTCAGGCAGGCGGCTCCGGACTGCCGGTTCGACTACGTCACCTTCAGCCGCAATCCGCTGGGGCAAAAGGCCACCGGCTGCTCCGTATGCCTCCGGTACATGCACTACGGATGCCTCTCCGACGGCTTCTTTGTTTGTATAGACAGCGATTACAGGCGCCTCATGAGGGAGCCGCGAATCAACACAGGGCACTATGTGTTTCAGACATATACCTACTCGCTCGAAAATCACTTCTGTCATCCCGATAACATCCTCGACACATTCCGCCGGCTGGGTCTCGGCAGGCCGCAATTCGATTTCGCCGCCTTCCTGAAGGAGTATTCCGAGGCGCTTTACCCTCTGTTTCTCTATCATCTGCTTTCGGTTGAAACCGACGACGATGTTTTTCCCATGAGCGAATTTGCGCAATATATGTCCGTAGATGTTGCAGAGCCCGACCGGGATGCCCTTATACGTTCGCTGCGCAAGCGCGTGAGGCCCAAAGAGCTGGCTTTGCAGAAGATATATGCCGGCATCGACACCGAAAAGCTTGCCGCACGCTTCGGCCATGCCGGCCTCAGGCCCGAAAACGCCTGGCTCTATCTGCGCGGCCACAACATGCTCGACCAGGTCGTTATGAAGCTGGTAAAGCAGCTCAGAAGCCGGCTGGAAACCGGCGTTACCGTTGATTACGACAGCCATCACAAGCGCGAATACTATGAGGAGCGGCTCAACTTCAAGCAGCACCTGATGATGAACCTCTCTTTCGGGGCATATCCCGAGATCGTAAAACTTGAAGACGATGCGGATAAGTTTTGTAAACGATACTCAAGCCGGCGGCGCAATGGATAGCATCATAAACATTACCGGTCCGCTCGGCATACAAATGTTGCACAGCGACAGCCTCCCGCAGCCTCCTGCTAACATTAGTAAAGCTACACCGGCTCGGATTTCGGAGAAAACAAGTCTGCGCAGGCCTACACCGGCTCGGATTTTGGAAAAAGTAAGTCTGCGCAGGCCTACGCCGGCTCGGATTTCGGAGAAAGTAAGTCTGCGCAGGCCTACACCGGCTCGGATTTCGGAAAAAGTAAGTCTGCGCAGGCCTACGCCGGCTCGGATTTCCGAAAAAGCAGGCTCGCGTAGGTTTGCACCGGTTCCGGCCGGCTCGTCGGAAGGGCTTAGCGGTACAACAATTGCTTCCCCCACCTCAAGCCGGGACTTTTTCTACGCAGCAATTGCTTCCCGCACCTCAAGCCGAACTTATTTCTGCGCAGCAATTGCTTCCCGCACCTCAAGCCCAAACTTTTTCTGCGCAACAATTGCTTCCGTCACCCCTCGGAAAAGTCGTTTCTGCGCAGTTAGAGGTTCCCGCGGCAAAAAAAGAGGCCGTTTCTGCGCAGAAATCAGTTTTATCGGCCCAAAAAGAAGTTTTTTCTACACAGATATTGCCTCTCATCCCCCAAAAAGAAGCTTTTTCTACGCAGATATTGCCTCTCATCCCCCAAAAAGAGGCTTTTTCTACGCAGATATTGCCTCCCAAATTCCAAAAGGAAGTTGTTGCTGCGCAGATATGACTTGCGGCGGGCCCGAACGAGGCTTTTGCTGCGCAGAGGTTTCTCCCGGCGGCTCGCCGGCGGATAGAGATTATACGGTATACAAAACAAAAATTTAAACAGATACAGCATGCTATACGATTTGTTTCACTGGTTACACCAGCAGGATTTCCCCGGGGCCGGAATGTTTAAGTACGTATCCTTCCGCTCCGGAATGGCCTTAATCCTGTCTTTGTTCATATCAACGGCCATAGGTCATCGCATCATCGACAAATTGCGCAAGATGCAGATAGGCGAAACGGTCAGGAACCTTGGCCTCGAAGGGCAGGAGAGCAAGAAAAACACGCCCACCATGGGAGGCGTCATCATCATCATAGCCATATTGGCGCCCACCCTGCTTTTTGCCCGGCTCAACAATATATATACGCTGCTGATGCTTGTTACAACGATTTGGCTGGGCTGCATAGGCTTTGCCGACGACTATATAAAGGTGGTTCGCAAGAACAAGAAGGGGCTGCACGGGCGCTACAAAATCATAGGGCAGATTGTGCTGGGCATCATCGTTGCCTGCACGCTGTACTTCAGCCCCGGAGTGGTGATACGCGAGAACCGCGAAACGCTGACCGTGAACCAAACGGTGGGCCGCGTGAACATCCATACGGAGGAAACCAAGTCGACCCGCACCACCATTCCCTTCATGAAGAACAACAACTGGGACTATCGCAACTTAGTGCGCTGGGCGGGCCCTCACCAGGAGCCGCTCACCTGCATCATCTTCGTGGTGGCGGTGGCCTTCATCATATCGGCGGTGTCAAACGGGGCCAACCTCACGGACGGGCTCGACGGGCTGGCCGCCGGCAGCTCGGCCATCATAGGCATAGCCCTTGGGATACTCGGCTACATGTCATCGCATGCCGAGTTCGCATCCTTTCTGAACATTATGTTTATCCCCGGCGCCGAGGAGCTTGTGGTGTTTGCCGCAGCATTCTTCGGCGCCACTATGGGCTTTTTGTGGTATAATGCCAACCCGGCTCAGGTGTTTATGGGCGATACCGGCAGCCTGACGCTTGGGGGTATAATAGCCGTGTTCGCAATCCTTATCCGCAAGGAGTTGCTTTTGCCCATACTCTGCGGGATATTTTTTGCGGAAGCCGTGTCGGTGCTGGTTCAGCGGGGCTATTTCAAGCTGACCAAGAAGATGTACGGCAAGGGGCGCCGGGTGTTCAAGATGACGCCTCTGCACCATCATTTCCAGGTGAAGGGCAACAGCGGCGTTGATGCATGGATTCAGCGGCCGATGAACATAGTGCCTGAGTCTAAGCTCGTGGTTCGCTTCCTGCTGGTGGGGGTGATTCTGGCGGTGATAACCATTGTAACCCTTAAGATGAGATGAGCGGCGCAGCGGATAAGCCTCGCATAGTTGTTCTGGGAGCCGGCGAGAGTGGGGTGGGGGCCGCCGCCCTGGCCCGTCAAAAGGGTTTCGACCTGTTTGTGTCCGACGCCGGCCCCATCAAAGAATCGTTCCGTGCAGCCTTGGATTCGCGCGGCATAAGCTGGGAGGAGAAGGGGCATACCGAGGCCTTGATCCTCAATGCCGCCGAGGTGATCAAGAGCCCCGGCATCCCGGATACGGCTCCGATAATGCGCAAGCTGCAGGCGAAGGGCATCCCTGTCATCTCCGAGATAGAATTTGCGGGCCGCTATACTTCGTCGTTCATGATCTGCATCACGGGCAGCAACGGCAAGACTACCACCACCATGCTCACGTATCATATCCTGAAGAGCGCCGGCCTCGACGTGGGGCTTGCCGGCAACGTGGGGCACAGCCTGGCCATGCAGGTAGCCGAAGAGCCTCACGAGTATTACGTGGTTGAGCTCAGCAGCTTTCAGCTCGACAACATGTACGACTTCAGGGCCAACATAGCCGTACTGCTTAATATTACTCCCGACCATCTGGATCGTTACAACCACGACATGCAACTCTATGTAGATTCTAAATTCCGCATCGTGCAGAATCAGACTGCCGACGACGCCTTTATATACTGGGCCGACGACCCCATTATAGCCGGCGAAGTGCACAAACGAACCATTCCGTCTCGCCCTTATCCCTTCGCCGCCGGGCAAAGGGAAGGGCCGGCGGGCTACACAAACAATGACCTTATAACAATAAACACAAGTAATGAAGAATTTAGTATGAACAAAGAATCGCTATCTCTGAAAGGAGAACATAATCTTTACAACTCATTAGCGGCCGGAATAGCCGCCCGGGCAATCTACATCAAGAAGGACAACATCCGCGAATCGCTCAGCAATTTCATAGGCGTGCCCCACCGCATGGAACACGTTGCCCGCGTTCGCGGAGTGGACTACATTAACGATTCCAAAGCCACCAACGTCAACTCCTGCTGGTATGCCCTCCAGACCGTGCGCAGCCGCATAGTGCTCATCCTGGGGGGCACCGACAAGGGCAACGACTATTCGGCGATAGAGAAGCTGGTGCGCGAGAAAGTATGCGCGCTGATCTTCCTTGGCGCCGACAACAGCAAGCTCCACGAGTATTTCGACGGCAAGGTTGAGCTCATCAGCGACGCTTCCTCCATGAGCGAAGCCGTCGGGCAGGCATACGGCCTTGCCGAGAAGGGCCAGACCGTATTGCTGTCGCCCTGCTGCGCAAGCTTCGACCTGTTCATGAACTACGAAGACCGGGGCAACCAGTTCAGGATATGCGTGAGGAACCTGTAACGGAGGCCCGGAAAGGAAAAAGCTTCAGGGCTATGCTCTTGAGCGGGGATAAGATCATCTGGATCATATTCCTGTTCATGTGCGTTTTGTCGTTCGTCGAGGTATTCAGCGCCAGCGCATCGCTCACCTACAAGGCCGGCAACTACTGGTCGCCCACGATCCGGCACGGACAGATGCTCATGGCCGGCATCTTCGTGGTGATGTTCCTGCAATATCTGCCAGTGCGAGCCTTCACCTTAGGCGCCTTGCTGCATGTGCTGCCCATCCTTCTGCTGGTACTGACGCTATTCATAGGCGACGAGATCAACGGCTCCAAGCGATGGCTCACGCTGTTCGGATTCCGGTTCCAGCCCTCGGAGGTGGCCAAGCTCACGAACGTAATCTTCATTGCCTATTGCCTGAGCGTCCGGCGTCAGTACACGGAGGCCCGCATGTTCAGGTACATACTTATAGGAGTGTTTACCATGGTGGCCCTGATTGTTACCGAGAATGTGTCGACGGCTGTGTTCGTCATAGTATTCGGCTATATGCTGATGTTCATCGGAGGCATAGCTTTCAGGCGAATGTTGACGCTCACGCTGGCTTTGGGCCTGACAGGCGCATTGTTCATAGGATCGCTGTTCACCCTGAAGGAGGAGTGGATTGCCAAGTACGACTTCCTCGAGAAATCGAAGAACAGGATAATGGAGTTCGCCAAGCCGTCGGGCGCGCCCGACCCGGAGAGCTACGTCATCACCGACTACAACCGGCAGGAGACCTACTCGAAGATAGCCATAGCCAACGGCAGCATAGGCTCCTTTCCCGGGCTGGGCCAGCAGCGCAGCACACTCCCGCTGGCCTATGCCGACTACATCTACGCCATCATCATCGAGGAGCTGAGCGTCGTAGCTGGGATACTCGTCATGCTCGGCTACATTGCCATACTGTTCAGGGTGGGCTTCATAGCCCGCAAGTGCGACAAGCTGTTCCCCAAGTACCTCGTCACAGGCTGCGGGCTGATGATAGGCGTCCAGGCCTTTGTCAACATGGCCAGCGTCGTAGGGCTCTTCCCTGTGATGGGGCAGCCGCTGCCGCTCATCAGTCACGGCGGAACCAGCACCATCATCACCTGCACCTACTTCGGCATAATCCTTAGCGTCAGCCGCTCCGTCAACAAGGAGGCCGAGGCGCTCGACGCCGCCGGGGAGCCCTCCGACAATATATCCGCCGGCGACGCCAATCCGTTGGAACCCGTACTGAATAACCAATCCTGAAGAAACGACATAAGGCTCTGCATCAAAGTCTGTATCCAATAAGAAATCAACTGCATGAAACCCCATAGAATTATTATCAGCGGAGGCGGTACGGGAGGTCACATCTTCCCGGCCATCTCCATAGCGAACGCCTTCAGGGAGCGCTTCCCCGACGCCGACATACTCTTTGCCGGCGCCGATAACCGTATGGAAATGGAGCGCGTCCCCGCCGCAGGCTATCCCATCAAGGGCCTCCCCATAATGGGCTTCGACAGGCAGCGGCCGCTGCGCAACCTCAAGGTGCTGTGGCGGCTGCTGAAGAGCCTCAGTATGGCCGCCCGAATCATCCACGAGTACAAGCCCGACTTAGTCGTAGGCGTCGGAGGCTATGCAAGCGGCCCGGTGCTGTGGGCAGCCTCGTCGCAAGGGATTCCGATCTTCATACAGGAGCAGAACTCGTATGCGGGCATAACCAACAAGCTGCTGGGCAAGAAGGCCGCCGGCATATTTGTGGCCTACGAAGGCATGGAGAGGTTCTTCCCTGCGCATAAGATACTCCTTACCGGCAATCCGGTACGCCGGGATTTGGAGGCAGCCTCAGGTAAGCGAGAGGAGGCCTGCGCCTTCTTCAATCTGCCGCCTGATCGCACGACGCTGCTCGCCATAGGAGGCAGCCTTGGAGCCGCCACCATCAACCGCAGCCTCGCCGACGGCCTGGAACGGCTTGCCGGCGCAGGCATACAGCTCATCTGGCAAACCGGACGAAGCTATGCAGCCGAAGCCCGCCGGCAGCTTGAAGAGCTTGGGCTCGCATCGCAGGTTTGGGTATCCGATTTCATAAGCAGGATGGACTATGCATATACGGCAGCCGACTTAGTTATATCCCGCGCCGGAGCCGGAACCATTTCGGAGCTCTGCCTGCTGGGCAAGGCGGCTATACTCGTTCCATCGCCCAATGTGGCGGAGGATCATCAAACTAAGAACGCTATGGCATTAGTGTCAAAGGAGGCCGCCCTTCTCGTGGCCGACAGGGATGCCGGCCGCCTGCTGGTATCGACAGCTATCGAGCTGGCCGCCGACAAGGAATCGCTGGAGCGCCTCGGCAGCCGTATAGGCGCCCTGGCCCTGCGGCACAGCGACCGGGCTATCGTGAAGTCCATACTTGCGCTGACGGGCGAGGCCTACTACTTCGTGGGCGCCGGAGGCATAGGCATGAGCGCACTCATACGCTACTATCTCTCGCAGGGCATGCAGGCAGGAGGATACGACAAAACTCCCTCGGCGCTGACAGCGCAATTGATAGCCGAAGGCGCCCTCATACACTACGAAGACAGCGTGGAGCGTATTCCCAGGCAGTTTCGCTCGCCGGAAACAACATGCGTGATATACACCCCCGCCGTGCCCGAATCGCATAGCGAGCTGAGATGGTTCCGCGCCAACGGCTTCCGGGTAATGAAGCGAAGCGAAGCTCTGGGGCGTATAACCCAAAGCTCGCGGGCGCTGTGCGTGGCGGGAACGCACGGCAAGACCACCACCTCGTCTATGATAGCCCACCTGCTGAAGCAGTCGCCGGTGGATTGCAGCGCCTTCCTGGGAGGCATCCTGAAGAACTACGGCACCAACCTGCTGCTCTCGGCCGACAGCGACCTGACAGTGGTGGAGGCCGACGAGTACGATCGCTCCTTCCTCAGCCTGCGCCCTTGGATGGCGGTGATAACATCGGCCGACCCCGACCACCTCGACATCTACGGAACGGCGGAGGCCTACCGCGAAGCCTTCGAGCAGTTCAGCGCCCTCATACGTCCGGGCGGTTGCCTGATCATGAAGCAGGGCATAGAGCTGTCGCCCCGCCTCGCGGACAATGTCCGGCTCTATACCTATTCAATAGACGGAGAGAGCGACTTTCGCGCGGATAATATCCGCATAGGAGGCGGCGAGATCCTGTTCGATGCGGTGCTGCCCGATGCCCTGATAGCCGACATACGCCTGGGCGTACCCGTTCGGATAAACATAGAGAACGCCATTGCAGCCATTGCCGTAGCCCACCTCAACGGCGTGGGCGAGGACGACATAAGGCGGGCTATGGAGAGCTTCGGAGGCTCCGAACGGCGCTTCGACTTCCGCATCAAGAGGGATGATCTGGTGCTGATAGACGACTATGCGCATCATCCGGCCGAACTGGAGGCCGCCATACGCTCGGTGCGCGAGCTCTACGCCGGGAGGAAGCTCTGCGGCATATTCCAGCCCCACCTCTACACCCGCACCCGCGACTTTGCCGACGACTTTGCCGCCGCCCTCTCCCTGCTCGACGAACTGATACTGCTCGACATATATCCCGCCCGCGAAGAGCCCATCCCCGGCGTAAGCTCCCGGATGATACTCGACAGGGTGGCCATATCGAATAAGACCCTGTGCACAAAGGAGCAGTTGCCCTCCGAAATGGCCCTCAGAAGCAACGACGTCGTCATAATGCTTGGCGCCGGCGATATTGACAGGCTTGTGGAACCCGTAAAGCATGTATTGCTGTATGGCCGGTAAGATGAACCTTGGCGGAACGGCTCGTAGCTCCCTGCGGGTCACTTACGGATGTAGATCGGCTGAAATTTTTTTCCGCAAGGAATCTACACATGCCGATCGGCTGAAATTTTTTTCCGCAAGGAATCTACAAGTGCCGATCCGGCGAAATTTTTTTCCGCAGCGGATCTACACATGCCGATCTTCTGAAATTTTTTTCCGCAGCGGATCTACACATGCCGATCTTCTGAAATTTTTTTCCGCAGCGGATCTACACATGCCGATCTGCCGAAATTTTTTTCCGCAGCGGATCTACACATGCCGAAAGGCTGAAATTTTTTCCCGCAAGGAATCTACACGTGCCGACGGGCTGAAATTTTTTTCCGCAGCGGATCTACACATGCCGACGGGCTGCCGGAGGCAAATCAGCCCTGCCGAATCATAAATAATCCGCCATGAATATGCCCCGTATTATAGCCGTCATTGCTTCCCTCTGCCTCCTGGCTTACATCGTGATAGCCACTGTGTTTCTGAAGAAAGCAGAGCGGGAGGAGACATGCCTGGAGATGCAAACCGTGATCCGCAGCCGCAACGACAAGCCCCTCATAAGCGAGGCCGACATTGTTGCATCGCTTAAGAAAGCCGACCTGTATCCCGTCGGCAAGTCGCTTAGCCTTGTCAATACAGACAGGATAGAGCTCGAAGTTATGCGCATAGGCCTGCTGTCGGATGTTGAAGCATACAAAACGCCCGCGAACATTGTGAAGCTGTCCGTCACGGAAAAGGTTCCAATTCTGCGGGTGATGACGTCGGGCTCAGACTACTACGTCGACCGCGACGGAGGCATGATGCCGGCCAACCCTAAATACGCCACATACGTGCCCCTTGCCGCCGGCTATGTGGAAAAAAGCCTGGCTACGTCGGACTTGTATGAATTTGCATTATATTTGCAGGAGCACGATTTTTGGAATAATCAAATAGAACAAATCTACATTCGCCCCGACGGTGAAGTCGAACTCGTTCCGAGGGCAGGCAATCACCGGATTATTTTAGGCAGGTTTGAACGCTTTGAGGAGAAACTGAATCACTTAAAACTCTTTTACGAACAGGCTATACCCAAGATGGGGTGGGAAAAATACAGTAATATCAATTTAAAGTACAAGAACCAGATTGTATGTACCAAAAAATAAAAGCTTATGGTTTACGCAGAATTTATAGCAGCTCTCAGGTTAGGCACATCGCGTCTGAGCGGCATAGTTGGTAAGCGCGACAACAACGGCACGTTTACCGTAATTGCATACGAGACCGAAGAGGCGGCCGGCTGTATTCGCCGCGGCAACATCCGCAATGTTCATGAAGCAGGCGCCAAGATTAAGCAGCTTGTATCAAAGCTTCAGCAAAAGATGCCGGGCAATCGTATAAGCAAGCTGTTCGTTGGGGCAGGGGGGCAATCGCTTCGCTCCGAGAAAACTATCGTTTCCCGACAGATGTCCGGCAATTCAACGGTTAGCTACGAGCTGCTCGACGAGCTGAAGGCTCAGCTCCCCAGGCTTGACGGGCTTGACGTGCTTGACATACCGGAGCCGTCCTGCTATCTCGACGGCCAGCTCGAAGCCAATCCGGTCGGTATTCATTGCTCAAAGTTAGACGCCGAGTATCAGCGTATCGTTCTCCGCAGCTCATTTCGCAGCAGCATAGAGGAAGCCGTCAAAGCCGCCGGACTGAAGGATGGCCTGGCCGGGATCCTCGTATCTCCGCTGGCATTAGCCGAGGCTGTGCTCACCGAAGACGAGAAGGAGATGGGATGCGCCCTGGTCGACTTCGGAGCCGGAGTAACGTCGGTAGCGGCATACAAGCGCGGCAGGCTGCTCGGCCTCTGCGTACTGCCTATGGGAGGCCAGCTCATCACCAAGGATCTTGCAACGCACTTCGGCCTGGTCGAATCGGACGCCGAGCATATCAAGCGCGAATACGGACAGGCTGTCCCCGCAGACGATAATGCAAGCATCATCAGCGTTACAACCATGGACAAGAAGGAGCTCCGCGTCATTCCCAACAAAGAATTTTACGATGTCATAGCCGCTCGTCAGCGCGAGATATGCGAGAACGTTACGGCCCGGCTCAAGGACATGACCGGAGAGAGCGAGACGCACAGCCTGAAGCATATACTGCGCGCCGGCCTGTTCGTTACCGGCAATGCAAGCCGCCTGCGCAGGATGGATGCTGTGCTGGCCGACTGCCTCGGCATGAACGTCAGTCACATAGCCGGCCTGCGTCGCGATATAGATGTCCGTGGCCATCATCCGGACATGACGCCGGACAACCTGTCCTTGGGCTTGCTGATACAGGGCGATCGCAATTATATCAACTGCTCGGCTAATGTAGCCAAGCCTCCCGGCCCTATCTTCAATCCCACTCATGCGCCGGCAGCTACTCAGTCGACGGCTCCTCAACCGGCCGTCGTTGTTGTGCAACCGCCGGTAGAGAAGCAGGTGCCTGCCGAAGAAGCCGAGGAGAAAAAGCCTGCCGCTAATGAGAAGAAGGATAAAAAGAAGAAGACCGGACTTCTCGACAAGCTTGGCAAAAGCGCCGTTCAAACCATGAGGAACATGTTTGATAACGTAGAAAATAATAAGTTAGATGAAGAATCAAACGAGTCGAACGAAAAGGATCGTTAAAGTGATAGCCGTGGGCGGCGGCGCCGGCCGTGCGGTCGACCTGCTGAACCGTCGGGGCTTTCGCGCCGTGAGCTTCCTTGCCTGCGATACGGACGGCTGCGCTCTGCAGCAGCTCAGCCTGCCATGCTATCGCTTAGGCGAAGGCATAATGAAGGGGCACGTAGCCGGCGGTTGGCCTAAGATAGGCTATGACGCAGCCGAAGCAAGCGCCGGTGACATTGAGCGCCTGCTGTCCGACGGAACTCAATTGGCCATAGTAGTTGCATGCCTGGGAGGCGGCGCCGGAACCGGAGCGGCTCCTGTGATAGCCAAGATTGCCAAGAAGATGGGGCTGGCTGTTGTAGGCCTCTTGAGCTATCCGTTCGAGTCCGAGACTCACATTGCCCGGTACAATGCGGTTAACGGATACTGCGAGATGTGCGATCAGGCCGATTCGACCTCTATGCTGTCCAACGAGGAACTGCTTCTCCAAGAACCGGATCTCAGCATACGCGAGGCCCTTCAAAAGGCAGACGATGTGCTGGCGCGAGCCATAGAGAATCTGGCAGGCATAAGCGGCAAGGACGGGCAGCCAATATGCGCCGAAGACGTTAAGGCTTTCTACAAGGCCGGCTTTTACATCCGTAACTTTATAGGACAGTGAATACATTTCCAAACATCACACAAGCACAGCAAAGCCATGATGAACGATACAATAGACGAGAACTTCATATTGAACGTTGAAGAACCCAAGATAATTAAAGTAATAGGCGTGGGCGGAGGCGGAGGCAATGCCGTAACCCACATGTACAAGAAAGGCATACACGACGTAACCTTCCTCCTTTGCAATACCGATAAGCAAGCCCTGAAGCAATCAAGCGTACCTAATAAGTTCGTCCTCGGCGAATCAATAACCAAAGGACTTGGCGCCGGCAACCGGCCCATGAAAGCCAAGGAAGCTGCGGAAGCCAGCATAGACGACATCAAGCGCCTGCTGAGCGACGGCACCGACATGGTTTTCATCACAGCAGGGATGGGAGGAGGAACCGGAACCGGAGCCGCACCCGTCATTGCACGTACGGCCAGGGAGATGGGCATACTGACCGTCGGCATAGTTACCATTCCTTTCTTCTTCGAAGGACGGAACAAGATCTTACAGGCGCTCGACGGAGTAGATGAAATCAATCGCAACGTCGACGCTCTGCTCATCATCAACAACGAGCGCCTGCGACATCTCTTCCCTAACGCCACCGTCCCGGAGGCCTTCGCCAAGGCCGACGACACACTTGCCGTTGCAGCCAAGAGCATAGCCGAAATCATCACCCGCCAGGGAGTAATCAATATAGACTTTGCCGATGTTAACACCACCCTCAAAGACGGCGGCGTGGCGCTCATCAGCAATGGCTACGGAGAGGGCCCAAGGCGAGTGCGCGACGCCATCAGCGACGCCATCAAATCGCCGCTGCTCAACAACAACGACGTCTATACCGCCCAGCGCCTCCTCTTCAACATATCCTTCAGCCCGGAAGCCGAACTCACCATGGAGGAGATGGACGAGATTGACGACTACATGTCGAGATTCCACGAGCGGGTGGACTGCGAAGTGATTTGGGGTACAATGATAGATGAAACGCTGGAGGCTAAGGTTAAGTTCACCCTCCTTGCTGCCGGCTTCGGCATCAAAGACGTGATAGACGACTTCCCCGGCACCCGCATCAGGCGCGAAGAAGACGACAAGCGCATCCAGAAGATGTACGACGTTGCCGTTACCGTCGCTCCCGAATACCTCGTCCTCTCCATGGCCGATCTCGATAGCGACGAGGCTATCTCCATGATTGAAGAATACCCTACATTCCGCCGCGACCCGAAGGTGGTGAAAGAATACCGTGAACGCTCCAAACGATCTATACGCCATGCAGAGCCGCCGATAGCATCCAAAGGCGGCTCAACAGCCATAGAATTCTAAATGGGAACTTCGAATAATTGCTTTTTCTGCGTTATGCTCGTCGGCAAAATGCTCATGTACTAAAGTACACTCCGCTTTTGCCTCTGTCGCAAGCCTTGAAAAATCTAATTATTGGAAGTCCCCAAGTATTAATCCATATAAAACAGTACACAGATGAATTTGTTCGATCAAGTAAGTGCAGATATTAAGGCGGCCATGCTGGCTCGCGAAACAGTGAGGCTGCAAGCTCTTAGAGGCATAAAAAAGGAATTTCTGGAAGCAAAAACGGCTAAGGGAGGCGATGGCGAACTGAGCGACGAGAAGGCCGTCCTTATCCTTCAGAAAATGCTCAAGCAGCGACGTGAAAGCGCCGACATATTCACGTCGCAGAACCGGGCCGAACTTGCCGAAAACGAGCTTGCCGAGGCAGCCGTCATAGAAGCCTACCTCCCCAAGCAGCTCTCCGCCGACGAGCTCCGCGCCGTCATTGAGGGCATAATAGCCGAAACAGGTGCACAGGGCATCAAAGACATGGGCAAGGTGATGGGCGCCGCCAACAAATTGCTCGCCGGCAAAGCGCCCGGCCGCCTCATCTCCGACACAGTGAAAGCGCTGTTGCAAACCGAATAGGCCCTGCAAATCCTTTCGCTCCTCAATACAAGTCATTCCCGCCTTCGCGGGAATGACTTGTATTGAGGAGCGAGTAACCTCCATCATCTCTCACTAAACATCACCCTAATGTTACAGGCAGCAGAGCGTTCGTGTCGGAATGTGCTCTGCACGCCAAAATAAAAGCAGGCGCCAATCGGGATGAACCGAATTGAGCGCCTGCCTCGTCAGTTTAGATTATATGAAATTCTATCTCAAGGCTGAGCTGTCTTGTCTTGGAAGACTTCGAGTAGCTCTACTTCGAATTTAAGCAGACTGTTGGGCTTAATATTATAACTGCCGCGTTCGCCGTAGGCCATATCCGAAGGAATCCAGAAGATATACTTCGAACCTTGAGGCATTATCTGCAAACCTTCAGTCCATCCGGGAATTACCTGGTTGAGCGCAAATGTAACAGGCTCGCCGCCGGCCGATGAGTCAAATTCCGAGCCGTCGAGCAGGGTGCCTGTGTAATGCACCTTCACCGTGTCGGTAGCCTTAGGTTTGATTCCGGAGCCTTCGGTGATCACCTGGTACTGCAAGCCGCTTTCCGTGGTGACTACGCCGCTCTTTGTTTTGTTCTCTTCGAGGAACTTGGTTCCTTCGGCTCTTGTTTTTTCGCCTTCTCTGGCCTGTGCTTGCGGGAACCATTGCTGCATGTAGGCTTGCGCTTCCGCCACAGTCATCTTCATTTTCGTTGAATCGTTTTGGATGCCGGCAATGAAGCCTGCAATCATGTCGTCGAGGTTGAGAGGCCCACCCGGAACGCTTGGCAACTGGCTCTGAATGGATGCACCTTGATTGAGTCCGACAGCGTAGCTAACGCTATCCACATCGTTGCTTAACTTGGCTTTTTTTACCGAATCACATGAGGCTGTCGATAAGCCTGCGGCCACCAATATGGCGGCGACTAAAACACTAATACTAATCTTTTTCATTTTCATCTATTTTATAATATCTAATAATTCTACATCAAACACTAATGTGCTGTTGGCTTCAATCGTGTCTCCCACTTTCCTGTTCCCGTAGGCCAGCGATGATGGGATAAAGAGTCTCCATTTGGCTCCGACCTTCATCATTGGGAGTGCCTCCGACCATCCTGCGATCACTTCCTTAATCTTGAACTCGGCCGGTTTGCCGCGCTGTATGGAACTGTCGAAAACGGTTCCGTTGATTAAGGTGCCGTGGTAGTGACATCTGACTTTATCGTTAGCAGTAGGCCGATTGCCTTCTCCCTCGCTGAGGATTTCGTATTGCAGCCCGCTTGGGAGTTCGTTCACTCCGGCTTTATTCTTGTTTATCCTAAGAAATTCTTCGCCGGCTTTCAGATTAAGCTCACTGTTCTTCATTTGAATATCGTTGAAAAGTTTGTCTATTATTTTTTTTGCCTCTTCGTAGCTGATTTCCGGCTTGCAACCGTTCATCACGTCGCTAACGCCTTTGGTAAAGTCCGCCGGGTTCAAGCTCTCGATTCCTGTTCCCAGGAAATTGTTGCCTATGCTGAGCCCAAGCGCATAACTGATTTTGTCCATTGCGATTACTTGTTTTTATTTGCGGGGGCAAAATTAATTCTTTTAAACGAATGTGAAACAGTCTCCAGCTTTTTTCTCCCTTTTTTATCAGCACTCCTCCTCGTATTGTTGATAAAGAAAATCGTTGTACGGGTAGCGAGAGATGTGTATCTCCTTAACTCTCTCATATAAAAGATTCTTAAGCCGGTCGATATTAGTGAGATTCTTAGCCGAAATGAAGATGCCGTTGTCTCCCATTTTGTTCATCCACGTGTGCTCAAGCTCCTCAAGGCTTGCGTTTTCCTTAGTTCGCGGCGTCAGATCGTCCTCCGCTTTCGGAACAAAAGTAAAGGCGTCTACCTTATTAAATATTGTAATAACAGGCTTATCCCCTCCGCCGATTTCAGCCAAAGTCTTCTCCACCACCTCTATCTGCTCCTCGAATCCGGGGTGGGATATGTCGACAATGTGTAGCAGCAAATCGGCCTCGCGCACTTCGTCGAGGGTAGACTTAAACGACTCAACAAGTTCGGTCGGCAGCTTACGGATAAAGCCCACCGTGTCCGACAGCAAGAACGGCAGGTTCCCCACAATCATCTTCCTGACCGTTGTGTCGAGCGTTGCAAACAGCTTGTCCTCAGCAAAAACTTCACTCTTGCAAAGTATATTCATCAGCGTCGATTTGCCCACATTAGTGTATCCAACCAGCGCCGTTCTGACCATCTTTCCTCGATTTTTACGCTGAGTTATCATCTGTCGGTCAATCTCTTCGAGGTCGCGTTTCAATTTGGCAACCTTCGTCTGTATAATTCTCCTGTCTGTTTCCAATTGCGTCTCGCCCGGGCCTCTAAGGTATCGGCTGCCTCCGCTTTGCCTCTCAAGATGCGTCCAAAGTCTCGTTAATCTGGGCAACATGTATTGATATTTAGCCAATTCCACCTGCGTTTTAGCATAAGCAGTCTGCGCCCGCCTTGCAAAAATGTCGAGGATTAGGCTCGTGCGGTCGAGAATCATCACCTGAAGCTCTTTTTCTATATTCCTGAGCTGCTTTGCCGACAATTCATCGTCAAAAATAACAATATCAGCCTCGCTTTCTACCAGAAAACTTTTAATCTCCTGCAACTTACCCGACCCCACGAATGTTGTCCGATTAGGAGAATCCAAGCGCTGTTTAAATCTTTTCACCGCTGTCATGCCGGCGGTTTCCGCAAGAAAAGCCAGCTCGTCGAGATATTCATCCACTTTAGAGTCATTCTGCTGCGGCGTCATCAGGCCCACCAGTACGGCCTTTTCAGTCTGTGCTTCAGTAATAATAAAATCTTTCATTGTTTCTTTATTTTGATTTATATACAAAAATACAGTTTTTATATCTAAGATAGCCGGCCCCGCCTTCCTCAAGCCGCAATCCAACCAATTTGAAATGCCCTCGGCAATCATTTATCTTTGCATGAACATATAATTTAATAACTCTGATAAGTATGAAAAACTGTTTGATTCTATTAGCAACTGTCACCATTTTAGTGAATCTGCCCGGACTAAGCCAGGCTCAAAACTCAGCCATTTTCTCCCGGAAAGTTGGGCAGTACGTCGTGACAACCCTCACCGAAAGCCGGGGGCAAGGCAATAAGGCCCTGCTTATAGGCGCCACAGCCGAAATCCTGGAGCGCTATGCGCCCGACGGCACTTTCCCTAACGCAATTCATGCCTACCTCGTACAATCCCAAGGTCGCAACGTACTGATTGACGCCGGAATGGGGAAGCTCATCTCCAACCTCGAAGCTGGCAAGCTAAAGCCGGAGCAAATCGACGGCATCCTGCTCACGCATTGCCACGGCGATCACATTGGCGGGATGATGAAAAACGAAACAGCCGTATTTCCCAACGCCCATGTCTATTTGTCACAAAAAGAATATGATTATTGGACGACAGCAGCCAGGGGAGAACAGGCACGAAAGGTTTTCGAGGCATATAAAGGCCGGATTCATATTTTTGAACCCGCAACTCTCGGAGGCAGTGCCGACCCCATTATCCCCGGCCTAAAAGCCTATGCAGCATACGGTCACACGCCTGGCCACATTGCATATTTGCTCGAATCCGGAGCTGAAAAACTCTTGATTTGGGGCGATCTCACACATGCAATGGCCGTTCAGATGCCATGCCCGCAAGTAGCGCTGACGTACGACGTCGATCCGGCCGAAGCGATCAAATCCCGCAAGGAAGTTCTTGAATATGTAGTTCGACACAGCCTTCCCGTGGCCGGAATGCATATCCCCCTCAATGGAATGGGCAAAGTGGAGAACGACCCCTCAACCGGCGGATATCGTTTTACAGGATTCTGACACGACAGTAGCATATCTGTCTGAAAAAGGGCCGCCGGATGCCATATCCTACGGCCCTTTATTTTTTTTACAGCCTCAATCCTTGACAATGCTAAACTAATCTCAAAAAATGTGATACAACACGGAGCGATCTTGGCCTGTTTGTAAAGAAAAGGGCCGAACCGAGTGCTATGTTTGCCCCATTCCAAAGAAAAAGGGCCAAACCGAGTGCTCTGTTTGCCTCATTCCAAAGAAAAGGGCCAAACCGAGTGCTCTGTTTGCCTCGTTTCAAAGAAAAAGGGACAAACCGAGTGCTCTGTTTGCCTCGTTTCAAAGAAAAAGGGACAAACCGAGTGCTCTGTTTGCCTCGTTTCAAAGAAAAAGGGCCAAACCGAGTGCTCTGTTTGCCCCATTTCGAAGAAAAGAGGCCAAACCGAGTGCTCTGTTTGCCCCATTTCGAAGAAAAGAGGCCAAACCGAGTGCCATGTTTGCCCCGTTTCAAAGAAAAACATGCAACAGAGCACTCTGTTTACTTCGTTTCAAAGAAAATCATACAAACCGAGCACTCTGTTTGCACTGATTTTTAATGAAGGAGGAAAATCCGAACGACAATGCAGTCGATCGAGATTTGTTTACCTTTGCCGACAATAATTTTAAATTCAAATAGTATGAACAGAAAAAAGATTTTGAATAGTATTAATTCTTTTCGTTTTAAAAGATTTACAAGAACGAGCTATGCTGTGTTCAATAGTTTGAAAAAGGTGATAAGTATAGGCATAGTTGCGGGCAGCGTTTTGTCGGCGATGATTGTATCGCCTGTAAAAGGTCAAACCCAGGTAGCGGTGGAAAGTCGTGAGAATGAACTCGAGCACGAGCTGGCCGAAGTGACCGTAAGCGCCTCTCGCCTTGACGCTTCGGCTTATAGAATGATAGCGCCTGTGACCGTCATCACTTCCGAGCAAATCCGGACGGCCCCGGTGCAGAGCATACAGGATTTGCTTGTGAATGTGGCGAATGTTGATATTGTACAGCGCGGCCCCCATGGAGTTCAGGCGGACATTTCCATACGCGGAGGTTCGTTCGATCAAAATGCGGTGTTACTCAATGGAATAAACCTTGCAAATGCTCACACGGGACATTATGCCATGGATGTTCCGGTTAACCTTTCGGATATTGAGCGCATTGAAATTGTACACGGACCGGCAGCCCTTGCCTACGGAGCGGGGGCATTTTCAGGCGGAATTAATATCATTACGAAGAAAAACAAGGAACGGACACTGCATGCGGGCATGGAGGCGGGAATGTATAAGCTGAAAGGGGTTGCAATGAGGCTCGCCGGAAGTATAGGGGCCACAACTCACTCCATATCTGCGTCAAACAAGTCCTCCGCGGGATATATGAAGAACAGTGACTATTCCATCTACAATGCGCTATGGCAATCCCGCTTCCAATCGGAGGCCGCCAAGATTGATTTGCAACTCGGATACAATGATAAAAGCTACGGCGCCAGCACTTTTTACTCAGCCCGCTTCCCCAATCAGTACGAACAAACCGGAACAAGGCTCGGGTCGATCAGAGCCGAATTAGGTAAAGGAAAGTTCAGATTAATCCCCGCCATTTTATGGAATCGGCATTACGATCGATTCGAACTCACTAAAGGAAGCGAATCCGGTAGAAATTTTCATTGTAACGATACATATAGCGCACTTCTTTCCGGAGTGATTCGCTCGAACCTGGGGACTACAAGCCTTGGCGGCGAGCTGAAGAGGGAGGAAATACTCAGCAGCGTGCTCGGCAAACCGATGAAAATGCCAAAGGACAACTACCGCATGGCCGACGAACGTACAAATAGCTCAGCCTTTATCGAACATAGCATCATTCTGCGGAAGGTGTCGGTATCGGCGGGCATTATGCTGTACTCTACAACCTTGACAGGTGCCAAACCGGGCTGGTTTCCCTCCGTTGCCGCCTCGTGGAAGCCTACTGCGAGCTGGCAGGCTTCCGTTTTATGGAGAAAATCAACGCGCATGCCCACATTCACAGATCTATATTATACAACCGAGACGCATGACGGCAATGCAGGGCTGCTCCCTGAAAAATCCGAATCCATAGAGGCCGGGTTGCGGTACAGAGGCAAGGTCATAAGCGCAAGTCTGACCGGCTTCGTTCTCCACGGAAAAGATTTGATAGATTGGATTAAATACACTCCTAACGATACCCGCTGGGCATCGTGGAACCATACCCAAGTTAATACGCGCGGAATTGAAGCCGACATAAATCTGCGTATAAACCGCTTCACAACGGCTTCGCTGGGCTATACCCGGATGATACAGAAGGCCGATACCCGCGGAATGATTTCGGCCTATACCCTGAATTACCTGCGCGACAAACTAACGGCACGATTGTCGCATCCGCTTGGTAAGCTGATGAATGTGAGCTGGTATTTCAGGTATCAAAACAGGATGGGAACGTATGAAAAGTTCGAAAATCAGGTCAAAGTGGGCGACGAGCCTTTCCCGGCCTTCTCTACTCTCGATCTGTCGCTAAACAAACGAATAGACGATGTCGGAATATTCCTTCACATTAATAATCTATTTAACCGATATTATTTCGACAAGGGTAATCTTCCGCAGCCCGGTTTCTGGTTGATGGGAGGCGTGAGCATAGAGATTAACCAATAGTTTTTATTGAGCAAAAAATAGTTCGTGAGGCAATCCGTTTTCAATAAATTATGATGTATAATGATTGAAACATGGCGCCTCTCGAACTATTGAATTGAAATCGAAGTTGATTGTTGTATTGCAATTAAAAACAACTCTTTAAATACACATTCGGACGAGCAATATTATGTTCCTGAAGAATCGAAGAATGGGTAACAGGAATCGAAAGCCGCTACGAACAGGCAGTTGAAGCATTGTAATCGTCCATAGAGCTGAAAACAAGCTGATACTATACTTATAGAAGTTCTGAAGTCGGTGTGCTACGACCGTATCAGCCTTGCTTATAGTTCTCCTGGGATGTATCCGGAAGCCTATCGTAATGCAATTAAATAGAAATCGGATGATGATTCATTCAACGCAGAATCTAATTGTTATGAAGTTTATGTTCACATAGGGAATGATTTTGTGGCTGAAATGGAGTGAAACTGAAGCGTTATGATGCAATAGCGGATGGGGAGAATGTTGGTTGGAGCGGGTTTGGATTGCATTTCTTTGAGAGCATTAGTGGCCGTTGCAGGCCACTCCGGAAATCGGAACAATTTCTAACTTTGTTGCGTTCATATCATTAATATAAAATTGAAAATACCATGAATATAGAAGAAGTAATGCGCGAACTTGAAGCGCTGTCAACCGCACAAACCAAGAAAGTTTATAAAGCTCACGGGGTACATGAGCCGCACTTCGGCACTCCCACAACGGCAATGCGACCTCTCGCGAAAAAGATTAAGCGCGATCAGGCGCTGGCCGAGCAATTGTATGCCACGGGCAATTACGATGCTATGTATTTTGCCGGAATGATTGCCGACCCTACTCTGATGACGGAAGAAGATTTCGAACGCTGGATAGATGCAGCGTATTTTTTTATGCTGTCGGACTATGTTGTAGCCGTTACGCTTGCCGAGGCTCCGATTGCGCAGAAAGTTGCCGATCGCTGGATAGAAAGCGGATTGGAGCTGAAGATGTCGGCCGGATGGTCCTGCTACGAATGGCTGTTGGGATGGCGCCCCGACTGTGAATTTGACCAATCGAAAATCAAGAAGATGCTGGAGCGAGCGGCCGACAGCATTCACGATCAACCGAATCGGACTCGCTATGCAATGAACAATTTTGTGATTGCAGTAGGAGTATCCTACCTCCCCTTACACGAAGATGCCCTTGATGCGGCCCTCAAAATAGGCAAAGTGAAAGTCTCTACCGAAAAAGGAGCCTGCTCCGTTGCCGTTGCAAGTGAAGCTATCGAGAAGGCTAAGGAAAAGGGACGGATCGGGTTCAAACGAAGGGCAGTGAGATGCTGAGCGGGCAAAGTATATAATAAGGAACCGAAAAATGAGCTATGGAGAGAACATGCCGGCTATGCGCAAAAGCGCAGTTTCAGGGAATTTACGTAAGTTTGCATAGCTCGAAATCAAACAATATAAGCAATGATAAACAGAGAATTAATAGATCCGCAAAGCATAGTAATAGTAGGCGGTTCCAACAATGTGCATAAGCCCGGAGGCCGAATCGTAAGGAATCTGCTCGATGGGAAGTACAAGGGTGAGTTATACGTGGTGAATGCCAAAGAGACCGAAGTCCAGGGACTGAAGTCGTACGCGAACGTGCATGAGATACCGGACACGGAGATGGCAATAGTGTCGATTCCCGGCACTTCGTGCCCCGACGTAGTTGAAACGCTGGCTCGGCATAAGAATGTGAAGGCCTTCATAATAGTGTCGGCCGGCTTTGGCGAAGAATCGCCCGAAGGGGCAGTGCTCGAAGACAGGATCCTTGCCACCGTGAACGAAGCCGAAGCATCAATGATAGGGCCGAACTGCATCGGGATGATGAACACTAACTATCACGGCGTGTTCACGCAGCCGGTGCCGGAGTTTCATCCCGACGGAGTAGATTTCATATCAAGTTCGGGAGGTACTGCACTGTTCATTATAGAGTCGGCTCTGACTAAGGGATTGCGCTTCTCGTCGGTGTGGTCGGTGGGCAATTCAAGGCAGATAGGCGTGGAGGATATCTTGGAATATATGGATCATAATTTCGATCCGGTACTTAGCTCCAGGATTAAGATGCTTTATGTGGAAAGCATCAAGAATCCGGACAAGCTTCTGTTCCATGCTTCGTCGCTCATCCGAAAGGGATGCAGGATTGCCGCCATCAAAGCCGGAAGCACCGATACCGGAAAGCGGGCAGCCTCATCGCATACGGGAGCAATCGCAAGCTCGGACTCCGCCGTGGAAGCATTATTCCGCAAGGCCGGAATCGTGAGGTGCTTCAGCCGCGAAGAGCTGGCGACCGTGGCATGCATCTTCACCCTGAAGGAAATCAAAGGCAAGAACTGCGCTATCGTGACCCATGCGGGCGGCCCGGCTGTGATGCTTGCCGATGCATTGTCGAAAGGCCGTGTGAATGTTCCGAACCTCGAAGGGCCCGTAGCCGACGAACTCAAAGCGAAGCTCTATCCCGGCTCGGCCGTAGGCAATCCTATCGACATTATTGGTACCGGAACGCCGGAGCACCTGGCAACGGCCATCGACTATTGCGAGAGCCGTTTTGAGGAGATCGATCTTATGATGGTTATATTCGGCAGCCCCGGACTTGTAAAGCTTTATGATACCTACGAAGTGCTGCACAAAAAAATGGAAGAATGCCGGAAGCCCATCTTCCCGATCCTCCCCTCTATCGTCACCGCAGGCCCCGAAGTGAAGAGCTTCATACGCAAAGGGCACGTAAACTTCTCCGACGAGGTTACGCTCGGCACAGCACTGTCGAGAGTCATTAACACTCCCAAGCCGGCCGGCATGGACATACAGATATACGGAGTTAACGTTCCCGAAATACGCCGCATGATAGACAGCCTTCCCGACGGCTATCAAACGCCGGACAACGTACGCCGCATCCTGCGTACCGCCGACATTCCGCTTGTAGAGGAATTGGTAACCACCGACCGCGACGAGCTTGCCGCATTCGCCCGGAAGGTGAAATACCCCGTTGTGCTCAAAGTCGTAGGCCCCGTGCATAAAAGCGACATAGGCGGAGTGGCCCTCAACATCCGCAGTGAAGAGCACCTCATGTTTGAATACGAGCGCATGATTCGTCTTCCCGACGTCAGCTCCATTATGATACAGCCCATGCTGAAGGGACAGGAGCTCTTCCTCGGTGCAAGCTACGAAGACCGCTTCGGGCATATCGTTTTGTGCGGCCTCGGAGGCATATTCGTCGAAGTACTGCAAGACGTATCCTACGGACTTGCCCCGCTATCCTACGATGAAACATTCTCAATGATCCGCTCCCTTCGGGGCTATCCCATAATAAAAGGAACGCGAGGGCAAAAGGGTATAAACGAGCAGCAATATGCCGACATAATAGTGCGCCTGTCCACACTGCTGCGCCTATCGCCCGAAATCAAAGAAATAGACATAAATCCCTTGCTCGGAACCGAACGCGGCCTGTTTGCCGTAGATGCGAGAATAAGGATAGAAAAATAGAATCCAATTAAACCGAAAATAACATGACAACAAATGACGGATTTAAGTACGACGAAGATGACTCCGTACGATTCATACAAAACTACCTTCCCCAAGAACTGAAAAACAAATTCACCGACGACGACATCCTGTATATACTCGACCTCGTCGACGAATTTTATGACAAAAAAGGCGACGTCGAACCAACCGACGACGACTACGAGCAATACGAGCAAGAAATATTGGACTTCATCATCAGCAATGCCCGTAAAGACAAGGTTGGCGAATATACCGTTGAAGACATAGAATGGATTCTGGATGGCGAAGTCGCATATTGCGAATCCCTGAATAACAACGAAGAGTAAGCGTTTTATAACAAAGAAGAATGAAAAAGATTAATGCTTTAACGGCCCTTGCATTATCAATGGCCATACTGCTGTCCGGATGCGGTGCGAGCAACGCGGTCAAAGGCACAGCCATAGGAGTAGGAGCCGGCGCCGCTGTTGGAGCCGGAATAGGCGCCGCGGCAAAAAACACCGCCTTGGGAGCAGTCATCGGAGCCGCAGTGGGAGGAACCGCCGGAGCCTTGATAGGCAAGAAAATGGATAAACAAAAAAAGGAGCTCGAAGCAGCAGTGCCCGATGCAAAAGTGGAAACAGTGAACAATGGTGAGGCCCTCCGAGTAACCTTCGACTCCGGAATCCTCTTTGCGACAAACTCCAGCGCACTCAGCAACGCTTCACGAAATTCCCTTTCCAACTTCTCCGTCAACCTCCGCAGCAATCCCGACACATACCTCCGCATCGTGGGGCATACCGACAATACCGGTGGAGCCGACCTCAACCAAACCCTGTCGGAAAAACGCGCTCAAAGCGTGTTCGACTACCTTCGCGGACAAGGCGTCAACGCCGGTCGTATGAATTACGAAGGCAAAGGCTATCGCGAACCCGTTGCCGACAATATCTCGGCGGCCGGCCGGCAGCAAAACCGCCGTGTCGAAATCCTTATTCTTGCAAACGAAAAGATGATCAACGAAGCCCGCCAGGGTACGCTCAAGTGAGCAAACCTCTCAATACGGGCTACCCAAAAGAGGCCGTCGGACATATATTCGGCGGCCTTTTATGTATCAAAGCGGCTATCGGCAGGATAATCCGGCGGCAAGTTATCCGCGCGCTCCCCTTTCCCGCAATTCTCAACCCCCATAATATCAGCTCATAGAAGCCCGGAAAATCAACCGCCCAACAATGTTGACGGCTTGATCGAGCAAGTCGGTGGAGCTTTCAACAATGTTGACGGGATGATCGAGCAAGTCGGTGGAGCTTTCAACAATGTTGACGGCGTGATCGAGTTGCCGGGCGAGCTTTCAACAATGTTGACGGCGTGATCGAGCAAGTCGTTCATGCTTTCGACAATGTTGGCGGCATGATCGAGCAAGTCGATCAAGCTTTCGACAATGTTGGCAGCATGATCGAGCAAGTCGATCAAGCTTTCGACAATGTTGGCAGCGTGATCGAGCAAGTCGATCGAGCTTTCGACAATGTTGGCAGCGTGATCGAGCAAGTCGGTGGAGCTTTCAACAATGTTGGCAGCATGATCGAGCAGCTCAATAGTGCGCTAAGCTTATCCCGCAAACCACTTCTTGAAGTCGCTAACGCGAGCTTTGCTGATCAAAATCCTCTCCGGCGGCCCAATATGCAGGTTAACAGATAGTTTTCCGCCAAACCAGATGGAGATATCCTTAACCGCATCGTGCGAGATAATATATTGACGGTTGGCCCTGAAAAAAAGCTTGGGGTCGAGCTTATGCATCAAGTCGTCAAGCGGAAGGTCGAGGCAGTAAGTACGTCGGCTCATGGTGATAGCCTTAACCATTCGGGCGTCTATGCATATATATGCCACATCCTTTGCAGCAAGAGGAATCAATTTATCCCGCTCTAGCACGAGGAAATAAGATTTGTAGGCAACGACATTCTGCTTAATGTTCAAAAGCATGTTGCCGATGAGCTCCGCATCCCTGCCGTGCATAGACAGGCCGCGATATTTGTCGATAGCACGACGCAAATCCTTCTTATTGATAGGTTTCAGGAGGTAGTCAATACTGTTCACCTCAAAAGCCTTAAGAGCGTACTCGTCGTAAGCAGTCGTAAAGACAACAGGGCAGGCCACAGTTGTTTTGTCAAATATGTTAAAGGCCGAACCGTCCGCAAGATGTATATCCATAAATACCAAATCCGGAGCATCCGACGTCTGAAACCACTCAACACTTTCAACAATCGACTGCAGCTCCGCCACAACCTCCGTCCCGGGATACACCTCCGTGATAAGCCGGCGAAGCGCCTCCGCCGCCATATTTTCATCCTCAATTATTACGATTTTCATCTGATCAAAGGAATTTCTACTTCAAACATTTCTCCCGTATTTCTTATTACAATCTCTTTGTCCCATAGCAGACGATAACGCTCCGAAAGGTTTGACAATCCAATACCCTCGCCGGTTTCGGTATCAATTTTCGGCTGTATACGGTTAGCCACCATAATAGTGCCCGCATCGGTGGTCGATATATTCACCGTTAGCGGCTGTTTGTTGCTCGCAACGTTATGCTTTATTGCATTCTCCGTAAGCGTTTGCAGGCTTAACGGAACAATAAAGCGGGGAAAATAAGCCTCATCAACCCTTGTTGCAAACAGCAGGCTGCTTCCATATCTTATTTGCATCAAGTGGCAATAGGCCAGGGTAAACTTCAGTTCCTCCTCCAGCGTTATTATTTCCTTGTTCTGAAGCGTATAACGGAAAACAAAGGATAGCTGCTGTATATACTCCTGCGCCTTGTCGGCGTCCACTTTTATCAACGAATTAAGAGTATTAAGCGAATTAAACAGGAAATGAGGATCCAATTGCTTCTTCAGCACCATAAATCTGGCCCGCATGTATTTCGCCTGGAGCGCCTCATGTTCAATCAGCGTCTTTTGCTGCTTATTATAATAGTACAGAAGCTGAGATGAAAGAATGATAACTATCGTCAGAAAATAATCGCTCACCATACTGCCTATTATCACCCACTTATATCCCTCTGCCGGATAACTTTCAAGATTCAGACGCAGCCACGTACATCCCATGCTGATTGTCGCCGTGCACAGCATCAGCAGCAGTATCGCATAAGCACTGTTTTCCCTACGCGAAAACCAACTGTGATTCAGCAGCCGGAAATATATATTGTACAACGAAAACGCCACTGTAAACGTAAAGCAGATCCTCATGAAAGTAATATCCGGCCTTAACAAATGTCCCGATTCCTCATAACTCACCGATGCACTCTCGCGGCTGAATATGAACATTATCAAAAACATTACATTCATCAACAAACTGATGCATACGGCCAGCAAAAAAGCCACCCGCTTATTAAACGGAGCCCCCTTGCCTCCGCTCATTTTTTCCCACACGGTAGCCACCCAAGGACGTTTCACAATACTCATTTATCGTTTAGAATACCACGCACATGCCATAAGCGGCCTCATCTGTGCGTGGTATTGATGCATATTTCCTATTTCAAAAAGCCGTTGTCACCAATTATCCGAGCGAAACGGAAATGCCGGCATCCCCGAACTCGTCAGATTCCCCACCTGAAAATTACGGAAGCAATAACGCACAGCAACAGGCTCCGGCACGCTGTCGGACACAACCATCACAGCCCCGCCCATCATCATAGGCGTAGCTCTCGCAGCATGAAATATTTTATCCTTTCCGGCCACCTCAAAACCGTAGTAGCCTCCTGTGCGCAACAAAAAGCCCTGCGGAGCATTGGCAAAAAACACCTTCACCGCATTTCCTCCTATTTCCATCCTCTCAAACACAGGATAATCGGCCAATATGCCCTTATAGTTATACGTTTTATGCAAAGCCAACCATGCCAAACGCTCGCCTATATCCGTTTTGTTCGAAGGGTGAACCTGCCCGCTCTCATACGGCTTTACCAAATCATTTGTCGTAATCATTGCAGAGTTCGGAATTATCCGCTGAGCCTTGAATTGCGCCTCCCGGAGAAGCGCCCCATTGACGCCCGTTTCGGTGCGATCATGCTTGTACGGAGCTATTTCCACATAATAGAAAGGTATTTCTCCAAGCCCCCAAAGACTGCGCCAATGATCAACCATCATCGCCATTCTTTCGGCATAAGTATCGTGATGATCAACATTACTGCATCCCTGGTACCACAAAAAACCTCGGATCGTATAGTTTACCAGCGGACTGAGCATGCCGTTATACATAATCATAGGCTTCATGTACATTATGCCGGGCGCCGTAGAGCTCGCCATGCTTATGTCTTCACCTAAATCCTCAAGCATATTGCGCGGCATCCAGCCCTCCACGCGCGAACCGCCCCACGAACAATGTATAATTCCGATAGGAATATGCATAGTGCGATTCAATCTCAGCGCAAAGTGATAGGCCGCAGCACTGAACTCCGGAGCATTGTCGGCATTCGATTCCTTCCAGACCCCTTCGGCATACTCTTGCGGCTCCATAGCAGCCTTTTGCGCAATAGTAGCCATCCTTATGCCGGGATAATTTATCGCTTCGGATATGGTGATATTCGCATTGTCGATGGGCGAACGGTTGAAGCCTTGCAGAGGCATTTCCATGTTCGACTGTCCGGAGCAAAACCATACCTCGCCTACCAAAACGTTCTTTACAACCGTCACGCCGTCTTTGTCGGATATGGTTATTGTATGCGGGTCGTATGAGGCGGAAGGCGTATGCAAATGTGTTTTCCAGCGCCCGTCGGGCCCAACATTCACCGATGCCTGTGCTTTCCACGACGACGCTATCTTCAAAACCGAATTAGGCGCAGCTTCTCCCCACAGGCATGCCTCGGTTTGCTGCTGGAGCACCATATTGTCGCATATTTGCGGCGGCAATTTCACCCGCGCATGTGCCGTATGCAACAATGCCGGAAGCAATAGTATGAAAAACAGTTTTCTTCTCATTTCTTATAATATATAATCGTAATACTTATAAAAATCCGGGAACAGCCCCTGCCGTGAGCCGGGCAAAGGCCATATTCCCGGAAATCACACACGTTATTATTAGTTATTTGATGAATATGGACACAAATCCGGCCGGCGGCAAGTCCACCGATATGCTACCGTCGGCATTGCGAGTGGCCGGTATCTCTTTCATGCTCATACTGCTGTTGGTAGCGAAGGCTTTGAGCTCGGCAAGCGCCGGGAGGCCTTTAACCGTTGCCGGACGCGCTCCGCCGTTGTTCGTCATGTGAACGGCAAATTCTCCGCGAGAAATGTTGCCGAATGCAGCGCAGCTAACTTCCGTTTTATCGCATGTGAAGGGCAGCGCAAAGGAATTTTCCGGAGTGGCCGCAAGTTGTTTCAAGTTCCAGAATCGCTGCGTGGGACGCAGTTCGCCTGTCGATCCGTATATACCATCTCCCCACAATATTGAATAATCAGACGTGAGTTGCCATTGAAGAATACTCAAAGGTTGACAAATAGCCGCAATGCGTGTATACAAATTAATCTCGTATAGCGCAAAAGTCGGCTCTGCAAAGACTTGCGGATAAGTGTGGGCGGCGGCATCCGTACTTCCCTCGCCTATCAAGACAGGAACGTTGAGCTCACGAGCTGCGCCGGCCCATCGGTGGAGAGTGGCGTCGTCGCAACCTCTCCATGAGTGAAAAGATACGGCGGCGATGTACTTGTGAGTGGCAGGATTGTTGAGCGCCGGAACAATAAAGTCGAAGGTAGTAGCGTCGGAGTTATCACCCAATAACAGTTTTGTGGCCAGCCCACGGGAGGCCAGGTAGCTTCCGAAATCCTTTATGAAGGCGGCATGCTCATCCGCTGTATGCAAGACATTTATGCCCAAATCCGATTCGTTGAACGAGAAAGCCCAGGCCTCCACGCCGTAAGCCATTTTGACGTACACCAAATAGTCGGCAAGCGATTTGTATATCTGTTGAGTCTTCGCCGGATCGAGCCGCCATGCTGCCACTCCGCCCTGCATCCTTGGCCTGGGGCCGGCGGGCAAAGCCCAATTAGGCGGAAACCACGCACTTATGATAACCGGCATGCCTTCCGCAGCTAATCGTTTCGCCATATCCATTGCCGCTGTTACGCGCGGGTTTACTTTTCCCGCAAGAGCTTCCTGCAACGCATCCGTTTCTTCATTTGGCTGCCACATAGCCCACGGCATCTCTACCCGACCGAAAGCCACGCGCATGTTTTTCAAACAATAGTCAATAACCTTGGGATCATTAACAGGGTTTTGTAAACGGAAATTTCCCCCGAAGCCGGCAAACAGCCTGCCGGGATTGTTTTTATCAACCTCGATAACAGCCGGTGTATTGTCAATTTTCCCGGAACCATTGATCTTGAAGTTTAAACTCAGGCGCTGTCCTTTGACGGTTTTGTTGCCGAAAACTTGCAGGTAGAGGGTCCCGGCGTTACCATTCTCTTTGCGAACAAAGGCCCTGACGGAAGACGCAAAACTCATTTTTATGCTTCTTTCCGGGCTCTCAATTATGACCTCCTTAGCCGTTGCTGCGGGAGAAATGTCGGTCAGTTTGTTGAGCGCAATTCTCTTGCCTCCTATGCGAACCGTGCCGGTGCCGTAGTGCGAAGCCGGCAAGTCAAAACAATAGAACACACCTTCCTGAACAACTGCCGAGTCGGATGTGCAATCTACTGATACATTGACCACTCCTTTCGACACATCCGTAACAGTCTGCTCAAACGAAATATACTGAATTTTGCTCTTCACCGTTTGCGTCAGGCCATCGCGCACATAGCGGGGCCGCTGTCGTTCGCGTCCCGTATAGTCAACATTTGCCCATTTTGTGTTTACAACTCTAACCGAGCTCTCAAAGTCGATTAGCAATCCGTCTATACGGATTCCCGTCATATTGCCCCACGCCATCACTTCGGTTTGAGCAGCCGCAGGGCCTACAAACAGCATGGTTGTGATAATAAAAATTCCCATCAAATTGAGGGAACGCACTAATAATTTGTTTTTCATAAAATATATTTTTTAAAAGATTCGATTCGTTTTGTATGTGCCGATCGCATAAAGGCAAACCATCATTATCGCCCGGAAAATATCTTCCGTAGCACAAAAAAGCATAATAGTTGCCGCCGGATTAGCGCCTGCCATACCATGGCAAACGCCGCTTGAAACATAGATTTCCGGGAGTATATTGCCGCCAACGGCACTTTTTTGCACTATAATAAAAGATGTATTGCAAAATGCCGTTATAGCCCTTCGCAATGCATATTGTGACGCTCCGTCGACAATTGTTTTTTTGTTCATTTCATTCGAAATAACTCCATCGACAATTGTTTTTTCGTTCATTTCATTCAAAATAACTCCGTCGACAATTGTTTTTTCGTTCATTTCATTCGAAATAACTCCGTCGACAATTATTTTTTTGTTCATTTCATTCGAAATAACCCCATCGACAATTGTTTTTTCGTTCATTTCATTCGAAATGACCCCATCGACAATTATTTTTCCGAGTATTTCATTCGAAATGACACGATCGACAATTGTTTTTTCGAGTATTTCGAACGAAATGAAGCAAAAAACAATTGTTTTTCGCAATATAACTCTTTGCAAAATGCAAAAAACAATTGTGTTTCGGATTACATTTCTCGACAACATGCAAAAAACAATTATGCACCGGATTTCGCTGCTCGATAAGCTGCCGGAAGCCATTGTTCCGAGAGATAGCAAAAACGTTGAAGCGCTGTGGATAATTGTTGTGTGCATTAGTATGTTAGCAGTTTTTTCTCTATTGTTGTCAAACGGGACCGTCTCTTTCGAAACGGTCCGTTTGACGTAGATAAATAGAGCAATGGTGTGATACTTTCTTGGTTATTTGTTTGCAAAATCGTATTTGTGTTTTGAAAAAACAATATCCTCTAAAGAAATAGTCTTAGGGTCATTATAAATATTTTCGACCGCAGGATTTGTTGACGGGAATTGGAAAGTCGGACGACGTTCAACATTGGTGGTATCGCCTTCGGCAGGCGGTGGAGCCGGGACGGTAATCATTGCCGAGAAATCGTAAATGCAATAGCCCCAGACCATAAACCACGACCAGAACGGCTGCGCCGCGCAGATCTCAGGGGTCGGAACGTTTCCAACTTCGCCAAGCGCCATAAGCTTGCCTCCGCCCAGTTCGAGAAGCTGGTCGTGGTGGGATTGCTTCCAATCGTTGGCATACACATCTGCCGCAAGCACGTCAACATATTCACTGCCGGGGTAGAAATCTTTGTAGGCAAAGGCTTCATCGTTTTTCTTGTCGCGAGGTGCATTGGTGTTCCAAACCCACAAGAGATTATTGAGCTTATGATGTTTGGTAAAATAATTATACATACCTATCCAGAGTTTCTTAAATCCGTCATCGCCGGGCTTGTTGCACCACCAGAACCAAACACCATTCATCTCGTGGAACGGACGCCAAAGCACGGGGACGCCGGCATCGCGAAGCTGGGCAAGATAAACGGCAACGCCGTCCATTTGTTTTTTCCACATAATATTAAGTGGAGTGCCGACGGTAACAAGCTCATCCCATTCGGATTGCGATGGGAGGCGCTCGGCAAGTCTCCAAATGTCGTCGCCATTACATTCATCGCCGTTCGATGGAAAGCAACAATGCCACATTAACGTTATAATTCGCCCTTCGGCATGTTTCTTTTTGGCCTCATCAACTATACTTTGGCGCAAATTCTCTTTGCTGCGGCCATTTACTTCGCAGGGGCCGAAGGGGGCAGTCAGATTCATGGGGCCACAATGTTGAAAACGGGCGATGTTATCTCCTTCGGCCATGAAACTGAAATCGGCGCCCCAGAGGGCAGGATAAGCGCCGGTCATTTCGTGAACAATGTTGTCGTATCGATCAAAATCGCTCACGAAGTTGTGTTGACCGGCAATGGTATATTTACCTCGGGCGCTATATAGAAAAGAGAGGAGCTGTTTCGCTTCGCTCGAAGCATTGGAATTAACGGGAGCGAAGCCGACCTGATTGCTGCATCCTGCAAATATCAGGCAGGAAACCAGGATGAGAAATGATTTGAGTTGTGCTTTCATAACATAATTATTGATTGGATGATGATTTATTTTTTACGAAAAACTTTAAATGAATGTGGGGGTATTGTTATGGTGAATATACTTGTGCGCAATTCCGGTATGAAAGCCGACATATCGAATCCTTCGGGCAGCTCAAATTCCGGTGGAAATGCGAAGGCCGGACGTGCCGGCGGTGGGAGTTTTGCGTATTTTGTTCCTGTGAGTATTTCGGTCAGCTCTTCTGTTTCTTTGCCGGTGACAATGCGGATTGCGGTCGGCTTGTCGCGGAAGGATTCGACGATGAATGTGCCGTTGTCGTAGGCAAATAATGCCACTTCGGCAGGCGCTTCAATGCGAACGTCAAGGTCTTTGCCGAGTACCTCACGGAGCTGATTCAAAACGGGTTCGGGGTATTGATAGAGGTTGCCGAAGTCATTGGGAACGGTGATTACGTAAAGGTTTCCGGCGGAATACTGAGTTCGGAGCACAATGGGGAATCCGGTTACGCCGCCTGCCAAAGGCCTTCCGGCGCTGACGGTTTCCCATGCATCGTTGGTGTTATATGCAACGAGAGGTATCAAAATGTCTATTGCCGACTGTCCTGCTGCTCCGAACTGTAATCCGAAATCATTAACCAAAACGTTATCTGCCACACGCAACTCGCAAATGTCGCTCAGCTTGTCGCCTATTGCTTTCAACAGATTTGTTGTGATGACCACGTCGCCGCCGGATTGCAGTTGACCTTTGATTTTTTCTATTATGCCGGCGTCGTATTTGGCTTGTTCGGTGAGGAAGACAACTTTTTGCCCGGTGGGAAATGCTGGACAAATGTCCATAGGTATTCCAATCATGCCGAAGAAGTTAGGCAGGAAGTCGTCGCCATTTGAATGATAGGGTTTATACGATTTAACGCCGACGGGATTACCCAGCTCTGCGGCGAATCGGCTGACGGTTTCTGCGGCGTAACCTGCCACTCTGGCAATTGTCGTTGGGGTGGTGAGTTTGCCGTTCAAATTTACGGGCTTCATCATTTCGTCGTAGTCGAAACTTGTTCTCTGTCCTTGCCATGGAGTGCGATGCCGGTCGGGGCTGAGTTTCACGCCTATAAGTTCGTCGTAAGCGCAGAGTGCTATTTCCGGCGCTTTGGCGAATATCGTTAGCCAAAGCTGTTCGGCATATCTGTCCATGCCCATTCCGGAGCCGCCGCTGTCAATCCATCCTCCCAGGTTGTGGCCTTGTCGCAGGTTTTCGAAGTAGCGTATAATGCCGTAGCTCTGATAGTTTTGAAGATGCTGGGAGCCTGATGGGTCGCGTGTTTCCGTTCCGGTCCAAAGGCCGTCGAAAATTTGAGGCCCGTTTTTAAGGTCGAAGCCTAAGGCTTGGAAATGATCGTACCAGTTGGGATATTTGATAATGATCTTGACCTTAGGATTGACTTTGCGGGCGGGATTTATGACAAGGTCGCGGGCAGCAGCTGTCATGAGCTCTGTTCGGTAAGCGCTCCAGCTCTTATTAGCTTTTGCGCGAATTTCTATATCGGACTTGCAACTTGTAAAGAAAAAGTCGTCGAGTATGATAAAATCGAAGTGTTTTGCGGTATGCTCGGCAATCTCCTGTATGAGTTTGCGGTGGTCGGGATTTGAGTAGCAAAAGGTTTCGAAGTTATTCATCTCGTTGATAGTGTAGGTGATACCGCCTCCCACTTCGAGGCCTTTGCTGCGGAAATAGCGTTTGGCCTGTTCGAGAGTTTCGGAGGGGACTATCTTCAGGTCGCGATGGGTTTCGAGGTAAATCTTGTCGACTTTAATTTGGTTCGAGATAATTTGCCAGGTAGAGTCGAGCCATTGTATGTTGCTCATACGCATTGTGGTATAAGCTTTTGTGTAGACGGATACCTTGAATCCGTTATAGTTGTCGGCCCCTGCGGCGCTTGTGATTGCGATGAGCGCTATTGCGATTAAGAGTCGTTTCATGTGGTATATATGTTGATGATTAAATGTCAATGTTTGTGTTGGATACGGCTCATTATCTCAAATCCCATTCTACTGTTATGGTAGGGGCATCGCCACATGCTGGCTTTTTGTGAAGTTTTGACGGGGGTTCCGTCAATGTAGATATTTCCGTACCATTCGCCGTATTCATAATCTATGACGTATTTTTTTATCCATTCCCAGGCTTTTACGGCAGCATCGAGATATTTTTTATCTCCGCTGATCTGCCATGCGTTAACATATCCAACGACGGCTTCGGCTTGCGGCCACCATTCCACATGTTCGAGGCGCTCGGAGCTTTGTGCATTGAGCTGTCCGCTGAAAGCGGGCCTGTCGCCATAGAATTTTTCGCCTTTGATGTATCCTTCGGGCGCGGTGCCTTCTTTTAATTGGATGTCGGAAATGTTTACGGCTATGCGTTTTGTATCGGCAATAATGTTTTCGTCGCCAAGCACTTCGGCGGCTTCCACGAGTAGCCAGGAAAACTCAATATCATGGCCGTAGGAATCAATTCGCATGCGGTGTTCCCAGTTCATGCTGAGGTAAAGTCTTTCGTGCCAGGTGTTTTGGTCGAGTATTTTGTTGGACATCACATCAATTTGCTTGCGGAGATGATTGCGCAGTCCGGGGTCATGCCATACACGATAGAGGTTTGTAAGCGCCTCAAGCACATGCAGATTGTTATTCATGGTTTTCGGGAACGGAAGGTTGGCGGGTAGCTTCCAGTCGCGGTCGAAGTTTTCAATGAAGCCGTCGTTAATCGGATCATAGGCGTGCTTAATCATTGAGTTATAGATACTGATGGCTCCCTGAAGGCTTTCGATATTACCCGTTGCGCGGAAATGTTCGGAAAGCCCGTAGATGCCGAAAGCGTTAACGTAGCTTTGTTTTTGTGCGCTGGCGATGCTGCCGTCGGCTTTGAGATCCCAAAAAACGCCGCCATATTCCTTATCTATAAAATGATCGAGAAAATACCGGGCGGCCTTATCCGCAAGATCCTTATATTGTTCATCGCCAAGCATTCTGTATGCCGTGGAAAATGTCCATAGGATACGGGCGTTAAGAATGCCTCCTTTGTTTGCGCCGGGCACCGGAATGGCTTCGGGAGTTATCATTCCATAGAAACCTCCGGACGGATCCGGGGAATGTTTAGCCCAGAAGGGCAGGATATTTGTCGAGAGATCCTTTACAACTTCGTTTCGGAGTTGTTCGGCGGTCTTATTGCTATCGGCCTGCGCGGAAGCCATTGATAGGAATATGGTCAAAAACAGTATAGCTATGACAAAGTGTTTCATGATAATTGTATATTAAAAGTCTATGATTATTTCCGAGATAATATCTGTTGAGCTGCAAGCACGAGGAACATATAGTGCGACGAGCCTCCGCCCATTACATATTCCACTTGTTGCCAAAGATATGGAAACTCGAGTAATTCCGGGAAATCCGGTCGAATGAGAGCTGTGCCTGAGATTACTCCGCCCGGTATGTATGACCAGTCGGCCCGGTTGAGACCGTATCCCACCGTTGCCGATTTTGCACCAATCCCGGAGGCAAAAGATGCGGTATTGGCTCCCGGATGGCATCCCAGCACAAAGTTGAGTGCATTATACAGCATTTCCGCGGGAAAGATGTCGGGGTAAGCATCGTGGAGGAAATAGTAGTTGTAACCCTGTTCCTGTATGCCCCATCCGGCACCCCAGATGCTCGGACGATAGGGCACTCCATAAGGGGTTCCGGCGGCCTGAGTGTCAAGTTGTTTGCGGAGGCGCGGGAGGGCGTCGCGGATGGCTTGGGTAAATGCGGAGTTGTTGAGCTTTTTTTCGGCGCGGCCTATAAACCAGCCTGTTTGCATGATGCGATCGGCAATGAATTTTGTCTCTGCGAGCAGGTAATCGGAGTAGATCGCTTCGGAGGTGGCCAGGTAGAGCTCTGTTGCAGCCTGGACTTTAGCGGTTTTGAAGAATCCTTCGCCCGGCACATTGGCGAAGATACTTCTGGCTGCCATAAGAGCCTGCAATGCAAGGGTATCGTTGAAGCCTTTCAGGACTCTGGCGGATGCGGCAAGGGCGGCGGCTGCGCTGAGTTCGCGTCCGGGATTGTTTTCGGTGAAGACCCATCTGTCGTCGGAGGTTCCTGTGATGCCGTCGGTCATGGCGGCAGCGTCGCCCAGCAGTACATATTGCCGCAGATCGTTGCATATAATGCCGCGATACAATCGTCCGAGCGCGGTATACGAGCCCATGACCGACAACATTCCATGCTCGATCTGCTGTAATATATCCGCCTTGCCGTCAGGCTGATGAATTTCGGCTATGCGCTTATCCTGATCTATTGTCGTTGCATCATAGTCCACCCTGAAGGCTTCGCGGGCGAGGGCAAGTATATAACATTCGCCGGATTGAGATTCAACGCGGAGGTCGAAATCTCCGGCATCGTGCCATCCTCCGCGATTAAGGCCGGGAACGATCTCGCCGGATTTGTATTGAGATAGGGTGGAGCCGCCCTGGGCATAGCCGTCGATATGATTATAATCGGTGGGGGCCATGACGGCATCGTCGTCGTGGCAGAGGTCGTGCCAGACCCTGTACTTTTCGCTCACACGCATGTGACACATTTGAACGGGGAGGAAGTATTCCAGCACGGGCTGCCATGCGCCCCGGTCGTACAGGTCGCGAGCTATGCGGAAGACGGAGGAGGAGGCGTCGGCGTAGCGCACCTGATACAGCCCCTCGTCCTTAATTTCGGAGAAGTCGAAGCAGATATAGTTGTAGCGAAGGAACTTGCCCCACTCCTTTGCGGCTGTACTCAGCACCGGCTTTTCGCCTTCGCTTGTGATTTTGTAAAGCGTTGGTGTGTGGCGAAGGCTGTCGCGGGCGTCGAGCTCTATAACGGCCGTCTTGGGTTGATTGGGATGATAGCCGAGCTGAGAAGTTTGTACAACGGGTTTGTAGAGCCAGGAGCTGACAACATTGGGCGTGATGGTCCATCGGATAGCGCCTTTTGTGGCTCCTGCCGGGACGTCGCTCCGTAGCACAAACCAACCGTTGTTGTGGTTCATGCGTCCGTCATAAAGCTTAAGATCAGCGGTGGACGACTCTATGACGAGCTTGTTGTGGGGGTCGTCCGGACGCAGCGTGAATCGTCGTCCTACGGAATAGGGCTCGGCTATTATGTTGTCGGCTCCGGCAGGATTGTAGCCATGATTATGTCCGGTGAGATTGTCGAGATTGGCCTTTGGATTGGGGTCGAAGGCTCCGGTGTGAGCTATGTTGCTTGTCGAGGATAGGGTAGGCCCGTTGGGCTGCTGCGGGAAGATTCCCGTTTTGTCGTCCATAATCCACGGCCGCCCGAACAGGGCTCCGGGGAAGAGTTCGAGGTTGAATCCGAGCTTGCCTATGAATCTTTCGGGGACGGGCCTGTCGATGTCGACGCTTACGACTACGGAGCTGCCCCGGCCCTCGACCGTTACCGTATAATTAAACTCAAAGTCGGGGTAGATCATAGGATTGAATCCCTTGAGATGGCGCGACGAATCGGGGAAGCTCAGCCGGGCAACGATTTGGTTGGCCGACAGATCCTGATTGCGGCTGCGCTGTTTGGGTACGGGCTGCCATTGCCCCGGAGTGGGTTCGAATCGCAGGTCTCCGTTGGTTGCCGTGCGATTGCCGTGCATGATGAGGCTGACTCCGCTCTGATGTCCTTCGGGATAAACGTCGGCGAAGGCCATAACGTCAACGCCATTGTTGCTGAAATATCCCGCAGAATTGAGCCGGAAGCTCTGCGCTCCGGCATCCGCCGTAATCAATCCCAGACAACATATAAGAACAAATAATCGTTTCATATCTATATCATATTTATATAATTCCTGTTAAAAACTCCGAAAAGCCGACAGCCGGATTGTGGGAGCTTTCCCCGGCTGACAGACATTTATAGGGCTTCGCCGGTTTTGGGGGCTTAAATCCCAACTTGTTGGTTTAGATACCATTATTCATCCGCAGCTACAATCCTGACCTTATTCTGGCGAATCCGCCAAAGTGGGAAGCTCCAACCAAATTCGGTTTGCCCATCCGCCAAAGTGGAAAGCTCCAACCAAATTCGGTTTGCCCATCCGCCAAAGTGGGAAGCTCCAACCGAATTCGGTTTGCCCATCCGCCAAGGTGGAAAGCTCCAACCAAATTCGGTTTGCCCATCCGCAAAAGTGGGTTGTAAAGGAATCGTGGCAAAAATGGAAAATACCTTTTGAAATGAGCCCGAACAAGCGGGAATGTATTTAAGGTTTTTTGTATTTTTCCGATAGATGCCACGATTCGGGAATGTCTCAAAATGTAGTTTAGTATCCCGGATTTTGATCCTTGGCCGGGTCGAGAGCAGGATTTTTCATAAGCTCATCGTAGGGTATTGGATAGAGCTCACGGTTGGTGTCGTGCTGGTAGGCTCGGCGAGTGTGCGGGTTGGGCACGTAGAAGTCGGCGTATGCATAGCCGGGGATGTCTTCCTTGCGGATGTCGTCGTTGTTGTACGGGTACTCGGCGTCAAGGTATTGCTTGGCCATTCCGGTGCGGCACAGGTCGTACCACAGGCTGTACTCGGCAAAGAACTCATGACGGCGTTCGATGGCAAGGGCAACCTTCCATGATTCGGCCGTATAGGGGGTGTAGTCCAAGCCTTCGTAGGTGGTTTCGCTGTAAACGGGCGACAGGTTATCGCCTCCCGTAAGGCGTTTCAGTGTGCCGCCTATTTTGCCGGGCGAGCGTTTATACTTGGAGTAGAACTCCCTGGCGTCGGGCGCCGTTTTGCCGTTGTCGAGCAGGAAGGGGAAGGTTTTGCCTCCGAACACATCGCCCGCCATGACGCTCGGCGCGGATGATTCGTATGCTCCCCAGGCGCGGTCGCGAATGGTTTGTACGTATTTCCATCCCTCGGCTTCGTCGCCGGTCTCAAAGCAACATTCGGCATAGTTGAGGTATATAGCCGCAAGGCGGATTTGTATTGACGACAGCGAGTTATACTCCCGCCCCTTGTAGGCTACGTGCTGCCGCCACAGCTTCTTGTCCGAATTGTTCGGGACGTTGTCTACGGTGATGAAGGCCGAGCGCCAGCCGGTTTGCAGGCCTACGGTGCCGAACTCCGGGCCGAAGCCTCCCACGTTGGCAAAGTATCCCGGAAAGATTTCCACCATTGTGGGCGGAGTGAACAGAACCTCATCGCCTTCCGTATCCGTCATCACAAATTCGTTTTTCTCGCCGTATCGTGCCACCTGGTATTGCAGCCTTTTGTCGCCTTCTTCAAACGACCAGCAAAATTCGTAGGAAACATAGTGCGGGCCCCATCCGCCGTACTCTTTATTGCCTTTGAGCTGCACGGGCCACCATACTGCGTCGGTTTGTCCTTCGCGTCCCCATCCCATGCTTTCCCATTCGGGGAATGCTATTTCCCAAATGCTTTCGGGCTGCCAGTATATGCCGGGCAGGTGTATCTGTCCGAAGCAGGGATTAAGCTGGTAGACGCCCTGGTCCATAATCTCCTTCAGCTCCTTTTTGGCTTTGTTGAACCATCCCTGCCTGTCGCCGGTGTTGGCCATATACATGTATGCCTGGGCGAGATATGCTTTGGCCATGCCTTTGGTTACGCGGCCTTTGTGTCCTTTCCATGGCTGCCAGTCAAGTATGTCGCGGGCGTATTCGAGGTCTTCTATTATCATTCCCCATGCTTCTTCAACGGTTCCGCGTTCTTTACCGGGATGCGTGGAGTAGGTTTCGCCGGTTCGTAGCATAGGCACGCCGCCGAAGTTTTGTACCAGCCAGGTATAGAAGTAGGCGCGCAGCGCTCGAGCCTGTGCTTCAATTATCTTCATGGTTGTCTCTCCACCCTGGAATATTGTTGGGTCGGCATTCTGAAGGTTGGCCAGGAAGCGGTTGGCTCGGTCAATAGTATTATATGAGCGGGTCCATCCGCCTATGAATTCCGACTTGGAGCTTGTCCATGCCTGACGGTTGAATTCCACGTCCCAGCCGTCGCCCTGAATATCCATTGCGGGATAGTTGGAGAGGGCCATGTGCGGCTTGAGGAGCCATCCCTGGGTGATGTCGGCTCCGTTTCGTTCGGGATAAAGCAGGTCGTACACGCCGTTGAGGCCTTGCTCAACGTATTCCTGCGAGCTGAGGAGTATGCCGGGTTCGACTATGCTGTAATGTTCTACTTCGAGAAAATCTTCTCCGCAAGAAGCCAGGCCGAGGGTGAGCAGGCCGGCGATCATTGCGATATATATCTTTTTCATACTACTTGGATTTTAATCATTAATAAATAGGTTGTCAGAATCCTACGCTAAGGCCGAAGGTGAATGTTACCGGCAGCGGATAGTGTCCCTGGTCGACGCCGGTTGTGAGCACCGACTGGAGCGCGCCGTTCAGATACGTATTGTTGCCTATGGGCAGCTCCGGATCGAGGTTGGCCGGGTAGGAGGTGAACGTATATATATCTTCCACGCTGGCAAATAGGCGCAGGTTGTCTATCTGGAACTTCTTCAGCAGATTCTTAGAGAAGGTATATCCGAGCTGGATGTTGCGAATCTTGAGGAAGTCGCCGTTCATGAGGTAATAGTCGGACACGCGCGTGTTGTGATTGTCGTCTTGCCTTGTGAGGCGCTGGTATTTAGTGCTGCGGTTCTCAGGTGTCCAGGCGTTCTCGGCGTATTCTTTGAGGATGTTTTGATAGCCCTCGGTTCCGGAGCGCATGGTGGTGAGGTTTTTGTATCCGTACGACATTATATCCTGCCCGGCAAGGCCGTAGAGGTAGAGCGAAGCGTCCCAGTTTTTATAGTTCACGGATAAATTGAGGCCGTAATTGAGGGTTGGGAATCCGTGGCCGAGATAATCGCGGTCGAGATCGTCTATTACGCCGTTGCCGTCGAGATCTTTAAACTTGAAGTCGCCCGGCGATGTGCCTGCCATCTGATAGTATCCGCCGTTGAGGCCTTTTTCTCTGGCAACGGCATTGAGGGCGTCGATCTCGGCCTGAGTCTGGAAGATGCCTTCGAAGCGATGTCCGTAGAAGGTACCGATGGGATAGCCGTCTTCGGTTATGGAGCAGTTGTTCCACCAGTCGCCGTTGCCTACGGTGGAGTAGATGGGCAGGCCGACGTCTATGGCTTCGTTCTTGTTGGTCGAAGCATTGAGGCGAACGTTGAAGAACCAGCTTCCGACGGGCTTCTGGAAGGTGGCGGCAACTTCAAAGCCGCTGTTGCGTATAAGTCCGGCATTGGTATAGATGGCGTCGTAGCCGGTAGAGGGGCGCAGGGTGCGATTGAGCAGCAGGTCTTTCGAATCGCGAACATAATAGTCGAGCGCAAAGCTTAGCATGTTGTTGGCAAAGCCCAGGTCTATACCCACGTTGACCTGCTCGTTCGTTTCCCACTTCAGGTTGGTGTCTATCTCCAGCACCTGGGCAAGCCCCGGAGCGAGAGTGAACGACGATCCGCCGTAATAATAGAAAGCAATGCGCGACGAGCTGAGCTGGTCAACCGAGCGATTCCCAAAGAAGGTGAATCCCGCATTACCCGTTTGCCCCCATCCCATGCGCAGCTTCAGGTTGCTGAATATTTTGAGGTTCTTTATGAAGGCCTCTTCCGACAGTCGCCAGGCCAGCGAAGCCGAGGGGAATGTGCCGTATCGGTTGCCTGCTCCGAAGTTCGACGATCCGTCACGGCGAACAGTTGCCGTAAGCAGGTATTTATCCATCAGCGAGTAATTCACACGACCGAAGAAGGATTCCATGCGATTCTCATCATTCAGCCCTCCCGTTCCCTGTATGGTTGAAGGATCTTGCGTTTGGCCGATCTGACGTATGCTCGGCACGGGCATATATCTTGCGTTAATGCTGGAAGAGGCTCCGAAGTTGCGCGATACGGAATGTCCGGCCATAAAGGTGAGGTCGTGCATTCCGCCGAATTTCGTCTTATAGGTCAGATAGCTTTCGATGGAGAGGCCAACGTTGGAATTGTTGCTCACGGTGTATCTGTCGAAGTCGTCGTTCATGTTGTTTTGCGGGCGATTGTTCTTAGGCTCGTAGTTGCTGGTTGCGAAAGCCCTGTAAGTGCTTGCGCCGTTGGAGCGGAAAGTCAGTCCCTTCAAGAGGTCGACCTCCACATAAGCATTGGCAATAATATCGCCACCGTAGCTGAAGTTCCCGGCCTCGTACGAATCGGTTGCAGCGGCCACAGGATTGTCGAGATACTGGCTCACGTCGTTGCCCGAATGGAAGAAGTGCCCCCATGTACCGTCGGGGCCGCGCACCGGAACGTGTATGAGGTTGCCGTTTTGGTCGGCGTCGTCCATTGTAGGCGGGATAGCGGCATATTGCAGCATGCTTCCGCCGCTTCCGGCAAAGCGCATGTAAGTATAGGCAAGGCTTGCACCTACGCGGATAACTTTCTTGATGGTATGGTCAACGCTTGTGCGGGCCGTGAGGCGTTTGAAGTTTTGGTGGATGATAGTGCCGTCGTTGTCCGTATATCCGAGCGAGAGCACGGCGCGGGTTGTTTCGCTTCCTCCGGTCACGCTAAAGGCATAGTTGCTCCGCAGAGCGTTGCGCGACATCTCATCCTGCCAGTTGATCGTTTGCAGCGCGTCGGCATGATTCCACCAGGCGGTATTGAGCGAGCCTCCGTTTGCAACAGCCGCAGCACGGGCAGCCTTGGCAAATCCCGGAGCGGCTAGCGTTTCGATCTGAACGGCCGGCGATACCACGGCATAGTTGGCCGAGAAATGAACGCGGGCACGTCCGGCTTCTCCCTTGCGCGTTGTCACCATAATCACACCGTTGGCGCCTTCCGAGCCATAAATGGCCGTTGCGGAAGCATCTTTCAGGATCTCGATGTTTTGCACGTCGGCCGGATTGAGGTAGTCAATATTGGTGCCGACGCGAATGCCGTCGACAACGAACAGAGGGTCGGTGGCATTGTTAACGCTGGCTATACCGCGGATGCGAATCTTGGAGCCGCCGCTTGGCCCGCCGTCGCGGGTAACAAGCACGCCTGCTGCCGCACCCTGCAATCCGGTAACTATGGCCGTCGGACTGGTTTTCATCATATCGTCGGCATTGACGGAGGCCACAGAGCCCGTTACATCGCTCTTTTTCACCACGCCGTAGCCAATCACGACAACCTCGTCGAGGCGTTCGGCATCTTCGCGAAGCGTAATATTATATGTAGTCTTTCCGGCAACTACTTTCACCTCCTGGGCCAGATAGCCCACATACGACACGCGCAACACGGCGTTGACAGCGGCCTGTATAGAGTATTTGCCGTTCATATCCGTAATTACTCCGGACGTAGTGCCGGGCACCACCACGTTGGCGCCTATTATCGACTGTCCGGTTTCGTCGAGCACCGTCCCGCTGACGGTTACGGATTGCTGCGCCAGGGCAGCGAATCCAAACATACCGATGCCTATCAGCATCATGGCCGCAAGCCTCAAGGCCCGGCCGTATCTGTTTATTTTTTCTTTCATGAGTTTTTGTTCTTGAAATTTTAATTAGACTAAAGAGATTAACAATTCATCCCAACCCTGTTTCAGCAAGGTCGGCAAGCCGATTGAAAGCGAAAGATTCGGGTGGAGACAGCTATTAATCCATCTCCGTAAGGGATGGGGAGCCGGCGCTTTTAAGCCGTTATGCAGGACTTGTCCGAGCCGGCAGACCTGTTTTCAACGCAGGTACGGGATAAGCGAACGGCTCATTCGGCGCGGCTCATCTCCATGCCGGGCATCTCGCCGTACTCGGATATGATTTCCTGCACGAGCTTGTCGCCATTGAACTTGAAGGCGATTTTGAACTGAAAGCTCCCCATGTCGCTTTCGATGCTCACATCGCCCACATATTTGTCGCCGTCGAGCTTCAGAGCCGAAGATGAGATTTCGCCCATTGGGCTTGTGAGGGTAGCCTTTGTTTCGCCGTCCGCGGTTGCTATTGTGCACAGGCCGTCCACGGAGCCGCCTCCGCCCATATCGGGCATTGTGTACTTCCATTTGCCCTCCATTTTTTTGAGAGTTGCATCTTGCGCCGAGGCTGTGGCCGATAAGCTCAGCATCACTGCGCAAATCATCAGAAGCGAGAGAATTTTTGATGTGATTGTCTTCATAACGAATTAAATTAAGATTAAACAATATTGTGGAGCCTCTGTGTGGCTTTGTTTTTCAGATGCCGGCCGGGAAGCAGAAGCTCCGTTAACCATCCCGTCCTTATCCGGCTGAAAACTGCGGCGCTAAAGTAGATAGCGTCACCTCATAATTCAGCAGGAACATCTTTGAAGCGGCCAAATCGAACTGCGAAGCGCCCTAAAGCCTTAATGAACTCAACCGGCAGCTTATCTTTTAAATCGAGGCTGCCGGGCGAGCAATTATTTGGGGGAGGTGTTATTCGGTATCCGGCAGATCGTCAAGATCGTTCTTTTCCGGGCCTTTGCAAATGTTGTTGCGGTTATACGATAAGATAGTTTTCCGGAAGTTGGCATCGGAGCGAATCGTCTTGATGGCCATTCTTGCGGCTTGCTGTTGTGATTCTTTCTTTGAATAGCCTATGCCTATGCCTATCTGTCGGTTGAGTAAGGTGATGCCGCTTTGGAATACGGGGTTCCCGTTGTTGTCTATAAAAGATTCGAGCACATCGAACTGAATCTCAAGCTTGCGCTTCTGACTCCATTCGATTAGCGATGACTTGAAGTTAAATTCCTGTCGCGCGAGCACGTCGAGATTGATATGGTTGTCTATGACTTTCTCTTTGATGAAGCGGTAGCATTGCCGGTATCCGCGGTCGAGATAAACGGCTCCCACGAGGGCTTCGAGTGCATTGCCGAACAGATAGCTGTTGTGCGTATTGAGCTTGGTGGCGCAAACAACGTGATTGTGTATGCCGAGTTCGAGCGCCAGGCGATTGAGCTGCTCGCGCTGTACTATTTTGGAGCGAGTGTTGGTGAGATAGCCTTCGCGCCGGTTGGGGAAGTGTTTGTAGAGTATGTCGGCTATGACGGCGTCGAGTATGGCATCGCCGAGAAATTCGAGCCTTTCGTTATTTTTCCATTTGCCGTTGTCGTCTTCCACCGAGGAGGATTTGTGGCGAAAGGCCTCTTCGTAAAGGCTGATATTGTTAGGATAGAATCCCAGTATATTGCATAAAGACAAATAAGGCTCCTTTTTTTTATTAATCAGGAGCCTTATTTGTACTCGAATCTTATCAAACAGTCCTTTCCGGATTATGCGGAACATCAATATACTTCCTTACTATGACGCTGGCGTTATGCCCGCCGAAGCCGAAGGTATTTGAAAGTGCAGCTCTGATTTCCCGTTTCTGAGCCTTGTTGAATGTGAAGTTCAGTTTGTAGTCGATTTCCGGATCTTCGTCGCCGTCTTCGTGGTTGATTGTCGGGGGCACTATGTCATCTCTGACGGCCAGTATGCATGCTATGGTTTCAAGCGCTCCGGCGGCTCCGAGCAGGTGGCCTGTCATCGACTTGGTCGAGCTGATATTCAAGCGGTAGGCATGCTCGCCGAAGACATCCTTGATAGCCTTCGCTTCCGATATGTCGCCAACCGGGGTGGATGTGCCGTGAACGTTGATATAATCAATGTCTTCCGGCTTCATTCCGGCGTCATCTATGGCATTTAGCATCACGAGCCTTGCTCCGCGTCCTTCCGGATGCGATGCGGTGAGGTGGTATGCGTCGGCCGACATTCCTGTTCCTACTACTTCGCAATATATGCTTGCGCCTCTCGCCTTTGCATGTTCCAGCTCTTCGAGCACTAAGCATGCGGCGCCTTCGCCGAGTACGAATCCGTCGCGGCTGGCGCTGAAGGGGCGCGATGCCGTTTGCGGCGAATCGTTTCGGGTGGAGAGGGCGTTCATTGCATTGAATCCGCCTACGCCTGCTATTGATATGGCGGCTTCGGCGCCTCCGGTAACTATGGCGCTGGCTTTGCCCAGGCGGATATAGTTGAAGGCGTCGGAGATGGCGTTGGTGGATGATGCGCAAGCCGATACGGTAGCGAAGTTGGGCCCGCGGAAGCCGTATAGCATGGAAATCTGACCGGCTGCGATGTCGGCAATCATTTTCGGTATGAAGAAAGGATTGAAACGCGGACCGCGCTCTTCATTGTAGCTCATCACCTCGTCTTCAAACGTTTTGATGCCGCCTATGCCCGAAGCAAAAATAACGCCGATGCGGTCGAGGTTTTCCTTTTCGAGGTCGAATCCTGCATCCGCAACGGCGTCTTTGGCGGCCGAGAGGGCGAAAAGCACATAGCGGTCGCACTTGCGAGCTTCCTTGCGATCCATAATAAGCAACGGTTCAAAACCTTTTACTTCGCAAGCAAAGTTCGTTTTGAACTTAGATGAATCGAACTGAGTAACCGGGCCGGCTCCACTGCGCCCGTTGATAAGGCCTTCCCAGGTTTCGCCCACGGTATTGCCAAGCGGGGTGATGGCTCCCAATCCGGTTACTACAACTCTTTTTAATTCCATATTTCCGAGAAAGCGGTTTACTTCTTCAAACTGTCTTCAACATAGGCGATGGCATCGCCGACAGTAGCGATCTTCTCTGCTTGATCGTCGGGAATTGATATGCTGAATTCTTTCTCAAATTCCATAATCAACTCTACCGTATCAAGTGAATCGGCTCCTAAATCATTAGTAAAATTTGCGGAGTTCGTTACTTCTGTCTCTTCAACACTCAGTTTGTCAACAATGATAGCTTTTACTCTCGATGCAATTTCTGACATAACTTCTTGATTTTAGATTAATAACTTTTTTAATTTTGCGCTGCAAAGGAACGTAATTTTTGTGTTCTCTTGCAAATATTCAAAGACAAAAAAACGAAACTCCCTCCATGCTTCCATTCAATACGCATCATCTCAACACATTATTATGAAGAATATAGCCGTTCTCGCCTCAGGTTCGGGCACCAATGCCGACAATCTCATCCGCTTCTTTGATAACAGTTCGTGCGCTCGCGTAGCCCTTGTTGTTTCCGACAATCCGCGCGCCGGCGTTCATGCCCGCGCAGCCGCTCTCGGCCGTCCGTCCGTCAGCATCCCGCGCGAGGAATTCGGTAGCGCCTCCTCCGTGCCGGCCGTTTTGGGCGAGTATGCAATAGACTTTATCGTTCTGGCAGGCTTCCTGACAAAGGTGCCGGCGTCCATCATCAGCGCCTTCCCCGGCAGGATAGTCAACATCCATCCCGCCCTCCTTCCCAAATACGGCGGCAAGGGCATGTACGGGCAGCACGTCCACCGCGCCGTCATCGCAGCCGGCGAATCCCATTCGGGCATCACCATACATTATATTAATGAGAACTACGACGAAGGCGCCGTCATTTTCCAGGCCTCCTGCCCCGTAAATCCCGGCGACACCCCCGACCAGCTCGCCGCCAGGATACATCAGCTCGAGTACGCCCACTACCCCGCCGTCATAGCCCGGCTTCTGCAATCGCTCTGAGCCCGACGCATGCAGCAGGCCTTGGCCTTTGTTCGCGCTATTTGGGGGTGTGTATGTAGAGACGCGATGCATCGCGTCTCTACGGGGCCCGGGCCTTGCAGGCGATGCATCAAACGTAAACAGGAGGCCCGTAGGGGTCGAAAATATGCGACCCCTCCGGGCCTCCTGTTTGGGCAGGCGGTGTGTTGTGTGGTAGAGACGCCCAATTTGGGCGTCTCTACGGGGGGTCAGGCCTTGCGGCTTGCAAGGCTTACCGCCACTATCGCGATCACGGACAGGGGAAGGGCGAAGAGGATGGGGTCGACCGCATACCAGGGGTACTGCGCTATGAGGACGTCGCGGCCGAAGAGGGCTTTGCAGAGGCCTATCGGAGCGGCTTCGGCCTTGTGCAGGAAGGTCATCGCGAAGAGGCTGGCCAGGCCGCCTGTCCAGAGGCTGGCGAGGGCGCCTTGGCGGGTGGCGCGCTTCCAGTAGAGCGAGCAGAAGTAGGCCGGCAGGAAGGTGGCCGCACAGACGCCCATGAACAGGGCTGTGCCGCGGGCTATGATGCCGGCGCTAAGGGTATAGCAGATGGTGTAGCTGAGGATGATGGCACAAACGACGCCTATGCGGACGCCTATGGTCGACTTGTCGTTGCGGCGGCGGCCGAGGCGGGGAAACATATCGGCTCCGAAGGCGCCTCCCATGGTGTGGAACTGAGCGCTCAGCGTCGACATGCTGGCCGAAAGGATGCAGAGCATGAAGACTGCTCCGAACCATGCCGGCATGGCTTTATCTATGAAGAGCGGGATTATTTTGTCTATGTCTTTGACGGCATCGGCGGCCACGACCCCTTCGGTCTTCAGGAAAAACAGATTGCTCAGCGGGCCTATGTGGTAGATGCTGCCTACGGTCACGAAGATGAACAGCGAGCCTATGAGTATACCGCGATTGAGCTGGCGGGAGCCGGACACCGTCATGAACCTCACCACGAGCTGCGGCTGCGCCAGGCATCCTATGCCCACGCCCAGGATTAGCGACGTCACGAGCGTGAACCATTGAGGCGAGCCGGCAACCGGCATGCGCGTCCAGCCCTGATGTCCGAGCTCGCGGAAGCGATCCGGCACTCGATCGGCCATCTGAGAGAGCTCACGGTTGGCTTCGCCGAAGTTCATGCCCAGTATGTGATAAAACCAGAAGAGTAGGAACAGTATGCTGAAGAACATTATCACGGCCTGGAGAGCATCGGTGTACATCACGCTCCGTATGCCTCCGCTCACAACGTAGGCCGCCACCACGAGCGTGAAGACCAGCAGCGCCACGTCCAGATTGATATGGAAGATCTGCTCTATAAAAACCGCGCCGCCTTTCATCACAACGGCCGCATAGAGAGGCATGCCTATGAAGATGACGGCGGCCGTGAACACCTGTATCGCCCGCGAGCCGTAGTGAGCCCCCAGCAGCTGCGCAAAGGTGCGCGAGCCGTGAACGGCGCCCAGCCGGCGGGTTCGCTTGCCGAAAAAGATGAAGGCTATAACAACGCCTACCAGCATGTTCAGCAGGCAAAGCCACTGAAGCCCCATGCCGAAGGCGGCCGATACTCCTCCGAATCCTACTATGGCCGAGGCCGAGATGAAGGTTGCGCCGTAGGACAGCGACATGATGAGGGGGTGGGTCTTGCGTCCGCCGAGCAGGTAGTCGCTGTCGCGGCGCGTTTGCACGTATCCGAGGTATCCGAGCCAGGCCAGCACGAACATATATACTATAACTATAATTCCTAAGGCGAGCGTGCTCATGATTCTGATGTTTTATCGGGATTATTACTGTCGTTGCCGTCGTTCTCTTCATCTTCTTCGTTCCTGCGGGTGATGCCGTACCAGGCGGCGAATATCAGGCAGGCGGCGGACAGCAGGTAGGCTGTCCATATTCCGGGATCGTCAATTCCAAACATATTGCTTTAAAGTTTAATAAGGTCGCTTTCGCTGATGTATTCAAGGTTCTGCCGGCGTATCACTTCGAGGGCGGCGTCGCGATTGTTTGTACGGAGTATAAGTATAGCCTTGCCGTTGACGGCGAAGCAGTACATGTACTCTATGCTGATGCCTGCCTGCGTGAAGCAGGATATGGTTGCGGCAAAGCTGTCGGCCGACGAGCCGGTCACTATGGCCAGCACGTCGGTGAGGTTCGCGCTCACGTTGTGAGCTTTCAGGATGGTGCAGGCCTTTTGCGGATCGCTAACTATGAGCCGCATGATGCCGAATTCCGATGTGTCGGCAACAGTGGCGGCGATGATCCGTATGTTGCCTTCGGCGAGCAGCGATAGTATTTCGCTCAGCTTGCCGTACTTGTTCTCGAGGAACACGGAAATCTGGTGGACTGTCATAATATAATAATATGTGTATTAAATGAGTTTGCGTAGATCTTTTACTCTGACGGCCTTTCCTTCCTGCACAGGCAGCGAGCCGCGGGCAACGAGTCGGAGCCGGGGCGTCAGCAGGAGCTCGTCGCGCAGGCGGTGGGTTATCTCGCGGGCCAGGGCTTGCAGCTCGGAATAATCGTCGGTGAAGAGGTCGCTCAGCTCCACCTCTATCAGCATCTCGTCGCTGTTGCCTACGGTTTCGAGCGTAATCAGATAGTTGCTGCCCAGCTCGCGGAACTGCATCAAGATGGTTTCAATCTGAATGGGGAACAGGTTCACGCCTTTGAGGATTATCATGTCGTCGCTGCGTCCGCGGAAGCGGGCTATGCGCCGGTGGGTTCGTCCGCAGGGGCAGTCGCCGGGGATGATGCAGGTGAGGTCGCGGGTGCGATAGCGGAGCAGGGGCATGGCCTCGCGGCGCAGGGTGGTGAGCACCAGCTCGCCCTGCTCGCCGTCGGGCACGGGCAGGAGGGTATCGGGGTCTATAATCTCCGCTATAACATAGTCTTCCCAGATGTGCAGCCCGTTCTGCTCGGTACATTCAAATGCTACGCCGGGGCCGTTCATCTCCGACATGCCGAAGCAGTTGTAGGCCTTCACGCCCAGCAGCTGCTCTATGCGCCGCCGCTGTTCCTCCGAATGAGGCTCGGCCCCTATACATATCACCCGCAGGCGAGTGTCGCTTCCGGGATCGACCCCTTCTTCGTACATCACCTCGGCCAGGCGCGTGGCGTAGCTCGGAATGATGTGCAGGCAGGTGGTGCCGAAGTCGCGGATGAACTTTATCTGCCTTTTGGTGTTGCCGGCAGCGGCCGGCACCGTGAGGGCTCCGAGGCGCTCGGCCCCGTACTGAAATCCGAGCCCGCCGGTAAACATGCCGTAGCCCGATGTGTTCTGGAAGACATCGTCGCTACGTATGCCTACCATGTACATGCAGCGGGCCACCTGGTTGGCCCAGTCGTCAATGTCGCGCTGCGAGTGCAGCACCACCGTGGGATTGCCCGTAGTACCGCTCGAGGAGTGCAGCCGGACGCACTCCCGCAGCGGAACGGCCGACATGCCGTAGGGATAATTGTTGCGCAGGTCTTCTTTGGTGGTGAAGGGCACGGCCTGCAAGTCTTTGAGCGAACGTATTCCTTCGGGGCTGATGCCGTGCCGCTCGAACATCTCCTTGTAGAAAGGCGAGCCCGCCGCACGGGCCAGGGTGGCTCTAAGGCCCTCAAGCTGGAGCTGCTCCAGCTCCTCACGCTTCAGTGTTTCAATATCTTCTTCCCAATATTTATTCATGCTTAATGTGGTATTTAATTAATAATCATATTTTGACGGCGAGATGCTCCGGACTGCGGGGCTGCCCGGCGGCAGTTTCCGCAAAGAAAAAGCAAAGCCTCGTTCGCTCCAAAATTTTCCGCAAGCCAAATGGGTCCTCGTTTTGCTCCAATTTTTTTTCCGCAAGCCAAATGGGTCCTCGTTTTGCTCCAATTTTTTTTCCGCAAGCCAAATGGGTCCTCGTTTTGCTCCAAATTTTTTTCCGCAAGCCAAATGGGTCCTCGTTTTGCTCCAAATTTTTTTCCGCAAGCCAAATGGGTCCTCATTTAGCTCCAAATTTTTTTCCGCAAGCCAAATGGGTCCTCGTTTTGCTCCAAATTTTTTTCCGCAAGCCAAATGGGTCCTCGTTTTGCTCCAAATTTTTTTCCGCAGGCCAAATGGGTCCTCGTTTTGCTCCAAATTTTTTTCCGCAAGGAAAAGAGGAACCTCTTTTTCGCCAACCGATTCCCCGCAAGGAAAAGCGGTTCCTCTTTTTCGCCGGCAGATTCTCCGCAAGGAAAAGTGGTGTCAAAAGGGCCTCACGCTCGAACAATAGGTCATTCCCGCGAAGGCGGGAATCTCCGATCGAAAAACGGGACGATTGCATATTCCTTAGACACCACGGGATTATACACTCGTCCCAGCTCTCGATCGGAGATTCCCGCCTTCGCGGGAATGACCCATTGTTCGAGCGTGAAGGGCTTTTGACACATTTACTTTGGGCCGGCTGAATTACTTTTTGCACAACGGCATCTCGCCCAATCGAGCTATATCCTCCCTTAGTCATATCATTTTATGATGTTATCATATTCGATGGCATAATCCGCATCTGCTATTATAACGCTGCTGTTATAAAGCGTGTTCCGGTAGATTTTCACATGCCGGCTGAAGACCGTCGCAATCAGGTTGTACACCGTATTTTCGGACACATCTATATAATCTCCCGTATGGCAAACGATAGCTCCGCCCTCCACGTCTTCTATCAGGTTATGATGTATGCGGGTGTAGTTGCCGACGCAACCATGGGCCGCTTCCACTTCAACATCAATGCCGCACATGGGCGGAGTGCCGTTCTTTATATTATAAATATGGTTATAGCTGAGCTCCGAATTATTCCCTGCAACAAGCGAGATGCCCTGCCGACGGCAGTCGTACAACTCACAATTCTTTATACTGACATTATCATTAGGTTTCGCGCCTTCGGGAAGATAGCTGTTGATGATAACCGCGTCGCCCGACATCTGTTCCACTTTGGAGCCGTTAATACTGATCTGCTTCGAATGGGAGATATTGAAGCCGAAACCCCACTCATGAGTACCCGACCCAAGTGTTTCCGAAGGGCTGTAATCGTGCTCGTATCGGTCGCCTATCAAATGCCCTCCATTGATAGTGACGTTCTCAGCCTCAAAAATAAAGAACAGGGAGTATGTGACCTGATTGTTCGGGAAAAGCCGGAACACGGCCTCTCCAAGCTCAAGCGTCAGCCCCGAAGGAACGACAATGCCCTTGAGGTCGTGCTCAGGTATAACAACCCATCCCCATCCTTTCCATTCGGATATGATGGCGTATTGCCTTTTGGGAAAGCTTACGGTGGAGTATCCATTCTCCGCGGCATAATTCAGCGCCTTATTGATACCGCGTGTTGTAGCCATAGCAACAGCTTTGTCCTTGTAATCGCTGCCGTCGGGGATTCCGAATTTCGCTAAATCAATAAGGTAGACCGATGGGTCCTTCAGCTCTTCTTCGGTGACGTTGAACGAGCACGACTGGGCCGCCGGGAGCCAGAGCAGGGCGCACAGGGCTCCCGACAGGCATGCGAGTTTCAGCTTATCCATATAGCTTCAACCGGTTTGGGCCGCCGGCTAATCCTGAACCTTGAGCTCTACCGTTCCCTTGCCGAGCCCGGCCGCTTCGGCCTCGAAGCGCAGTGTGCCGCTCCGCTCGCCGGCGCGTACTATGGCCACGAGCTGCCCTTTGAAGAGGCTCATGCGCGGGAGGTGGAACTGCTCCAGGTTGGTAGGATCGCCGTTGGCTGCGGCCTCGAATGTCCCGGCGCCGCTGGTCTTGAATCGCAGGGAGTGCGAGGCATCCGGACAGAGGTTGCCCCTGCTGTCCACAACTCTTGCGGTGATGAAGGCCAGGTCGCGACCGTCGGCTGCGAGGCTTGTACGGTCGGCCGAGAGCTCAATGTGATGCGGCCGGCCGGCGGTATGCACCTCGCGCTCGGCAACGGCCTCTCCGCGCTCGTTGTATGCCACGACCTTGATTGTCCCCGGCTCGTACTTGGCATCCATCCACATCAGGCGATAGCGACGCAGCCGCAGGAGCTGGTCGGAAGCTTCCTTGGTATCGGTGCGCTCCACGGTCATGCCCTTGTCCTTGGTGAGCTTCCCCTGGCTTTTGCCGTTGATGAAGAGCTCGGCGGAGGGATGATTGGTGTATACGAAGACCGGCGTGGTTTGTCCCTCGCGTCCGGGCCATGTCCAGTGAGGCAGTATGTGCAGGGTCTCTTCCGAGGGATTCCAGTGGCTGCGGTACAGGTAGTATCGATCTTTGGGAATACCGGCCAGGTCGATGATGCCGAACATGGAGCTGTGGTTGGGCCATTTGCTCCCGTAAGGGGTGGGCTCGCCCAGATAATCGAATCCCGTCCATACGAACTCTCCTATGCACCACGGATAGTCGTCCTGGTGGGCAAAGTCGTCGTCGGGGAGGTTAGACCACGAGCAGTGCTCCACGTCGTAGCCCGAACACTGGTTGTCCTCGTGCATCTTGTTCGATCCGCGTACTACCGGGAAGTGATACACTCCGCGGGAGCTGATGGTCGATGCCGTTTCGCTTCCGAGGACAATCTCCTGAGGCAGCTCGGCATAGGCCTTGCGATAAAAAGGCAGCCGGTAGGTGAATCCGGCCACGTCGAGTATTGCGGCCATGTGGCTGTTCATAGCTCCCTGCACATTGTCTATGCCCATAGTTACCGGGCGCGTAGGATCTTCGCGGTGACAGATAGCCTGGAGGTCGCGGGCGGTACGCATTCCCTTGGCGGTATGCTGGCCGGGCACCTCGTTGCCTATGCTCCACATCACTACGGATGCATTATTGCGGAATTGCCTTATCATGTTCACCAAGTCTTTTTCGGCCCATTGGTCGAAGTAGAGGTTGTATCCGTTCCGGCACTTGGCCGTGTTCCATTCGTCGAAGGCCTCCACCATCATCATGAATCCCATCTCGTCGCATAGCTCCACGAGCTCCGGCGCAGGCATGTTGTGAGCCGTGCGGATAGCATTGCAGCCCATATCCTTCAGGATTTCGAGCTGGCGCTGCAAGGCCCGCCTGTTCACCGCAGCCCCAAGCGGCCCAAGGTCGTGGTGATTGCAAACGCCGCGGAATTTGACCGGCTTGCCGTTGAGGAACATTCCCTTGTTGGGGATAATCTCAAGACTGCGCACACCGAAGCGCGTCTCGTAGAGGTCTACCGACCTGTCGTCCACAAAGAGCTCCGATACGGCCCGGTAGAGGTAAGGCGATTCGGGGCTCCACAAGTGCGGGTTGGCGATGCTAAACCTCGTCGTTGCACTCTCAGGCACCGCGCCGGCTCCGTAGCTTGCCGAGGCAATGGCATTGCCGCCGGCGTCCAGAATCTTAGTCACAATGCGGAAGGCTCCCTTAAGGCCGGCCGGAGCGGATATTTCGGTATGCAGCTCCACCTCCGCCGATTGCTCCGAAACGCGGCTCGTAGTGACCCGCGTGCCCCACACCGGGACATGCACATCCGACGTAATCCTCAGCCTCACGTTGCGATAAAGGCCTGCGCCCGGATACCATCGCGACGACTCCGGCAGGTTCTCGAGCCGAACCGCCAGCACATTGTCCCGCTCCTTCACGAAGGGCGATATGTCAAACCAGAAGCTATTGTATCCGTAGGGCCGGAAGCCCACCTCCCGACCGTTGAGCCACACGCGCGCATTGCTCATAGCCCCGTCGAAGCAGATGGAAGCCCTCCGGCTGCCGGGCTCGAATCCGCCGGCGTCGAAGCGCGTGCGATACCAGCCCACGCCTATGAAAGGCAGTCCGCCCGTGCGCCCCGACTTCATCGAGGCCTGCGTCTCGCCGTCCTGAGTGATAGCCACGTTCTGGAGGTCGGCATTTCCGTCGAACGGCCCGTAGGCAGCCCAGTCGTGCGGCACCCTGACCGACTGCCATGCGGCGTCGTCGAAGTCGGGCCCGACAGCCTCCGGCTGATCCGTGCGCGAGAACTTCCAGTTCTTTTCAAGTAAAATTTCCGTGCGAATCTGCGCCGATGCCGCAATGGTCGCGCAGAAAAACAAAAACAAAGCAATAAAGTTTTTCATGATATAATAAATAATAAAGTGAGGCGCAAAGGTAGGGAAATCGAATGAAACCGTCAGTGCAAGCGATTGGAGCGTACCGGGCCGGTCATTTTTCAGTCGAAAATTACTTTTCGAGCAAGACAATATGCCGACTAACTTGTTAGATCGTCTGCGGAGAAATGATTCGGTCAAACTAATATGTTAGATCGTCTGCGGAAAAAAAATTCAGCCAAACGAACTTGTTGGATCGGCTGCGGAGAAATGATTCGGCCAAACTAATATGTTAGATCTTCTGCGGAAAAAAAATTCAGCCAAACTAATATGTTGGATCGTCTGCGGAGTGATTTGCAGGCGCCCGGAAAAGAGGGAAATGCACGGGCGGGAATGGCTTCGGGAAGGCCCGCCAAACTTAAGGTTTGCCCCGGCAATGCGGCCTGCGGAATTTTGTGGGTTAAAATTAAGTTATATATTTGCCTGCGTTAAATAAAGCTTATATGAATCTATTGTTGCCTTTATACTATTATGGAAATGCTGCTGTCGGAGCTTTGACGGCGATTGCTTTACAATTCCCCCCCCCCCCTCGACATTTCCCCCGCGGAATAGGTCGTTCTCTTTCTTTTCTCATCTTCTTTTTTTCTGTCTTTTTATCTGTATGTACTCCGGATTTGATTCGGAGCAGGTCGACATGTCAAATTCAATATAGTGCGGTTGATAATGTGTTGTTGTAATATTTATTCATTATTAAATCAATATGCTCATGAGAAATTTAATCAAGTTTCTTTGTTTGTTTTTGCTTCCGGCGCTGTTCGGCATGACGGATGTTATGGCGCAACAAGCTGTGTCGGGAGTGGTTAATGATGCGTCGGGGATTCCTATCATAGGCGCGAATGTGATTGAGAAGGGTACGAACAATGGTGTGATTACCGATCCGGATGGGCGGTTCACTATTACGGTTCCCAGCCTCAATGCGGTTTTGTCGGTGACTTATGTTGGCTTCCAGCCTTTGGATTTTAGCCTTGGCGGCAAGAATAATCCTGTGATTGTTATTCAGGAGGATTTGCTGAACTTGGATGAGGTGGTGGTTGTCGGCTATGGCGTAGTGCGCAAGCGTGATTTGACGGGCTCGGTTGCCTCGGTTAAGGGCGACAGGCTTCAGGAGGTGGCTACTTTTAGCGCTCAGGAGGCTTTGCAGGGTCGTGCGGCGGGGCTGTCGGTGATGCGCAAGAATGCTGTTCCCGGTGGGGAGACGGCTATCCGCATCCGTGGTAATCGCTCGCTGAAGGCTACTAATGATCCGCTGTATGTGGTGGATGGTATTCCTATTGTTGTCGGCTTGAATGAGCTGAGCGGTTCGGATATTGAGTCGATTGAGATCTTGAAGGATGCTTCGGCTACGGCTATCTACGGCTCGCGCGGTGCTAATGGAGTTATTCTTATCACTACGAAGAAGGGTAAGGCGGGCCGGACGCAGGTTGATTACAATGGTTATTATGGCATTCAGCAGGCTACCCGGACGGTGGATGTCATGGATGGCGCCGAGTGGGTTGAGCTGGTTCGCGAGGCTAATCGTGCTACGACCAAAACGACGCCTTATCCCCTTGTTCCGACTTTGGACTGGGACAGGAAGGTTGGATACTTCGTTGCGGATCCCAGTATCATCAGTAAGATTGAGATGGGATATGATGAGCAGGGCAACTGGCATCCGGAGCGGGTTCCTTACACAAACTGGATGGATGAGGCTCTAAGGCTGGCTCCTATCCAGAATCATGAGGTGAGCGTTCGCGGCGGTACGGACAAGATCAAGCTCTTGGCCTCGGCTACTTATTTCAGCCAGGATGGCATTGTGAAGGGGCAGGATTATGCTCGCTATTCGGTTCGCGTCAACTTCGACTGGGAGGTTAACAGCCGGGTGACGATTGGCGGACAGACGCAGTTCTCGCACTTTGATCGCACGGCCGGTAATAACATATACCATGATTCGAGAGGCGTTTATCCGCTTGCCGATATTTATGATGAGGAGGGGAAGATAATCACTTCGCGCCCCGGCAATGATCCGCAGCTCTGGAACAATTATCTGAACCTCGACAATACAAGCAGGCTACGGAAGAAGGATCGCTTCCTCGGTAGCTATTACGTGGAGGCTAAGCTGCCTTTCGACATCAGCTATCGCACGAATGTCGGTATAGACATAGGCCCGTACTACGATTATAACTTCTTCGGAGCGCTAAGTTCCGACCGTTCGGGCAGTCCTGCTCGGGCCGAGAATAAGGGTGATAACCGCAGGATGTATACCTGGGAGAATCTTCTGTTCTATAATAAGACCTTTAATGATACTCACACGGTTGGCCTCACCTTGCTTCAGTCTATTCAGCAGGAGACGCTGGAGACGTTTGAGATAAGGGTTAAGGATTTGCCGTATGAGAATCAGCTCTGGTATAATGTCGGCTCGGCTCAGACTATTGAGGGCGTGAACAGTTCGTATGTTCGCTGGAGGCTCTCATCGTTCATGGGCCGCCTCAACTATAACCTGAGGGATAAGTATCTGCTGACGGTTTCGGCTCGATACGACGGCTCGTCGCGTCTGGCTCCGGGGCACAAGTGGGTGCTGTTTCCCTCGGCCGCCCTGGCCTGGCGCATTAAGGAGGAGGCATTCCTGAAGGACGTAGATGCAGTCAGCAACCTCAAGCTGCGCCTGGGCTACGGCATAACGGGCAATACGGCTATCGATCCGTACAAGACTCAGGGAAGCCTTGAGTACGGACGCTACATCTACGGCTCGCAGGGGGTGCTCTCGTTCTATCAGAAGGAGATGCCTAACCCCTATCTGTCGTGGGAGAGCACTACGCAATGGAACGCCGGTATAGACTTCGGATTCCTCGGCGGTAAGGTTAGCGGGGTTGTGGATGCTTACATGCAGAATACGGAAGGGCTACTGATGGAGCGTCAGCTTCCTATTGTGTCGGGCTTCCCGAACGTGATGTCGAACATAGGCAAGATTCGCAACAGCGGGCTTGAGGTGACGATCAATACGCAGAACGTGCATAGCAAGAACTTCACCTGGTCTACCGACTTTATCTTCTCCGCCAACAAGGAAGAAATCACCGAGCTCTACAACGGCAAGAATGATGACGAGGGCAACAAGTGGTTCATAGGCTATCCCGTCAGGGTGTTCTACGATTACAAGTCCGACGGCATCTGGCAGATAGAGGATCAGGCCGAGCTCGACAAGTGGGGCGGCGTCTTCAAGCCCGGCGACGTCAAGGTGGTCGATAAGAACGGCGACTACAAGATTACTTCGGCCGACCGCTTCATCCTTGGGCAGGTAGAGCCTAAGTTCAACCTCAGCCTGAGCAACTACTTCAACGTGGGCAACTTCGACCTGAGCCTCTTCCTTACCGGATCATTCGGCCAGATGCGCAAGTTCGAGCGAAACTGGAGCTTCAACGGCCGATACAACGGCGCTAAGGTGAACTACTGGCGCATCATAGGCGAGGACTCCAGCGGCAATCCCATCAGCAACAAAAGCAACGAGGCTCCGCGGCCCAACCGCGACTTCGAGAATCCCAACTACATAGACGCGCTGTACTACTCCGAAGCTTCGTTCCTCCGCGTAGGGCAGGTGACGCTGGGATACTCACTGCCGGCGGCTATGCTCGGAAAGCTGGGCATAAGCAAGTGCAGGATATACACTACCGTGCAGAACGCATACCTGTTCACCCGCTTCCCCGGTATAGATCCGGAGCTGGGCAACCAGGATGATAACCGCGGATTCAACGAGCCTGTGCCGAGAACCTACCTCCTCGGTCTCAATCTGAGCTTCTGATTCTATCACTTTAAAAACGAAATAATATGAAAAGTATAACGAGATACTGCTTAACGCTCATAGCGATAGCTTTCCTTTCTTCTTGCGACTCTTTCCTGGAGGAAAAGGTCGTCAGCGGAGTATCATACGACTTCTTTGAAACTAAAACAGGAATGGAAAGCGCCGTTAACGGAGCCTACACCACCATGCGATGGTACGTAGGAGGCGAACGATACTACTGCTTCAACGAGTACGGCACCGACTACATCTGGGAAGGGGCCGACGGTGGCCAGAAGGATGCCTTCAACAAGTACAGCGTGCAGATGAACGCCGGCCACGGGCTGCTGTACGAGTTCTGGGAGAACAATTTTAAGGGTATCAACCGCATCAACACTGCGCTTATGTACCTCCCTAAGGTTGTCGACATGACTGATGCCGAGAAGCGCTCGCGCGAGGGAGAGCTCCGCTTCATGCGCGCCTACTTCTACTACGACCTCGTGCAGCACTTCGGGCCCATACCGCTCAACCTCGAGGGCAACGTCACCGAGATAGTGACTGACTTCAAGCGAGCTCCGGTGGCCGACATCTACCGGGCTATCATCGCCGACCTGCGATTCGCCTCCGAAGCCTTGCCCGACGTAGCGCAGCAGAGCCAGCGCGGACGGGCCACCAAATGGGCCGCAACCAACCTGCTCGCCAAGGTATACCTCACTCGCGGGAGCGCCGTGAAGGACAGCCGCGGGCAGCAGCCCACCGATATGGACAGCGTCATCGTATACGCCGATGCCGTCATCTCATCGGGCAAGTTCGCCCTCACGCCGGACTACAAGACGTTCTTCGACCAGAAGCTGCATAAAACAACGCCGGAGGTGATATTCGCCGTAGAGTTCACCGGCGAAGTACTCTTCAACGGCGACGGCAACCGCATGCACCTCTACTGGGTGCCCACCTACGAGAACCTGCCCGGATTGCAGCGAGACCTCCAGCAAGGGCGAGCATGGAAGCGCGTGCGACCCACGCCCCACTACCAGGCCAATCTGTACGACCGCACCAACGATTCCCGCCTGTACAAGATGTTCAAATGGGCCTTCCCCGCCAACCGCGAATCATCTATTCCCGTATGGCAAAGTCAGTACTACTATGTTGATGCAGACGGCAAGACCACATCCGACCTGCTCTACGAACCGCCGGCGGAGCTCGTGGGCAAGCCCAAGTTCAAAGTGGGCGACACCGCCGCTTATTTTATACCCAGATACTACGGGGCAAAAGATATTAAGGGAGCAATAATAAGCGTTGAGGCCAACAGGCAGATGCAAACCGACATCGCCCGCTCTACCTACACCCTCATACCCGTAGATAACAACACCAACCACTTCTACCCATGCCTGTGGAAATGGATAGATGTAGAGCGGCCGGATATGAACTATGAGCAGGGCTCGCGCAACTTCATACGCATGCGCCTCGCCGAGACGTATCTTATAGCCGCAGAAGCATACGGACGCAAAGGCGACTACGACAAGGCAGCCGAATACATCAACGTGGTTCGCAAAAGGGCCGCTTATAAGGAAGGCGAAATCAAACCCAAGGAATGGACAACGGTGGACAACGGCCCTGACGACAAGCTCACCGCCTCCACCGAGCAGGAGATAATGGTTACGGCCGCCGGCATAAGCGCCGACTTCATCGCCTTCATGCTCGACGAGCGCTGCCGGGAGATGTTCGGCGAAATGAACCGCTGGGAAGACCTGGTGCGCACCGAAACGCTGTACGATCGCGTCCTCAAGTTCAATCCGGACGCCGCCGGCAACATCAAGCCTTATCACAAGCTCCGGCCTATTCCTCAGAATCACATCGACCGCCTTGCACCCAAACCGCCTGACAACGAGGCGCAGAACGAAGGCTATTATTAAGCCCTCCGGGCTTATATATATCACCCCAAAGCCCGCCCCCCAATCAGGAGCGGGCTTTGTTCGTCATTCACCGGATCGGTTAATGCACAGTATGGTGATCGCCGACCGGGCATTCGGGTGATCGCCGACCGGGCATTCGGGTGATCGCCGAATGGGCATTCGGGTGATCGCCGACCGAGCATTCGGGTGATCGCCGACCGAGCATTCGGGTGATCGCCGAATGAGCATTCGGGTGATCGCCGAATGGGCATTCGGGTGATCGCCGAATGGGCGTTCGCCTCAATAATCCATTTTCCTTATCTTGGCCCCCCAAAAAACAATAAGATGTCAACAGTAATATTAGGTATAGAATCGTCGTGCGACGATACATCGGCGGCTGTTATGCGCGACGGCCTGCTGCTTTCCAACGTGATAGCCGCCCAGTCGGTGCACGAAGCCTACGGAGGCGTGGTGCCCGAGCTGGCATCGAGGGCCCATCAGCAAAACATAGTGCCGGTTGTATCCGAGGCTATACGCCGGGCGGGCATAGAGCGCAGCGAGCTTAGCGCGATAGCCTTCACGCGCGGGCCGGGGCTGCTGGGGTCGCTGCTGGTGGGAGTGTCGTTTGCAAAGGGGCTGGCGGCCTCGCTCCGTATTCCCATGATTGAAGTGAACCACCTGCATGCACATGTGCTGGCGCATTTCATAAGGACGGAGGAGAACACGGACGCTCCCCGGCCGCGCTTCCCCTTCCTCTGCCTGCTGGTTTCGGGAGGTAACTCGCAGATAATCCGGGTAGACAGTCCGTTTGATATGGAGATTATAGGCCGCACCATAGACGATGCCGCCGGCGAGGCATTCGACAAGTGCGCCAAGGTGATGGGCCTGGGATACCCCGGCGGCCCGGTGGTGAATCGGCTGGCGGCCGAGGGCAATCCGGCAGCCTTCAGCTTTGCCAGGCCCAATGTTGCCGCCTACGATTATAGCTTCAGCGGACTTAAGACCTCGTTTCTGTATACTATAAGAGACAGGCTTGCGGTAGAGCCCGACTTTGTGGAGCGGCGCAAGGCCGATCTCTGCGCATCGCTCCAGGCATGCATCGTTGAGGTACTTATGCGTAAGCTGCGCAAGGCAGCGCACGACCTGCGTATAGCCGAGGTGGCTCTGGCCGGAGGCGTATCGGCCAACAGCGCCCTGCGCGACGCCCTGCTCGACCATGCCGCAGAGCTGGGCTGGACGGTGCATATTCCTCCCCTGCGCTTCACCACCGACAATGCAGCCATGGTGGCCGTAACGGGGCACTACAAGTATCAGCGCCGCGATTTCTGCGGCATGGATGTGCAGCCATACGCGCGCGTGCAGCCCCCGGGCTAATCGTTCGTCTCTTCCTTCAGCAATTTGCCGTTGATGTCGTAGGTAAGCCAGACGCCGGTTTTGCGTCCCTGCGAGTATTGTCCCTTGGTTTTGGTCTTGCCCCCCTGCTCCCATACCTGGAGGTATTCCCCGTCCTTCTGCTTGCGTGCGTTGTACTTGGTGAGCTCAAAATAGTTGCCGTGGGGGCTTGTGGTATAGCTCTTGTCGTTCAGCAGTATGCCCTTGTCGTACACTTCCTCTTTAGGAGGCGTCTTGCCGCTGTCTTCGCCGTATAGCCACGTGCCGACCTTCTTGTCGTTGTCGTACATGCCCTTCGATTTCATCTGTCCGCCATCCTCAAAGGTCTCAAGGTATTCGCCATGCTTACGGCCCGCCTCGTTGTAGGTGCAGTATTCCATGTATCGGCCGTAGATGTTGCTCGACATGCGGCGCATCTGCCGTCCGAGCAGCTTGCCGTCCACGTAGTTCAGTTCCTTTACGAGGCGGCCGTCTTCGAAGTCATACTCCCTCTCCGCACCGTGTTTTTTGCCCTCGCTGTTGAAGTTGAGCTCGCGGCTCACCTTGCCGTCGGTGAAGTATTCCGTTCGCCGCACGACTGTGTTGTTAACGTACTCCTCGGTAGGCTTGGCATGAGAGCCGTCGCGCTTGAAGTATTCCCATGCGCCTATGCGTTTGCCTTCGGTATAGGCTCCCCTCACCTTGAGTGCTCCGCCTGCGAATGTTTCGGTGTAGTCGCCGTCGTATTGCCCCTTAACGAAGGAAGCTCTCATGGTGTATTCGTCGGATTGTCCGCGGTTGATGACCTGGAAGGCCTTGCCCTCGGCCTTGCCGTTCTTGTAGAAGCGCTCCTCGGTGATATTGCCGTCGGGGTCGAACCTGCGCTCGTATCCTTCGGCCACTCCGTTGCTCATGCTGCGCTCGTACTCCTTCCGGCCGTTGCGGTCGTACATATAGTTGGTGCCGTCCACCTTACCCCCTACCATGGTGGCCGTCGCCTTCACGGTCTCGCCGTCGGGATGATACTCAACGACCTCTCCGTGAGTGAGGCCTTCGGCATAGCTCGTACGCTTCAGCAGCAGGTTGTTCTTGTAGTATTCCCACCTGCCCGTAGCGTATCCTTTGCTGAACTGTGCATCTATGTATTCGGTAGTATATCCGGTAATTATACGCATCTTCCCGTTGAGAGGCTTGCCCTTGTCGATAGAGGTAGCATAGAGGCGTCCGTCTCCCAGGTTAATCATCTTGATGTCGTGAATCTGTACAGGCTGCTGAGCCGGAGCCGCCGGCCATACAGCAATCAGCAGAGCTATTATCAGTAAGTTTTTCATGGTGATATAAATATTTAATTAGATTGATAATGAAGCAAACATACAGGTTTTGCTCCGCAATTCAAATTCCCCGCAGGAAGCAGCAGGCCGTTTGAACCTTAGAATAAGCCAAAGACTGTCCCCCGCAGGCCGTTCTAACGTTAGGATGGCCCCGGCACTGTCCCCCGCAGGCCGTTCTAACGTTAGAATGGCCCCGGCACTGTCTCCCGCAAGCCGTTCTAACGTTAGAATGAGGTCAATCCGGCCGGACTGCCCCTGTTTGACTGTTAAAACAACATAAATCGAGCCGATTTTCTCCGCTTCCAAGCCTAAAGCAGCCTTCCGGAGGCCGGATTTGCTCCGTTTGAACCTTAGAACGGCCTTCCGGAGCCCGATTTTGCTCCATTCTAACGTTAGAATTGCTTGCGGCAGGGCTCATTGAGAGAATTCTAACGTTAGAACGGCTTCAAAGCGATCAATTTTGCGCAGTTTTAACAGTAGAACAACCCTCCGGAGCCCGATTTGGCTCCATTCTAACGTTCAAACGACCTGCCGAAGGTCGGATAGCCTCCATTCTAACGTTCGAACGGGTAAATGTATCAAAAAGTAATTTCCGCCTGCCCAAATGTGTCATTCCCGCGAAGGCGGGAATCTCCGATCGATAGTTGGGACGATTGTATAAGCCCTTTGATGCATAAGGATTATACAATCGTAACCGTCTTTCGATCGGAGATTCCCGCCTTCGCGGGAATGACCTGCTTTGCGAGCGCAACCTCCTTTTTGACACATTCGGCTCTGATGAGGCAGTACACCTTAAGCCCCGGCCCGGACTTTGAACTATACATTTGCCTTGCGAGCAAGATAGCGGAGCGCACAAATAAAAAGGGCGAGCTATACCGCAACCGATAAGCCCGCCCCTGTTTTATACAGCTGTTTACCAACCCGGATTCTGTGTCAGCGAGCTGTTCTTTTCTATTTCATCACTGGGTATAGGCCAGAGATAATCTCTGTTTTCATTGAACTTGCGGGTGAAAAGACGCTTGCCGGTGATACCGTAGTCGTCTTTGTTCAGGAGCTGGTGCGACAGTCGCCAGCGGCGCAGATCGCTGTCGCGGTGTCCTTCGTTGGCAAGCTCGAATGCTCTTTCCCTGAAGATGCGCTGGAATACGGCCTCCTTTGTTTTTGCCTCCAGATGAGCCGGGCCGCTGTTTATTTCCGCCATGCCTGCGCGAGCGCGAACCTTATTGATGAACTCAACAGCTTTGTCGGACTGATTGGTTTCGTTATAACATTCGGCAAGCATGAGGTAGACGTCGGCCAGGCGGATTACCGGATAGTTAACCGGCGTATGAGCGCGGTCGGTGATAGCGCCATCCCAATTATATTCCGGTACGAACTTCTTCCAGAAGTAGGTTTCCCATCCGCCGCGATTATTGCGCATGAAGCCGTATGTTTCATTCAGGTTCATGATGCCGCCGTCGGCCTTCTTGGCAAAAATGAACAGCATGTCTTTGGGAGCGTTGGCGTACCATCCTTTGTAGGTCATGTAGGGAGCTATAAGGGTTGCGGCCATGCGGGGATCGCGCTGCTCGTACATTGCCTTGATTTGCTCCGCCTCTTCGGGCATCTCTACTATCTCGGTTCCGCTATCGTTCACGGTGACGCGAAGAACCTGCTCGCGAACGGCCAGGTCGGCTGTATATCCCGGAAACAGTTCATCCCAGCTAAAGGGGCGGCCGTCTTTGTACTCATACATATCTCCCAAAGCGGTTGAAGGCACGGTGTTGTTCCAGCAGCTTCCGAAGCAGTTGCGGGTTCCGGCGTAGAAGGCAAAGGGCATTCCGTAGTTCTTACCGACGCCTCCGGAATTGACTATGCAGAACACCATTTCGCTCGATCCCTTGCCGCTCGGGCTGAAGAGGTCGTTGAAGTCGGCATGCAGCTGGTGGCCGTACTTGGCGTCTAACACCTGCTCCAACGACTTGGCGGCTTCGGCGTATTCCTTATTATATAGCTGGACCTTGCCCAGCAGAGCGTAGACGGAGCTGCCTGTTGCACGGCCGTAGTTGTCGGCCGACCATTTATCGGGCAGGTTGGCATCGGCTGCATCTTTCAGGTCTTTGATGATGAAAGCCCTGGTTGCTTCCAGGGTGCTTCTCGGCAATGTCAGGTTATTGATGTCAACTTCCAGGTCTGTGCTTTCGTCGTATAGCGGCAGGCCTCCGAAGTAATCCATGAGATGGAAGTAGGCCAGCGCCCGCAGGAATTTGGCTTCGCCTACGAGCTTGGCCTTTGCGGCTGCGTCTATCTCCGAGCCGGCTATACTGCGGATGGCCAGGTTGGCTGCCTGTATGGTGTTGTATCCGTTCTGCCATTTGCCGTTCAGGAAGCCTGTGGTGGGAGTGCAGGTGCCCAACTGAAGCGGCTCATACTGGTCGTATCCGCTTGCCACGTCCGAGTTTATATCTATCAGAAACTGCTTTCCGAACAAATCATCTTTCTTGAAGGTTGAGTAAATACCCATCAAACCCTGTATGCACTGGTCTTCCGTTTTCCAGAAAGTAGACGAACTCGGCTGGTCGAACGGCGCCCTGTCCAAATCATAACATCCTGTGAATACAATCAGGAATGTAACAATTGATAACAATATCTTTTTCATATTTTTTATTTATTTCCTATTAAACGTTTAGAAGGATAAGTTTATACCAATCACGGCCTGGCGCATGGTGGGATAGGTGACGCCGGAGATTTCCGGGTCGTATCCATTCCAGCTTGTGAACGTGAAGAAGTTTTCCAGACTGCCGTACACACGTACTCTGTCCATAAGAACTTTGCGCGTCAGTGCCGTCGGCAGGGTATAGCCGAGCTGTATGTTGCGAATCTTCAGATAGTCTTTGTCGCCTACCCACAGTGTCGACATCCTTTCGTTCCTCACGTCCGAGTAATCCAGAAGCCTCGGATAGGTGGCCGGCGAGGTGCGTCCTTCATACCATCTGCCGTCTATTATCTCCTTGTTCAGCTGATAGCCCACGCGCACGGTAGAGCGGTTCAGGTTGCTGTAATAGATGTCTTTGAGGCCGGCCACTCCCTGTATCAGCATAGAGAAGTCTATGCCTTTCCAGGAAGCGCCTAAGGAGAAGCCGTAGGTAAGGTCGGGATTCCTGCCGTTGCCTACCGCCACTCTATCGTCGTCATTTATGAGGCCGTCGTTGTTGGTGTCTTTGTAGAGCACATCGCCCAGCGCAGGCCGTCCGTAGGGGAATACGGTCTTGCCGGCGGGGGCGTTGTCGAGCAGCGACTGTATGTGATTCAGGTCTTCCTGTGTCGACACTATCCTGTCCATCTCGAGGATGAAGAGCGTTTTGATGGGATAGCCTTCCAGGATCATGCGGTCGGCGTCCAAGGATTTCTCCTCGCCCTTGAACTTCTCTACGTTGTTCTTGATGCGGGTGACGTTAAGGCCTACGTTGTACCTGAAATCCTTGCCTACGCGGTCGTTCCATGTGAGCGATAGCTCTACGCCTTTGTTGCTGACCTCCGCCGCGTTCTGTCTCGGCAGCGAGGCATTGCCGTGCACTCTCGGAGCCGGCAGGTCTATAAGGATGTCTGTCGTATAGTTGGAAAAATACTCTATTGTACCTCCCAGGCGGCTTTTCAGAATGCTGAAGTCTACGCCTATATTGGTTTTGCTGGTCTTCTCCCATGTCAGCAGTCCGTTTGCGAGAGCCGTCTGGGCCAGTCCCATCACCACGTTATTTCCCAGCACATAATTTGACTGTGCGTAGGTCGACAGGGCGGAGTAATTGCCGTCCAGATCCTTATCGGAGCCTAAGGAGTTATTTCCCAGGAAGCCGTAGGATGCGCGTACTTTGAGGTTATCGAGCCAGCCGATGTTCTTCAGGAACTCTTCTTCCGAGATGCGCCATGCGGCCGAGAAGGAAGGGAAGACGCCCCATCTGTTAGCCGTCAGGAATCGGGAGGAGCCGTCGTATCGCAGGCTTGCCTCGAAGAGGTATTTGTCGTCCCAGCCCAGGTTGAGGCGTCCGAAGTACGATTGCATGGCCCATTCGGTGATGTTGCCGCTCGAGGAAGTTTCTCCGATAGCGCCGTTAACTGCCCAGAGCGAAGGATCGAGCAGGTCCATGCGCGTGAAGTCGGTGTATTGGCGGCGGAACTGCTCCTGGCTTGCGCCGGCCATGAGGGCGAGGCTCAGCTTTTGGTCGACGAAGCGGTTTTCGTATCGTGCCAGGATGTCGCCCTGGTTGCGGAAGCGCTTCTCGTCGTAGTTCCTTACGCTTGTGCGTCCTTTGCCGTCCGTATGCAGAGCTCCGGTCTGGAAGTTCCACATGGGCACAAAGTTCGGCTTATCAACCTTTGCCAGATTATAATATTCATAGGAATAAGAAGCCTGGATGCTGAAGCCCTCGAAGGGAGTCAGAGTACCGTAGAGGCGCGCCTTCAGGTTGTATTTGTTGATGTCGCCCGTTCTGTTCCGCAAGCGGAGGTAGGGATTGTTCGTTGCATTCTGCGGGTCGTCCTCGCCGTTTGCATTCACGCCAAGCCTGTTCTCGGAGTCGAGCAGGGGTATGCCGGGATTGCCTCCCGACATCGCGTAGGTGTAATAGTCGTTTATCTGGTCGCTGATTATGGGCGTGCTGCTCGTGTAGCC
>JAITGS010000012.1 GCA_031280435.1 Tannerellaceae bacterium | reverse complement strand
TAGACAATAAAGCATTTAGTAAGGATTCCATAGATATACTTGTTTGTGATAACTAATACATATAACGCTTCCGCATGGCTAAATATTTTTTCGTAGCACCTCAAAATAAGATTTAGCCCAATTGTTAAGTTTGATAGACAAGCGTAAAATCAAATCCATTAGTCGCGCGGGCGGTTTTGAGCGCTATGTAAAGAAGCTTGACGGCTATTCTCATTTAGTGAGTATGCTCTATGGTGTACTTATGCGCCATGATTCTCTACGAGAGCTCGTTATATGAATGCTTTCCCAAGCGCATAAACTCCAACATTTGGGAATTGATTATATGGTAAGACGCAGCACCTTATCAGAGGCGAACAGCCGTCGTAGCAGCGATTTTTTTGCCCGTGTCTATCTCTCGCTCCTCAAACAGCATAAGCATGTTTTAGCGGACAGCCGCTCCAATAAAATATGGGAGAAGTGTCTGCATATAATGGATTCTACGACCATCAGTCTGTTTTCAAGCGTATTAAAGGGCGCAGGACGCAATCCCAAACACGGGAAAAAGAAAGGCGGAATAAAAGTACAGTGTGCCACGAACGAACTATCGCCTGAATAACGGTAGTTCGATGCTTCGCAAGAGATGAGGGTAGGCCCCTCGAAACCGCCTTACAGGAGGAGGTTTCAAACCGCGGCATGCGGCTTTAGTCAAAAGCTAAGGTCGTGAGCGATGTCCGAAAAGTCTGTCAAGAGGCAGGCAGGTAAGCATGTGAAAGGTGAATGCAAATGAACCGTTGATGAGGTACCGAAATATTCAAGATGATGTCAAAACCGAACCCCTGTACTTGGTTCGGGATAAGCTAAGGGGAAACCCGCTTACTGCCTTGGCGGCATCCGGTATAGAGACGGCACGATTCACATGGAGGCTCTTGCGAGGAACGTGGGAACCTGTACGGAGATGCTAAGGGAAAAATTCAAGCAGAGACCCTGTAAGAATGAAAGTACCGATGCTTCGTATAGGGACAGACTAACCCGTAGTAGTGATGAAGCTCTTGTAATGGGAGTGGAGCAAAGGGGTTAGCTTATTTCGGCGAATTGAATTGAACAACTATTAAAATTAGGAGGATTTAATGAAAGACGCAAAGTCATTTGATATTTCCAGACAACTTGTCATGGAAGCATTCAAGAGGGTAAAAGTGGGCAGAGGGGCGGCTGGTGTGGATAACATATCCATTGCAGATTTTGAGGGTAATCTCAAAGGCAATCTGTACAAGATATGGAATCGCATGAGTTCGGGGAGTTATCTTCCGCCTGCTGTAAAGCTGGTGGAAATCCCTAAATCCAATGGCGGTAAACGACCTCTTGGCATACCAACGGTAGGAGACCGTGTGGCTCAAATGGTAGTCGTAATGACTATCGAGCCGGACATAGAACCTTATTTTCATGAGGATTCCTATGCTTATCGACCGAACAGGTCTGCGCTTGATGCGGTGAGAAAGGCGAAAGAACGCTCTTACACATTTCATTGGGTGTTAGACTTGGACATCAAAGGTTTCTTTGATAATATCGACCACGAACTCCTTATCAAAGCCCTTGAAAGGCATGTAAAATGCAAGTGGGCAATGATTTATATCAAACGTTGGTTGTCCGTTCCTTATCAGTTGAAGGATGGAACACAGGTAGAAAGGGCTAAGGGCGTGCCGCAGGGTTCGGTGATTGGTCCAATCTTGGCAAACTTATTCCTGCATTATGTTTTTGACGAATGGATGAAAAGAAATCACTCAAACATTTCATTCGAGCGATATGCAGATGATACGATATGCCACTGTGTAAGCCTGAAATAGGCGGAGTTTATCAGACGAGCCATCAAGAAACGGTTTGCCGAATGCAAGTTGGAACTCAACGAGGCAAAGACGAAAATTGTCTATTGCAAAAAGAACCATCGTGATATTCCCTATGAGTGCATACAATTTGACTTTCTTGGCTATACATTCAAGCCGAGACGTTCGATAGATGCTCATGGAGAAGTGTTCCTGAACTTTTCTCCCGCAATCAGTAAGAAAGCGAGAACGAAAATATGGGAAAGCATCCAAAATTGGAACTCCAACCATTGGGTTCCAATGGAATTAGCGGATATAGCGAAAGAAATCAACCCCGTTATTCAAGGGTGGATAAATTACTATGGGCAGCATAACCCCACAGTATTGAAACAGGTTCTTAAGCATGTCAATGATAGACTTGTCCGTTGGGGACAGAGGAAATTCAAAGGTTTGAGAAAACGCAAGACACAGACAGTGTATCGGTTGGGTGACATCGCACTGACGAAACCTAATCTGTTTGCACACTGGGCTTGGGGCGTCAAACCTACTGCAAGTGAAAGAAATCGGAAACGAAAGTAAAACGCTAATGCAGTTTGACCGAAATAAGAAGAGCCGTATGAGGGGAGACCCTCACGTACGGTTCTGTGAGAGGCTTAGGGTGAAATTCCCTTTGCCTACTCGATCACGGTCATCCGTGCAGACGAAGGTCTGCCTTATTCCCTCCATTATACTTCTGCAGCTACTCATGACCATGTTATGCTTGATAAGCTGAAGCTCTCAAACGGCGCATTCTTAGCGATGGATCGTGCTTATATTGATTACAAAGTCTTTGAGCAGTTTACACAGAATGGTGTTTTCTATGTTACTAAAATGAAGAAGAACCTGCGTTACGTAGCCGGTCAAAGCCGTTACGTGGTCAATAAAGAGGGTTTAGTTGTGCTTAAAGATATGATTGTTGAATTTCATAAGGATGATATTAAACATACTTCTCGCAAGATTGAGTATTGGGAGGAAAAGACGCGGCATTCAAGCGTATTGTTAACAAACAATTTCGAATTGGAAGCGCAAGAAATTATTGAAATCTATAAACGTAGATGGCAAATAGAGGTGTTATTCAAACAATTGAAGCAAAACTTTCCTCTTAAATATTTCTTCGGAGAAAGTGTTAATGCCATACAAACCCAAATTTGGGTAACACTTATTGCCAACCTCTTGGTTACGCTTCTTCAAAAAAGCCTTAAACGGGCTTGGAGCTTCTCCAACTTAGTAACAATGGTGCGTCAAATGCTTATGTGTTACATAGACATTTATAGTTTCTGTGAGAACCCCGAAAAAGCATGGCTAAATGTTATTTTGAAGAGAAATATTCCTCCTCCGGAGCCTTCGCTTTTTGATTAGGGGGCTTGCTTTTTACTTTGATGTTGTACATACTGATTTTATCAGGAGTAATGAGGGGGTAAGATTCTCTTTTGAGCTTTTACCGGACAGTAATGAAATTTTATGAACGGATGCTTTTTCTCCATCCATTTGTCAAAACAATAGTGAAGATACAGGTTTGCCAAAATCGGACCTATTACCGAACCTTGCGGCACTCCGCAAATTCTTTCCATGCGACTGCCATCGGGGCTCTCATATGGAACAACAAGCCAGCGTCGGATATATAACAGTATCCACCTCTCTTTTACGTGACACTCTACTGCTTTCATTAGCAGTCCATGGTCTATCGTATCAAAGAACTTACTTATATCCATATCCAATACCCAATCGTATTGCCAACAGCGTTCCCGAGCCTTTCCGACAGCTTGGTGTGCCGAACGATTCGGTCGATAGCCATAGGAATCTTCATGGAAAATTTCATCTATAGACGGTTCTATCAGGCGAACTACAAGCATTTGAGCTATCCTGTCTTCAACAGTCGGGATTCCTAACGGACGACTTCCTCCATTGGACTTCGGTATTTCTACCAGCTTGACTGCTTTAGGCATATAACTACCCGAACTCATGCGATTCCATAACCTATAGAGGTTTACTTTGAGTGCTTTCTCGTATTCCGACAATTCGACACCATCTATGCCTGCACTTCCCCGATTAGATTTTATATGCACGTAAGCGTGGTATAACTCCCAACGGTCAATGTTAAATGGTTTTGCTCCTTGTATTTGCTTCATCCTTAATTTTTAAGTTGTTCAATTCAATTTGCCGAATAAGTTACTCCCTTCGCTCCACTACCATTACAGAAGCTTCATCACTACTACGAAGTAATCCGCCCCTGCTTTGGTCTTCGGTATTTCTACCTCGTGCTTCTTTCACTTGAGTATTTTCCCTTAACATCCCAAAGCGGGTTCCTGCGTTCCAATCAAAAGCCTGTAAATGAATCATGCCGTCTTAACACCGTACACCGAAACGGGCAGCTGTATAGGTATCCCCCGTTACTTATCCCAAACTCGTGGTGAAAGTCTGGTTCTGATGTAAACTAACGCACTTTCGATGCTTCATCAACGGTTCACTTGCGTTCATCTTTCATTTACGCACCTGACAATCTATCATTGCCTTTTAACAAGTCGTTCACCACCTTTGTCTTGCAACAAAAGCAGCACTTGCCGGTTTGCCACCAACACCTATTTGTCGATAGCGGAAGACCTACTTCCATCTTTCAATCAGTTACGAGCCTTTTCTTGACTCTCACAGCACACCACCACCCTGCGTACCGTTCGGTACACGGCGGTTCCGTGCTTTGACTCCTTTAGGAGGAGTGTGAGATGTTGTTTGCTGCCATCCCTTCGAGAAACATCACTCTTGCCTGTCTGTCGGATTCCGTCCTATTCTTGCGGCAAGGAGCCTCTTACGAGCATCTGACTACTAAAGACTCTCAAGGTAGCTGTCTTTTACTTTCTCACTGCACGGTTCGGCCCTTCAATGCTGCGTGAGGCCTCCGAGTTTGTTGTACTTTCTCTCGATTTCTATCCCCGGCTCGTTTCCGCATCTACTATGGCCTCTGCTGACTTCTCACGGCAAGCTTTACTCCGCGCTACAGACGGTTAGTCCTTCACACGTCCGTGAGACCTCCCGAGGTAAGACACCTCACTTTCATCCCATGTAACTGCAACATATACACTGCCGCCTCCGGGTAGTTAATTGGACTTCGTTCTGCCACGGCAAACTCATCCGACGGCTTGTGCCTGATGTTGTTCGTATTCCTCAGTTCGGGACTTTGCCTACGACTTCTTTCGGATTCCCCCTCGCGAAGGACACCCTTGCCGTTCGGCTAACGGTTGGTAACTACCTACCCCCGTAGTGGACTTGCACCACCAGGTGCGCTGTGCCATGCTCGGCACACCAAATAAAAAAAAACCTCCCCTTGTTTCAAAGGGAGGCTAAAAAAAATGAAGGGTTATTTGGCTGAAAGTTTTTATTACTCCGACTGTTGTTGCGGAGACAAGACTCGAACTTGCGACCTTTGGGTTATGAGCCCAACGAGCTACCACTGCTCCACTCCGCGATACCTAATTAACCAACATTTATAATATCTCTTGCGTTAACGCGGTGCGAAGGTAAGCACTATAACTCCTATCTCCAAATTATTAATGGTTATTAACTAAAACATCGCTCTCATCGGCATGCTTCGACGGCATTGAACAGATACACGGCTGGGGCATTCCAGTTGATTGCTATCTCGTTAGAGGCGTATGAGCCTACCACATCGGCAAATGTGGTTTCGGGTTCGGTGAACTCATAGTATTGCCGATCGCTGCGCTGGGCGGTGAAGTTGGGGCCGCCGGAGAGCAGGCCGGGAACGGGATCGGCTATGCTGTCTGAGGCCGAGGGACGATGATGGATGTTGAGTACGGGACGATAACCGAAGCCCGTCAGGAAGCAGTAGCCGGTAGCGTTGCGGCCCAGCAGATAGTCGGCATTGCCGGCGGCGGCGTTCAGGTACTTGGCATCGCGCGTTTGCAGGTAGGCGTTGATGAGCAGTATGCCCTGATTGGCGGCAACGGAGCTGCTTCCCCATATAAAGTCGTTGCGGCTGCGTCCCATTGTCAGGCCGAAGGCGCTTGTTGCTACGGCCTCGGCCAGCTCGTCGGCCATGGTCAGCAGCGTGGGCTTGAGCAGATTGGCAAAGGCCGGCGACTGCTTGCGTATCAGCGAATAAAGTCCAAGCATGTACACGTTGCCCCAGCTTGGCAATTGAGGCGACTTGATGATGTTGGCCGTGACGGCCTTTGCATATTTCGCTTCTCCCGTTGTCAGATACAACTCGGCTGCGGCCCAGAACCATTCGTCGCCGAAGCTGCGATCGCCGTAGCCTCCGGTAGAGATTTCAGGCTTGTGGGTGCGGTTCATGGCGCCCTGATCGTATGGCATATCGGGGAACTTCATGGCCCAGTTCCATGCACGCTTCGAGGCTTTCAAACAGCTGTCGGCCAAGCCGGAATATAGCTGCGGATAGGCTTCATAGATACGGGCCGCCTGTGCCGTCACCGCCGCAAAGTCGAGTGCAGCCGCCGTTCCCTTCTGAACCACGTAGCGCGGCTCCTTTGTTTCTCCGGGGCGGGCAGTCATGGCGTCGAAAGCTGCATTTGTGAGTTTGTTGTATACGCCTCCGTCGCCCGGATCTTGCATTGCGAGCATCCAGCGCAGATTGTAGGCCGCTTCGTTCAGCAGGTCGGGTGCGCCGTTGCCAGTTTCGGGGATTGCGATGTCGAGGCGCTCGTAGTATTGCGGGAAATCTTCGTAGGCCGAGAGCAAGGTTCCCATCGTAATTCCGCTGTTAACTATATACTTATTATAATCGCCGGCATCGTACCATCCGCCCGGCGCCGAGATTATTGTGCCGGCGGGCCTGCGCTTAGTGGCGGCCGACGGATGCACCAAAACGGCGTCGTCGGGATGTCCGGCAGGCCTGGCCCATTTGCCGGCGTATTTCTCCTCGAGGGGCATGGAAACTCGCTGATAATAAAAGCCTTTTAAGGAGGCGATGGCGGCGCCGCGCAACACATTGCGCTCGATTTTGAAGGGTGGCGTCTCGAACATTCCGGATGCTATGATATAGCTGCCGGGCGTGATGAAGGACGAGAAATCGGCGATGCGGGTAACGAGCGACGAGTTGGTCGACTGCACAGCTTCGCTCAGTTTCCCTTCGTACACAACCTGCCTGCTGCTTGCATTGAGCAGCCGGAAATCGCGGTTCAGGGCTCCGTTAATTACTACGGCCACTTTTTTTCCCTGCGGATAAAAGCCGATTTGATTCATAACTATCTGGGCACTACCCGTGAGGGTTCCGGCGGCCAGCATCAGGAGGCCTATCGCCATTCCTGTTAAATCTTTTTTGAAACAGATTTTCATGGTTTTTTCTATTATTTAAGTATGTTAATATAATTATTGTGGTCGTCGGCAAAGATAGTATTTTATCCTTTGCATATTCCCCGCCATCGCCTCCCGTGCAGAGGCATTTTAAGGGGATAATATTTTCAACCAAGTAGAACCAAGCCCGTTCTAACGTTGGAATGGGGTGAGGCCGGTTTCCGGGAAGCCGTTCTAACGTTGGAATGGGGTGAAGCCGGTTTCGCGGCATCCGTTCTAACGTTAGAATGGAGTGAAGCCAATGTCCCGAAAGCCGTTCTAACGTTAGAATGGCCTCAAAAAGTCTGTACGACCATATTTTAAAGTTAAAAAGGCCTAAATTTGGCTTCGGAAATCCGATTCTAAGGTTCAAACGGCCTCAGGAAGGTCGAATTTGCCCCGTTTTAAGGTTCAAACGGCTTCCGAAGGGCCTAATTTGCCCAATTCTAACGTTAGAATTGCTTGCGGGAGGCCTGATTCACTCCATTCCAACGTTCAAACGCTCTCAATAAAGATAAATTTGCTTCGTTTTAACATTTAAATGGCTCGCGGGAGGCCCGATTAGCCCAATTCTAACGTTAGAACGGCTTGCGGCAGGTCTCATTCACCCAATTCTAAGGTTCAAACGGATGCCGCGAAATTGGCTGCGCTCAATTCTAAGGTTAGAACGGGGCTGTGGGGATGGGGCAAAAAATATTGTCGGCCTGAAATGCTGTAAAGCCTTTCCGGGCAATGCAAAACGCATGCCGGTTTGGGCGGCCGCGTCTGAAAACAGGGGACGGTTGAAAACTTTTTGCTTCTATCATTTGGAGAATAAAATGATGTCATTATCTTTGCGCCGCGATTGAGGAACAAATGCAACCAATGGAACTCCTTAAGGAGAGCCTTGACAAAAGGGAGGCCTTGGTAAAAAAATATTTCATAGTTAAGTTCTTTCTTTGAGAGGTGAAGGCCTGCTGCAATTGTGGCGGGCCTTCTTTATGCTAAGTATATAATTATTATTTCAGAATATATGAATCATGTATAAGGTTGACAACAATGGCTTTTACGGCCATTTCGGCGGGGCTTATATCCCCGAAATATTATTCGGATGCATTGACGATTTGCGCAATACCTACCTGGAGGTGATAGAGAGCGAGGCTTTCCGAAAGGAATACAGCGAGCTGTTGCGCGACTATGCCGGGAGGCCGTCTCCTCTGTATCATGCCGGGAATCTGAGCCGGAAATACGGCTGCAAGCTTTACCTGAAGCGAGAGGATTTGAACCACACCGGCTCTCATAAAATCAATAATGCAATAGGGCAAATACTTATAGCACGGCACATGGGCAAAACCAGAATCATTGCCGAAACAGGGGCGGGGCAGCACGGCGTTGCAACTGCCACCGTATGCGCACTGATGAACATGCCGTGCGTTGTGTATATGGGTCAGACGGATGTGGAACGACAGCTGGTGAACGTCAGGAAGATGCAAATGCTTGGGGCGGAAGTCCGACCGGTTACTTCGGGCAATAAAACGCTGAAAGATGCTACCAACGAAGCTATTCGAGACTGGTGCTGCCACCCGAACGACACCTTTTATATAATAGGATCGGTTGTGGGCCCGCATCCTTACCCCGACATGGTCGCCAGGCTGCAATCCGTAATCAGCCGGGAGATGATGCAACAGTTGGAGGAGAAAGAGGGGCGCTCGCATCCCGACCTCATTATCGCATGCGTAGGCGGCGGAAGCAATGCGGCCGGCGGCATATATCACTACCTCGACGACAGCCGGGTGCAGATCGTCCTTGCAGAGGCCGGAGGGCTTGGCGTTGATTCCGGACAGAGCGCTGCTACCATCAGGCTCGGTCGCGAAGGCATCATCCACGGCGCACGCACCCTCGTGATGCAAAACGGCGACGGCCAGATCCTGGAGCCGTACTCCATATCCGCAGGCCTCGATTATCCCGGCATAGGCCCGCTGCATGCGCAGCTTGCTTCGGCCGGAAGGGCTACCGTCATACCTGTCGACGACAGCGAAGCGCTTGCCGCAGCCATTGAAATCACACAGCTCGAGGGAATCATTCCTGCGCTTGAGAGCGCTCACGCTCTGGGCGTACTTCCCAAAATGAGCTTTGAGCACGACCAAATCGTTACTCTTATCTTATCCGGCAGAGGAGACAAAGACCTCTCCGTACTAATGGATTATAATTCTAAATAACATCATGAAATACGTATATAGATTATCTACAAGAAAGGCGCTGGGCGACCTCAATACTCCCGTCAGCATCTACCTCAAAGTGCGCGACATCTATCCGCAGTCCGTACTACTCGAAAGCTCCGACTTTTACGGAACCGATAACAGCCGCTCCTACATAGCGCTTTGCCCCATAGCCAACATCAGCGTAAACCGCGGACTGTGTCGCATGCAGTTCCCCGACAAACGCACGGAGGAGCACGCCATGAGCGGCGGAATGGCGCCTGTGTTCGAGCAGTTCCTCGACCGGTTCAGCGTCGAGGGAAACGATAGCGGAGTGCTGTGCGGCCTGCTCGGATACACGGCCTTCGATGCCGTTCGATACTTGGAAGAAATTCCCGTCATGGAATGGCATCACTCCGAAAACGATGCGCCGGACGTGATGTACATACTCTACAAATACATGCTGGTGTTCGACCATTTCCGCAACGAACTCACCCTGGCCGAGCTGCTTGCCGAGGGCGAAGCAAGTCAGATCAACGAAATAGAGAGCCTCGTGGGCAACCGCAACTTCGCTTCATACAACTTCCGCACCGTAGGGCCCGAAACTTCGTCCATCACCGACGATGAGTACAAGGCCGCCGTCCGCAGCGGAATCAGCCACTGCCTCCGGGGCGATGTGTTCCAGATCGTACTGAGCCGGCGGTTCGAACAGGGATTCAACGGCGACGACTTCAAGGTATACCGGGCCCTTAGGAGCATCAATCCCTCGCCCTACCTCTTCTACTTCGACTTCGGAGGCTTCCGCATCTTCGGCTCCTCGCCCGAAACACATTGCCGCATAGTCGATCGCCGGGCAAGCATAGACCCCATTGCCGGAACGGCCTTCCGAACAGGCAATCCCGCCATCGACAAGGAGCGCGTGGAGCGCCTCATAGCCGACCCTAAAGAGAACGCCGAGCATGTGATGCTGGTCGACCTCGCACGCAACGACCTCAGCCGCAATGCGCACAACGTATCCCTCGATTTCTACAAGGAAGTGCAGTATTACAGCCACGTCATACACCTCACATCCCGCGTGAGCGGCACCCTCTACCCCCAGAGCACATCCGTGGGAGCCTATCTCGACACCTTCCCGGCCGGCACCCTCAGCGGAGCCCCCAAAGTACGAGCCATGCAGCTCATCAGCGACATCGAGCCCCACAACCGCGGCGCTTACGGAGGCTGCATAGGATTCATAGGCTTCGACGGCAGCCTCAACCAGGCCATCACCATACGCTCCTTCGTCAGCCGCAGCAACGTGCTCTACTATCAGGCCGGCGCAGGAATAGTTGCTCAAAGCAACGAAGAGCGCGAGCTCGAAGAAGTCAACTCCAAGCTCGCCGCCCTTAAGAAAGCAATAGAAACGGCTATGCTAATCGAACACTGAGGAGGGGCAGAGTAGGGGATGCATATAACACATCCCCCATGTTGCATCCCCCATTAATAAGACTATCTTTGCGGCATATTGGCTTGTAGGCTTCGACACTCACTAAACACAGGCTTTATTGAACACATACTTTTACAGCATTCCTTAAATTATAATATCAACAAAAAAACAATTTATTTATGAACAAAAGATTTTTACTCAGTATTGCGGCGATGCTACTCGCCGTATTCGGAATCATGGCGCAGAGCCGCTCTGCTTCAGAGGCCATGACTGTGGCTAAGGCTTTCTTCAGCAAACAGGGAGGCCTCAGAGCTTCGGAACAGCTTTCACTTGTGTACACATCCAAGAGCAGCCTGCGCGGCACGGCCGACAGAGCCTACTTCTACGTATTCAACCGCGGCGATCGGGCCGGATTCGTTATAGTGTCGGCAGACGAACGGGCAAAAGAGGTGCTCGGATATGCGGATGCCGGCGCCTTCAATCCGAACAGCCTACCCGCTAACCTTCGATCATGGCTGACATTCTACGAGACCGAGCTCGAATTGCTCGGCAAGCCGGCTACGGCTAATGCTCAGGCAGCGCCGCTGAAGGACGCGCCGGCGCTAAGGGCTACGGCCATCAAGCCGTCGGTGCCTCCGCTGGTGCAAGCCCGCTGGGACCAGAATGATCCGTACGACATCTACACCCCTACTATTCCCAACGGCCCAAAAACTCCCACCGGATGCGTTGCCACAGCTATCTCGCAAATCATGAGGTATCACAGCTATCCGGCAAAAGGCAGGGGAAGCCATTCGTATACCTCCAAGACGTTCGGATTCAACCTCTCGGCCGACTTCAATACCACCTACGACTGGGCCAACATGCCCTACATCTATGACGAGAACAGCACTGCCGTACAGAGGGAGGCCGTAGCCAAGCTGATTTCGCACGTGGGCATAGCCTTCGACATGGACTACGACGATCCGGCAAGCGGAGGAAGCGGAACACTATCCGAAATCCTTCCCGACGCCATGGTTACCTACTTCGACTACGACAGCACCATACAGCTGCTGTACAGAGACCATTATTCCTATGCCAACTGGATCAACATCCTAAAGACCGAGCTCAGCGAATCCCGTCCCGTATATTATGGAGGAGTAACAGCCATAGGAGGAGGACATGCCTTCGTATGCGACGGATATGACACCAACGACATGTTCCACATCAACTGGGGATGGGGCGGAAGCTCCGACGGATACTTCGGGCTGTCGGCCCTCAATCCCTCCAGCCACGGAACCGGCGGAAGCAGCGGAGGATTCAACGGCGGGCAGGATATACTCATCAACATCAAGCCTGATGCCGGAGGAAAGGCAAGCAGCACGCTGAGCTACACCTACATCGCCGCCGATAAAACATCGCTGGCCACGCTTAGCGAAACCTTCTCCGTCGAGATAGGAAAGTTTGCCTATATGGGCTATACCCCTAAGACCATATCCTTAGGCATTGCCGTCTGCAAGCCCGACAAAACCATACTGGGCTACATCCCCTTCCTGGAAGAGGAGGTGCCGGCTTATGCGCAGCTAACACTCCCGCCGCAAGAGGTAGCGCTTAGCGATGAGATAAGCGCAGGCACGTATCACATCTACCCCGCATACCGGGACGAGAACTCCGGCGAAAGCGCATACCTGCTGAAAATGCACGACATAGGTATCCCATATCTGGAGCTTACCGTAGGTGCAAACAAGTCGGCCGCCATCAAGCAGGCTACCCAAACCAAGGCCAACCTGGCACGTACCGCCTTTGCAGCCGCCGGCGAGCTCTTCCCCAACATCAACGGCAGCTTCACGGCAAGCATAAGCAACAGCGGCAATGCCGACTATCGCTCCAAGCTGAAGGTAGAGTTCCAGGGACAGGACTTCGCACTGGAAGAGCCGGTCGTAATCCCCGCAGGAGAAAGCAAGGAGGTAGCCATATCAGGAACGATAGGCTTAGCACCGGGCACATACACGGCCACACTGCTGTACGACAAAAACGACTCGCTGGTTGCAGGCAGCTCCGACTTTGCCCCCTTAGGCGCAGCCATACAAGTCACCGTCGGCCCCCTGCCCGAGCTCGTGATAGTAAGCCCACCCTCCTTCCCCAACATCAACGCCGTCGACAGGAGCGCCCCACAGCTAAAGATAGAGATAGGCAATGCAGGCGGGCGATTTGAAGGCACCATCATAGCCCTCATCTTCCCCGTTGAAGGAGACGAAATCCTCGCCCAGTTCCCCCAGCCCCTCACTTTGGCTAAGGACGAAAGCAAAGAGGTGGTCTTCAACCAACCCATCGATCTGGAGCCGGGCACATACATGGTCGGCATAGGACTGGTGGAAGACGGCGCGTATGCAGCCTTGGTGAACCCCATCACCTTCACCCTCACCGCACCGAGCTCAACCGACAAGGCCGGCCTCGAAGCGCCCCGCGCGGCCTTTGATGCATCATACGGCCGTCTGCTGATAACCTCTGCCGGCACAGTACGCAAGGTGCAGCTTTACAGCATAACAGGCCGCCTGGCAGCAGTTGCCGGCCCCAATGCAGGAGCCGTCGGCATTGATACATCCAACCTCGCAGCCGGAACCTACATTGCCCGCATAGAAACCGACAAGGGCGTCGTCGCCGTCAAGCTATACAAGAGACGCTGATACAGCATCGAAAACCAACTTTCAATAATATAAGGATTGAGAAGGGCCGCCGGGCGATAATGTTCGGCGGCCCTTTAGTTTTACGGCAGCCCTCTGCTCCCGTAGCCTCTCCCCCCGTTGCCGCACCTGCAAAGCTCCCCCCGACTTTCATCTACCCAATGCAGGTACGGCAAAGGGCCCATCCGGCTTTCATATACCCGTTGCCGCAGCTGCAAAGGGCCCACCCGGCTTGCATATACCCTTTGCAGGTGCGGCAAAGGGCCCATCCGGCTTTCATATACCCGTTGCCGCACCGGCAAAGGGCCCAAATTGTTTGCGGGAAGCCTCTGCTGCACCGGCAAAGGGCTAAAAAGGGCGTTTTTGGGGGAAATCAGGGCCTGCATAGCTCACAAAAAAGTGATTTGGGGACAAATTGGCAGTGGCATTGCCTCCAAAAAGGCGATTTGAGGACAAGTTGGCAGCGGCATTGGCCTCAAAAAGGCGATTTGGGGCCTTTGCCGGTGCGGCAAAGGCTTCCCGCAAAGAATTTGGGCATTTTGCCGGTGCGGCAACGGGGCAAAAAAAAAATCGGCTAAATGCAGCACCGGCAACGCTATCGGCAAACCGGCAAATTTTGTTGCTGCCAAGATCAAAATTTATATCTTTGCGGCAAAGCAAGAATTTTGATATAACGTATTTTATGGCAGACGATAAGAAAATCATTTTCTCGATGGTAGGGCTAAGCAAAATTTACCCTCCTCAAAAGCAGGTACTCAAAAACATATACCTTTCTTTTTTCTACGGAGCGAAGATTGGCATCATAGGGCTTAACGGCTCGGGTAAATCAACGCTTCTCCGCATTATAGCGGGCTTGGAGAAAGAATACCTGGGCGAAGTTGTGTTCTCGCCCGGCTATTCCGTGGGCTATCTGGAGCAGGATCCTAAGCTGCGGGCCGGATGCACGGTGAAGGAGGCCGTGGAGGAGGGCGTGCAGCACATTGTTAATATATTAAAGGAATACGAGGCGGTGAATGAGCGCTTTGCCGACCAGGATGTGCTGGATGATCCGGACAAGATGGACGCTCTGATTGCCCGCCAGGCCGAACTCCAGGACCAGATAGACGCTACGGATGCCTGGAACCTCGACAGCCGCCTTGAGCGGGCCATGGATGCGCTCAGGTGCCCGCCGGAGGATCAGCCGGTTGACAGCCTTTCGGGCGGGGAGCGCCGCAGGGTGGCCCTGTGCCGGCTGCTGCTGAGCAAGCCCGACGTTCTGCTGCTGGATGAGCCTACCAACCACCTTGACGCGGAGTCGATCGACTGGCTGGAGCAGCATCTCCAGCAATATGCGGGCACGGTGATATGCATCACGCACGACCGCTATTTCCTCGACCACATAGCCGGCTGGATTCTGGAGCTCGACCGCGGCGAGGGCATCCCATGGAAGGGCAATTACTCCTCATGGCTCGACCAGAAGACCACCCGTATGGCCCAGGAAGAGAAGCAGGCAAGCAAGCGGCGCAAAACTCTGGAGCGTGAGCTCGAATGGATAAACATGGCGCCCAAAGCCCGTCAGGCTAAGGGCAAAGCCAGGCTTAATTCGTATGAAAAACTTTTGAACGAGGATGCCAGGGAGCGTGAGGCACGCCTCGAAATATACATACCTAACGGCCCGCGACTTGGGGCCAAGGTCATAGAGGCGCATGGAGTGGCCAAAGCTTTTGGGGACAAGCTACTGTTCGACAACCTTAGCTTCATGCTGCCGCCTAACGGTATAGTTGGGGTGATAGGGCCCAACGGCGCGGGTAAAACAACCCTTTTCAAGATGATTATGGGCATGGAAACTATTGACCGAGGCAGCTTCGAGCTTGGCGAAACCGTCGCCCTGGGATATGCCGACCAAACGCACCATGACATTGCCCCGGACAAAAGCGTTTACCAGGCTATCTCGAACGGTCAGGAATTCATCCGCGTGGGGGGCAAGGAGGTTAATGCCAGGGCCTACCTCTCGCGCTTCAACTTTTCGGGAGCCGACCAGGAGAAGGCCTGCGGAATACTTTCGGGAGGCGAGCGCAACAGGCTGCATCTGGCCCTGACGCTCAAGTCGAACGCTAATGTCCTGCTGCTCGACGAACCCACGAACGATATTGATGTCAATACCCTTAGGGCGCTGGAGGAAGGCCTGGAGAACTTCGCCGGCTGCGCTGTGGTAATCTCGCACGACCGCTGGTTCCTGGATCGCATCTGTACGCATATCCTTTCGTTTGAAGGGGATTCGGAAGTTGTCTTCTACGAAGGCTCCTACTCCGAATATGAGGACTACAAACGCAGCCGCCCGGGCTACGAAGAACCGAAGCGCGTGAAATACCGCAAGCTCAACGCTGATTAATCACTTATACATTATATATAATATGAAGAAGAAAAACTTTCTGTACACAGTTATCCTCGCTATGCTCGCTATGGGCATGAGCATGTCGGCCCAGCAAACCGTCAAACTTTTTAACGGCAAAGATCTCTCGAACTGGAACTTCGTTGTGGACGGCAACAGCGTCCCCGGCGAGCAGGTGTTCTACGTACAAAACGGTGTGATACACATCAAAGGCGCTCCGATTGGCTACATGTATACCAAGGCAAGCTATGCGGACTACAAGCTGCACGTGGAGTGGCGCTGGGTGGGCGAAGCAACCAACAGCGGCATCTTCCTGATGATAGCGGAGGCGGGCAATCCGTTTCCGAACGGCATAGAATGTCAGCTGGCAGCCGGACGCGCCGGCGATTTCGTATGTCTCGGCGGTTCGGATTTATTCGAGTTCGTCGGTGCGCCCGGACAGCCGCGCCCGCGCTTCCCTGTCGTAGCCAAGGCCAATCCATCGAGCGAGAAGGCTGTCGGCGAATGGAATGAGGCCAACATCTTCGTCAGGAACGGAACCATCACCGTCTTCATCAACGGCGTCTACCAGAACATCGGCAACAACAGCGTGAAGAGCGGGCACATAGGCCTCCAAAGCGAAGGCAAAGACATAGAGTTCAGGAACGTTTATCTGCTTAAGGACTAAGAACAGCAAGTTGCAAATCAGGATCTGATGAAGAAGCTCCTCCTCCTCGCAGCGCTGGCGGCAACAGTGAACCCTCTGGGCGCCCAAAGCCTCGAACAGGCCAAGCGATGGTTTGCCGAGGGAAAGTATGCCGAGGCCAAGCCGGTCTTCGAGAAGCTCGTCACACAAGCCCCGAACAATGCATCATACCATTACTGGTTTGGGGTATGCGCTTACAAGACGGGCGACGCCGCAACGGCCGAAAGCTATCTCGATACCGGCGTTAAGAGGCGGATTGCCGAGGCTTATCCCTACCTCGCCGAGCTCTACATGGACTCCTACCGCTTTGCCGACGCCCTCCGCCTGTATTCGGAATACGCCGACATACTTGCAAAGAAGAAAGAGAACATTGAGCACGTCAGGCAGCGAATGGAGCTGGCCGAAAAGGCTCAGCGGATGACCGACAGAGTGGAAGACATACAGATAATCGACAGCACGGTGGTGGATAAAGACAGCTTCCTCGCCGCATATATCCTTAGCGACGAAGCCGGAGCGCTTACGAGCTTCCGAGACTTCTTCAAGACGCAGGAGGAGGTGCTCTCATCCGTCCATGCCAACGAGCTGGGCGACAAAATCTACTACGCTCACCCCACCCAAGACAATCCGCTCTACCGCATCTACACCCAGGCCAAGCTCATCGACAAATGGGAAGACGAAAAAGCCTTGCCGGCCAACGTCAATGTCGAAGGGGCCAACGTCAACTATCCCTTCGTGCTCTCCGACGGCCTTACCATATACTATGCCTGCGATGGAAACGGCTCTATCGGAGGATACGACCTCTTCGTCACCCGTTATAACACCTCGTCGGACGCCTGGCTGACCCCCGAACAGCTTGGGATGCCCTTCAACTCCTTTGCGAACGACTACATGCTCGTGATAGACGAAGAAAAGAACCTGGGGTGGTTCGCATCCGACCGCAATCAGCCCCAGGGCAAGGTTTGCATCTACCTATTTATCCCCGACGAAGCCCGCAAGCGAGTTGATGAGGCCGACCCCGCCGTCAAGCGCTCCCGCGCAATGATTACGGCCATAGCCGACACCCGTAAGCAATCCGCAAACTATGCGGCGCTGGTCAAACTGGCTCGCACCCGCGTCGTAAAGCAGGAAGAGAAGAAGCGCGACTTCGACTTCGTCATCAACAACAACCTCACCTACCACAGCCTCCAGGACATCAAGAGCCCCGAAGCCCGCAGCCTCTACGAAAAATACATCAGCACAGCCCGACGCATAGATGATCTGGAGCGAAACCTCAGCGCCCTCCGCAACGACTACGCCAAGGGCAACCCCACCAAGAAAAGCGAGCTCAGCCCGGCCATCCTCCAGGCCGAAAAGCAGCTGCTCGACCTCCTTGCACAGCCGCCCGACCTCGAAAAGAAGGCGCGCAATGCCGAAATCAATCACTTATTAAAGCTCAACCGATAAATCAACATGATACTCGACATCGTAATCATCATCTTCCTGATAGCAGTAGCCATTATCCTCTTGCTGCTCGAAATCTTTTTCCTTCCGGGCATCACTATCGCCGGCATCGGCAGCGCAATCTTCGCCGTCGGAGGCATACTCTACGCTTATGCAATCAGTTCTATCGCCGGGCACATCACCCTTGCCGGCTCCGTCCTGGTTTTTGCCGCGCTCTTCGTCTGGATGGTGCGTGGGAAGGCCTTTAAGAAGATTTCGCTCAACACCGACATCAATTCCACCCTCACCTCCGTCCGAGATCTCAACATCAAGTCCGGAGACGAAGGCATCACAACCTCCAGGTTAGCCCCAATAGGCAAAGCCAGGTTCAACAACATCACCGTCGAAGCCAAATCGACAGGCGAGTTCATAGATGAGAACGTTGTCGTGATCGCTCTGCGAGTGGATGGCTCCAACGTTCTCGTTGCAGCTAAAGACTACATTATTAATCAATAAACTATAAACAAGATGGACTTAACATTTATTCCCGTAATGCTGATGGGAGCCGCCATTGTGCTCCTCATCATCTTTTTCTACTACGTACCCTTCCTGATGTGGATCTCCGCCAAAGTTTCGGGCGTGAGCATATCCCTCATTCAGCTCTTCCTGATGCGTATCCGAAAGGTTCCGCCCGGTGTTATAACCCGCGCCATGATTGAGGCCCACAAGGCCGGACTGAAAAGCCTCACCCGCGACGAACTCGAGGCCCACTACCTCGCCGGAGGACACGTCGAGCGAGTTGTGCACGCCCTTGTATCCGCTTCGAAGGCCAATATCGACCTTACGTTCCAGATGGCAACCGCTATCGACCTCGCCGGACGCGATGTGTTCCTCGCCGTGCAGATGTCGGTCAACCCTAAGGTCATAGATACGCCCCCCGTCACCGCCGTTGCAAAAGATGGCATCCAGCTGATCGCCAAAGCCCGCGTCACCGTTCGCGCAAACATCAAACAGCTCGTCGGAGGAGCAGGCGAAGAGACCATACTCGCCCGCGTTGGCGAAGGCATTGTATCCTCGATCGGCTCATCGGAGAATCATAAATCCGTACTCGAAAATCCCGACTCCATCTCCAAGCTTGTGCTCCGCAAAGGCCTCGACGCCGGCACCGCCTTCGAGATCCTTTCGATAGACATTGCCGACATCGACATAGGCAAAAACATTGGCGCAGCCCTCCAGATGGATCAGGCGCAGGCCGACAAAAACATTGCACAGGCCAAGGCCGAAGAGAGGCGCGCAATGGCCGTTGCGCTCGAGCAGGAAATGAAAGCCAAGGCCCAGGAAGCCCGCGCAAAGGTCATAGAAGCCGAAGCCGAAGTCCCAAAAGCCATGGCCGAAGCCTTCCGCTCCGGAAATATGGGCATAATGGATTACTATAAAATGAAAAACATAGAAGCCGACACCAGCATGAGAGAAAATATCGCAAAACCTGCTAATAATCCCTCCAAACCCATAAAAGATTAAATGCGCATCATCCCGCCCTCCGAGCTTATTATAAATGAAGATGGAAGCATATTCCATCTTCATTTGAAACCCGAACAAATTGCCGACCGAATCATACTCACCGGCGACCCCGACCGCGTTACGGTCATCGCCGGCCACCTCGATGAGATAGAATGTGACGTGCGGAGCCGCGAATTTCACTCCGTTACAGGCCATTATGCCGGCAAGCGCATCAGTATAGTTTCGCATGGAATAGGTTCCGACAATATAGACATCGTTCTCACCGAGCTCGACGCCCTTGCCAACATTGATTTCGCCAGCCGCCGGCCTAAGGAAGATTTCCGGCAGCTAACGCTCCTGCGCATAGGCACTTGCGGCAGCCTTCAGCCCTTTGCGCCCATCGGAACCTACGTTGCAGCCGAGCTTTCGGCCGGTCTTGACGGCGTACTTTACTTTTATGAAGGCAACGAAACCGTTCGAAAGCAGGATTTCGAAGCCCAGCTCCTCCAACAACTCGATTGGCAAATCCAAGGCCTGCGCCCCTACGTCGTTCCCGCCGATGCCGGCCTCCTCAACCAGATTGCCGACGAGCGCATTATCCGCGGAATCACCATTGCCGCCAATGGTTTCTACGGTCCGCAAGGCCGGCACCTCCGCCTCGCACCAACCGACCCCAACCTTAACTACAAGATTGAGAAATTTGAATATCAGGGCAAGAAAATCATCAACTATGAAATGGAAAGCTCCGCACTCGCAGGCCTCTCCCTGCTTATGGGCCACCGCGCCCTAACCGTCTGTTGCATAATAGCCGGACGGGTCAGCAACGAGATGAACACAGCCTACCGAGGCTCCCTCGACGGCCTCATCAGCTTAGCCCTCCAAAAGATTTAAGCCCATCCGCAGGCCAAATCCCCGGAAATAAACACAAATTTCCTTTTTGGGGGCCTTCGGCCATAAAAAAACAAATCCCCCGGTCCCCTCTAAAGCATCCGCCGGCCCTCCGCCGCGCACCGCCTCCCATTTACATAATTCCACCCCCCATTTGTGGGGTTCCGCAAAGCATCTATGGAACCCCACAAGCCATTTGCAGGCCTCCATATTCCGTTTAGGACAGGCCTTAAACCGTTTAGGACAGGCCTTAAATCGTTTAGGACAGGCCTTAAACCGTTTAGGACAGGCCTTAAACCGTTTAGGACAGGCCTTAATCCGTTTAGGACAGGCCTTAATCCGTTTAGGACAGGCCTTAAACCGTTTAGGACAGGCCTTAAACCGTTTAGGACAGGCCT
>JAITGS010000007.1 GCA_031280435.1 Tannerellaceae bacterium | reverse complement strand
TCTTCCCGGCGACCTTTCTCACTAAATGCACTATCAAATTGAAAGCGGTTGGCCTCACATCCAACTGCAAACCGGCTATGCGCCTAACATAATGATCGGTCTTGGTGCTTTTTATTTTTATTTCGACAAAAAAATGTCGCTCTATTTGTGGCGGCAAATACAAATTTTACAATGGTCGCTACTATTGGCTCTCGTTTTTTTAGAGAACAAATAGTGATAAGCGTCATCTTTTTGTGGTGAGGCCTCCGTTTTAATGAAAAAACTTTCCGTTTTATTTGGATGGTTCATTTTAATGAATAACTTTGTGGCCGAATAACACAATAGTTCTCATTTAGAAGCTGCGACTTAATATATTTTTTAGCTACTTCTGCTTTGCTTTTTATATGTTTCCCTTATCAATAAAAAACACAATTATCGAATGAAAATGTTTTTAAAAGTGGCTACAGTATGTGCAGGTTTGGCGCTCTTTCCGGCAATCATACTTTCCGACTCAAGTGCGGACGCTACAACAGGTAAAGTTTTATCGACAACAACACAACAAGAGCAAATGTATCCGGCGTCGGATTCCCTGATAACGACGCCCAGTATCCCCGCAAAAACGGTTGCCATAGCAACCGACAGTATCCTGGCTGAACGCAGGAGAAACTCTCAGAATCAACCAACGCGAAAATCGAGGCCGGCAACTCCAGGCGCTCAGAGTATCCAGATTAACCGAAATGCCGGCATGGCTGCCATGACTCCCGAAGAACTCGTTCTGCAAATCTTCCTGAACAATGCCGGACAGAATTGCGCTACCGACGGGCTGGTTCAGAATGTCGTTTTCCATGGACACGACTGGAATGCTACTACCCAGACTTGGAGCGGAGGCCACCACGGGCTTACCTATTTTGATCATGGAGAAGCGGCTTTCGGCCTCAATGAAGACGGAGAGGATGCAATGCCGGCAGGCCTTTTGCTGACAACGGCAAGTGGACTGCATGCTGAAGGACCAAATGCCCAAAACCCGGAAAGTCTGCTGAACCATAGCAGTGTTGGCGGAACAGCTTTTAGCACATTAGGCGATCCTCATCTTGCAACAATTACAAACAATCCACTTTTCGATGGCGCTATTCTGGAATTTGATTTCACGCCGCAGGAAGCTGAGATCAGTTTTGATTATGTCTTTGCATCGGAAGAATACCCGGCGTATGCAAACAGCAGTGTAAATGACGCTTTCGGCTTCTTCATCTGGCCGATAAATAATCCTGCCAATGTCACCAATATCGCCAGAATACCGGGTTCCAACGATGTCGTATCAATCAATACGGTGAACTGGGGCCAGACTGGTTACTCCAATAACACAGCAGCAGGTTATGCGGCTCCGGTAACAGGCGCACAGAACCCGCAATATTATGTACCTGTATATAACGCTAATCCAACAATGGAATACAGCGGGCGAACCGTACTGCTCAGGGCAGCAGCAAATGTGATTCCCGGACAGACATACCATCTCAAGCTGGCCATATCCAATGCAGGAGACGATATCTACGGCTCCGGAGTGTTCCTCAAAGCCGGAACATTTAACATAGGAACCGCTGTCACGAACTGGGTGAACGGCACAAGCGGCATTGAGCACATGTTCGAAGACTGCTCCGACAGCCATATCACCATCGGAGTTACGCCAAGCACGCAGCAGCGAACGATCAACATTGCATATACAGGCCCGGCGGCAGGCTCCATCGTCAAGCCCGACGGAACGCCTATGCCGACAACAGTTGTCGTTCCTCCAAACACTGCCTCGGTTGACGTTCCTTATAAGATAGTTCACAATCCTACGGAAGGCAACGTGGTTCTGACGATTACCATCCCAAATTGCGCCGCCGATACCGAAGCGACCTTTCATATACACAAAAGATTCGTCGACGCCACGCCTGCCGTCACTCCCGACTGCGGAGGAGCTGCGCGCGGAAGCCTGGCCGTTAGCGTAACCGGAGGATACAGCCCGAAGTTCACCGTCGACAATGGGGCTACATGGACTGACGTCACCGACGTCCTAACCGGACTTGCCGCAGGATCGTACACCGTGAAGGTCACTGAAGACAATGCCTGCTTCGATACCGTCTTCACCGTCATCATCCCCGGATGCTACGACCTGCTTCCCGAAAACTATACCGTGCAGGAGTACCAGGAGATACTGCTCGACGTGCTGGCAAACGACATACTGCCGGGCTCGCTCTTCGGCGCAGGATTCAACCTGCTATCCAACGTCAGCATGATGCCTAAGGCCGGCACCCTCGTCGCCGCCGGAACAGGAGCCGGCAGCAAGCTCATTTATCACAACCACGGCATAGCTGCGCTTACCAACAGTATAGACTCTTTCAGGTATGAGTTCTCCGTGCAGAATCCGGTGACTATGGCTGTCGAACAGCTCTCGGCAACGGTCTTCATCTACGTGCTCAGCGACCTGAACGGAGCCGCTACCTGCCCTAACTCTCCTGCGGCTTATACCATACAGCTGCCGGTGAGACCAGGCGGAACTGCCTTCAAATGGACTACGGCCGACGGCTCTACGCTTGTGCATGCCGCCAGCGCTACACACACGGTGCCCTCGCCCGGAGTTACCGAGAGCTGGCTCATAACACCTACGGTTCCTGATGCAGCCACTCTATACAACGGCCCTTTCCCGCCCGGCCTCTTCAGCCTCTTTGTGAACTATAACGCTACTGACGCCAACCGGATGATCTGGACCGGAGTCTACGATAGCAACTGGCACGACCCGGCCAACTGGGTGCAGATGAAAAACGGCGTGCAAAGCCCAGTGCAATGGGCTCCCACAAGCTGCGCCGACGTGCTTATACCTGTTTCCGTAAACAACTTCCCGGAAATAGACGGCGACGCCATATGCAGAGACATACTTGTAAAGGACAGGGCCATGCTCAAGAATCCACACGCCCTCGAGTATCGCTATGCCTCCGTAGAGATACTGCTCAAGCCCTCGGAGCTCGACCGCTTCCTGATGTGGTCGGCACCGCTTGCCGACATGTATTCGGGCGACTATTACTATACAAACAGCGCCGTCAATGCTCCACAGGGAGACGCCTTCATGAACCTCTTCCAGCAGGCTAATCCCGACGCCGACGTCGCCGGCAGCGCCGCCGCAAACAGCCGCTTCACGGCCACCATGGCCGGCACAGGCCAAAAACTCGAACTCGGACGGGCATTCAACCTCAAAGTCGCAGCCAACAGCATCACACGCAACACCGCCCTCGCCTTCCCCCGAAGCGCAGACAGCTACCAGGGATATACACTCCCGCAGCGAGCCGACAAAAACCGGTTCGTGACAAACGGAGTATCGCTCAATGCCGCCCGGCGATTCCTGCTGCCCGTATACGGCGGAACCGGCGCAAGCTATCCGCACAACAACGCCGGATGGAGCCTCATACAAGCAGTCAATCCGTACATGGCCTATCTCAGCATAGATTCTTTCATAGCAAACAATTCACCCAACTTCCAGAACGGATACTACATCTGGAGCGGCGAGCCGAACGAGAGCTTCACCTCCGTTGCCTTCAATCCGGGCGGCAACCGATACGTCTTTTCGGGAACCGTAAGTACTCCCGCGCAGGCCGAGCTCAAATGGATTCCGCCGCTGCAATCCTTCTTCGTGGCCAAAGCCACAGCAGTTGTTGCCGATAATATACAAAGCGTATGGATGTCGCCCCGCTGGACCACCACCAAGCCCGTCGACTCCTACACGCTGCGCAGCTCCGGCGTCGTCAGCGGAGGCAAGCTCAACATCACCGCCACGCAGGGCGCCTCCACGGCCTCGGCCCTGCTGCTGTACGACCCCGAAGCGGGCTTCTTCGCCGGCAAAAGCAATCTGCCTGTTATCATATTCAACGACCAGCCCCTTGCGGTTTACAGCTATTCGGGCGACAACCAGGCCCTCTCGGTAAACAGCAGCAGCATGTTCGACGCCTCCCCCGTGCGCCTCGGATTCCGCAACAAGGAGGCCGGCGAGATAACACTCAGCTTTAGCGGCCTCGAAAGCTTTGGATACGACGTAGTGCTCGAAGACAAGCTCACCGACAAGCAAATCTCCATCACCACCGACAAGCCCGATTATACCTTCACGGCCGCGAAACCCGACAAGGCCGCCGCCACCGAAAACAACAACCGCTTCCTGCTCCGCCTCAGGTACACCGGCCAAGGCCTCAAAATCGGATTCAGCGACAGCGAGGCTCCCAAAGTCGCTCCGTTCCGCATAGCCGCAGTCGGCCGCAGCCTGCAAATCACCTCAGATGCAGCTCCCACGGGCAGCCTGAGCGTGTACGATGCACAAGGCTCGCTTGTGTACGCCGCCTCAGGCCTCAAGCTCGGCAGCCACAGCCTCCCGCTCAGCCCCGGGCGCCTCTACATAGTTAAAATAGACGCCGGCGGCAAATCCTTCACAGAAAAAGTTTATATCAAATAAGAACCAAACCATATCCTATATATACCAATGAGAGCCCCGGGAAGCCCCAAAAGCGCCCGGGGCTTTTTCATGGCAACGGCTCCAGCGATTTGTCGGAACAGATTGCCATCATGGCAATGGCTCCAGCGATTTGTCGGAAGCCATTTCCATCATGGCAACGGCGCCAGCGATTTGTCGGAACAGATTTCCATCATGGCAATGGCTCCAGCGATTTGTCGGAACAGATTACCATCATGGCAATGGCTCCAGCGATTTGTCGGAAGGAATTTCCATCATGGCAATGGCTCCAGCGATTTGTCGGAAGGAATTTACAGACCGTAAATATCACCAGCGATTTGTCGCGAGCCATTTACAGACCGTAAATATCGCCAGCGATTTGTCGGAAGCCATTTACATTTTATGAACGTGCACAAAAAGCAGGTTGCGCTCGAAAGACAGGTCATTCCCGCGAAGGCGGGAATCTCCGATCGATAGTTGGGACGATTGTACAGTGTTTTTATATGATAGAAACACAAACGTAACCGTTTTTCGATCGGAGATTGACTGCGTCGATTCTCGCAAGCTAAAAGCTTGCTTCGAATTCCCGCCTTCGCGGGAATGACCTATTGTTCGAGCGAACTACATTTACGCAGGCCATTTCCATTTGTAAACGGCTCCAGCGATTTGTCGGAAGCCATTTACAGACCGTAAATATCGCTAGGGATTTATCGGAAGCCATTTACATTTTATGAACGTGCACAAAAAGTAGGTTGCGCTCGAAAGACAGGTCATTCCCGCGAAGGCGGGAATCTCCGATCGATAGTTGGGACGATTGTACGGTGTTTTTATATGATAGAAATACAAACGTAACCGTATTTAGATCGGAGATTCCCGCCTTCGCGGGAATGACCTATTGTTCGAGCGAACTACATTTACGCAGCCCATTTACATCATGGCAATGGCTCCATCTAATTAGAGGAAGCCGTTGCCATTTGGAAATGGGGCTTACTTTTGCCCGGGCTGTAAAAAATATTCGGGGCGGGAGCTAAAGGCGGCGTTTTTCGGGCGCTGCCTCTTTTAGCATGGCTCCCGACCGGTTTTTAGGGAGGCGACCGGCTGACGCATCGCCTCAACTGCATCTACAAGCGGGCTGTGATGCGGGTTCTTGAACTTCAGGAATGTTTGACTACTTTTGCGACCGATTTCACAAACAAATTTTTTTGAAAATATGAGTTTAAATATTATTGTTTTAGCCAAGCAGGTTCCGGACACGCGCAACGTTGGGAAGGATGCGATGAAGGATGACGGGACGGTGAACCGGGCCGCACTACCGGCTATCTTCAACCCGGAAGACCTGAATGCTTTGGAACAGGCCCTGCGCCTGAAGGATGAGAATCCCGGCTCTAAGGTTATGCTGCTCACCATGGGGCCGGCCCGAGCAGCCGAAATCATACGCGAAGGCCTGTACCGCGGAGCCGACGGAGGCTATCTGCTGACCGATCGCGCCTTTGCCGGAGCCGACACCCTGGCAACTTCATACGCCCTTTCGATGGCCATACGCAAGATGAAGGATTATGATATAGTGATTTGCGGCCGCCAGGCTATAGACGGCGATACCGCACAGGTAGGCCCGCAGGTGGCCGAGAAACTCGGCATAGCGCAAATCACCTACGCCGAGGATATCACCTGCAAGGGCAACGGAATGATAGAAGTGAAGCGCCGCCTGGAACATGGCGTGGAAACCGTACGGGCTGCCATGCCGGCCCTCGTGACGGTGAACGGAAGCGCTGCGGCATGCCGCCCGCGCAACGCACGCCTCATACAGAAGTATAAGCACGCACGAACGGCCTCCGAACGCAAGAGCGCTCCCGGCACCTACGACAGCCTGGCCGAGGCACGGCCCTACCTTTGCCTTGCCGAATGGAGCGCAGCCGGCGTTGATGCCGACACTGCCCTCTGCGGCCTGTCGGGCTCGCCCACAAAGGTGAAGAAGATTGAAAACGTTGTGTTCCGGGCCAAGGAAAGCAAAGCGCTGTCGGCAGCCGACAACGATATAGACGAACTGATGAAGGAACTAATCTTAAACCATACAATAGGATGAACAATTTATTTGTATACTGCGAAACCGACGAAGGGCGCGTGGCCGACGTCAGCCTGGAGCTCCTCACCAAGGGCCGCAGCCTGGCCGACACGCTCGGATGCCGCCTCGAAGCCGTTGCCGTTGGTCATGGGCTCGACGGCCTGGCCGCGCAGGTATTTCCTTTCGGAACCGATGTGCTGCACCTCTTCGACGACAGCCGCCTGGCGCCGTATGCCTCGCTGCCCCACACAGCCATACTGGTGAAGCTCTTTGCGGACGAGAAGCCGCAGGTGGCGCTTATGGGAGCCACCGGTATAGGGCGCGACCTGGGGCCGCGAGTGTCGTCGGCACTCGGAAGCGGACTGACGGCCGACTGCACGGCGCTGGAGATAGACGACAAGGGGCTGCTGCTACAAATAAGGCCGGCCTTTGGCGGCAACATCGTAGCCACTATTATCAATCCGGACTGCCGCCCCCAAATGGCCACCGTGCGCGAGGGAGTGATGAAGCGCGAGATACGCGATGCCGGATACCGTGGCGAAACCCGGCGGTACGAGGTAGACAGCTACGTAAGCGACAGCGACTTCGTCGTCAGCATCATAGAGCGCCATATTGAGCAGAGCAAGATTAACATAAAGGGAGCGCCGGTGATTGTAGCCGGAGGCTATGGCGTAGGCTCCAAAGAGAACTTCGGGCTGCTCCGCGAGCTTGCCGCCGTCATAGGAGGCGAAGTGGGAGCATCGCGCGCAGCCGTAGATGCCGGCTTTGCCGAGCACGCAAGGCAAATAGGCCAGACCGGCGTCACCGTGCGCCCCAAGCTGTACATAGCCTGCGGAATATCGGGACAGATACAGCACGTGGCAGGCATGCAGGAGAGCTCAATCATCATATCGGTGAACAACGATCCGGCCGCGCCCATCAATGCGATAGCCGATTATATTATCACCGGAACGGTGGAAGACGTACTTCCCAAAATGATTAAATATTATAAGAAGAATACCAAGTAAGAGCTATGGCAAACTATTATTTAGATACACCGCACTACAAGTATCATCTGCATCATCCGCTGATGAGGCGCATAGTGGAACTGAAGGAACGCAGCTTTGCCGACAAAGACGCCTACGACTACGCTCCCGTCGACTTCGACGACGCCATGGACAGCTACGACAGGGTGCTTGAAACCGTTGGCGAGATATGCGCGGAGATAATCGCTCCCAATGCCGAAAGCGTAGACCACGAAGGCCCCACGCTGGCCGACGGACACGTCACCTACGCCTCCGGCACGCAGCTCAACCTCGACGCCATACGCAAGGCCGGACTGATGGGCATAGCTATGCCCAGGCGATACAACGGGCTCAACTTCCCCATCGTACCTTACATAATGGCAGCCGATATGGTGTCTCGAGCCGATGCCGGATTCGAGAACATCTGGGGGCTGCAGGACTGCGCCGAAACCCTGTACGAGTTCGGCAATGCCGACCAGCACGCACGATACATCCCGCGCGTATGCAGCGGCGAAACCATGTCGATGGACCTCACCGAGCCCGACGCAGGCTCCGACCTCCAGGCCGTAATGCTCAAGGCCTCGCTCGACGAAACCGACGGCTCCTGGCGGCTCAACGGCGTGAAGCGATTCATCACCAACGGCGACTCGGACATCCACCTCGTACTCGCACGCTCCGAAGAAGGCACCAAAGACGGCCGAGGCCTCTCCATGTTCATCTACGACAAGCGCAACGGAGGCGTCACCGTCAGACGCATAGAGAACAAGCTGGGCATAAAAGGCTCGCCAACCTGCGAACTCGTCTTCCGCAACGCCAAAGCCGAGCTCTGCGGCGAACGCAGGCTCGGACTAATCAAGTACGTAATGGCGCTGATGAACGGAGCACGGCTCGGAATCATGGCGCAAGCCGTAGGGCTCTGCGAAGCGGCCTACCGCGAAGGATACAAGTACGCCATGGAGCGCAAGCAGTTCGGACGGGCCATCATAGAGTTTCCGGCCGTATACGAAATGGTAGCCATGATGCGTGCGCGCGCCGACGCCTCCCGCGCCATGCTCTACGAAACGGCACGGTTCGTCGACGTATATAAAGCCCTCGACGACATATCCCGCGAGCGCAAGCTCAGCCCCGAAGAGCGGCAGGAACAGAAGAAGTACAGCAAGCTGGCCGACGCCTTCACCCCCCTCGGCAAGGCTATGACCACCGAATACGCCAACGCCAACGCATACGACTCCATACAGATACACGGCGGATCGGGCTTCATGAAAGACTATGCCTGCGAACGCATCTATCGCGACGCCCGCATAACGAACATCTACGAGGGAACAACCCAGCTCCAGGTCGTAGCCGCCATTCGACACGTCACCACCGGCACCTATATCGCCCGGATACGCGAGTACGACGAGCAGCCCCTCAAGCCGGAGCTCGAACCGCTGCGCAGCAGCCTCCGCGACATGACGGCCGTATACGAAAGCATGGTCGGCCACGTGCAGCAGGCACACAGCAGCGAGCTGCTCGACTTCCATGCCCGCCGGCTCGTCGAATCGGCCGGACACTGCATCATGGGATACCTGCTGCTGCTTGCAGCCTCCGACAGCGACATCTTCCGCCGCTCGGCCGAGGTATACGTCGCCTATGGCCGCTCGGCCGTAGCATCAGCCCTGACCTTCATCGAAAGCTTCGCCGCAACGGACCTGGAGCATTACAGGCCGGAAGTAGAATGATGAAGCCTAAGTTGCCGAAGCACGGACAAGCTCCTGCGCGGCAACCTTTCAACATTTGTTGAGAGCTCCGTTGTCATCGCGGAGCTCTCAACATTTGTTGAAACCGTCCTGTTGCCGGCGGGGAGGTCTCAACAAATGTTGAGCCGACGGAAATGTTGAAGCGATAAATCCACAGCTGTGGATTCTCCTCCTGTTTTTATTCCAGGATTCCCCAGGCCCGGTTAGCTCACGGTTCCCCAATCCACCTTGTCGGCAAACAAGTCATGGAGGCGGCGGCGAAGCGGTTCGTTGTCGGCAGCTTCCAGATTGGGGTCGGAGGCTAGGATCTCGGCTGCCAGGTTGCGGGCATAGCTGAGGATTTGTCCGTCGGCTGCCAGGTCGGCAATCTTGAGGTCGAAGCCGGGGCCGCTCTGTCGGGTGCCTTCGAGCTCGCCGTGCCCGCGCATGCGCAGGTCGGCCTCGGCAATCTCGAAGCCGTCGGTTGTCTGCACCATTATCTCGAGCCGCCGTCGAGTGTCGGAGCTAAGCTTGCATGACGAGACAAGGATGCAGTACGACTGCTCGCCGCCCCGCCCTACCCGGCCGCGCAACTGATGGAGCTGCGAGAGGCCGAAGCGCTCGGCGCTCTCTATCACCATCACCGAGGCGTTCGGCACGTTTACGCCTACCTCTATCACGGTTGTAGCCATCAGTATGGATGTTTCGCCGGAGGCAAAGCTGCGCATGACGGCATCCTTTTCGGCTGCCTTCATACGTCCGTGAACCATGCAGACGCTGAAGTTCGGGAAGGCCTCGCGAAACTGTTCGTAGCCTTCCTCCAGAGCTTTGTAGTCGAGGGTTTCGCTGCCTTCTATCAGCGGATATACTACGTAGGCCTGCCGTCCGGCGCTGATTTCCTTGCGCAGGAAGGCGTAGATGTCATTCCGCTTGTTATCGTAGCGGTGCAGGGTTTTCACGGGCTTGCGTCCGGGTGGGAGGCTGTCGATAACGGATACGTCGAGGTCGCCGTAGAGCGTCATGGCCAAGGTGCGCGGGATGGGCGTGGCCGTCATCACAAGTATATGAGGCGGCTGCTCGTTCTTAAGGTGCAGCTTGGAGCGCTGCTCCACCCCGAAGCGGTGCTGCTCGTCTATTATAGCCAGGCCGAGCGATGAGAAAAGCACGCTGTTCTCAATAAGCGCATGGGTACCGACCACTATATCGACCTCCCCTTCGGCTATGGCCGGGAGGATGCGGTTGCGCTCCTTGCGCGAGGTGGAGCCAGTCAGCAGCTCCACCCTCAGGTTCATGCCGCCAAGGAGCTCCGTCAGCGTATTGTAGTGCTGGGCGGCAAGTATCTCCGTGGGCGCCATCATGCAGGCCTGGTAATCGTTGTCGACGGCTATAAGCATAGCCATCAGGGCTACCAGCGTCTTGCCGCTGCCCACGTCGCCCTGGAGCAGGCGGTTCATCTGCCGGCCGCCGCCCATGTCGGCCCGTATCTCCCGCACCACCCGCTTCTGTGCATCGGTAAGCGAGAAGGGCAAATAGTGGTTATAGAACGTATGGAACTGCGCGCCTATCACGGGGCATACCAGGCCTTCGATCTTCTGCTTCCGCGTGGCGGCGTTTTGGAGTATATGCAGCTGTATGAAGAAGAGCTCGTCGAACTTGAGCCGCAGCCGGGCCGCTTGCAGCTTCTCCGGCGATTCGGGGAAGTGAATCTGCCGCACGGCTTCGGGCAGCGCTATCATCCGGGTGCGCTGCAAGACGTAGGGCGGCAGCACCTCGGCGGGAGTCCATCCGGACTGGTTCAGCAGTATGTATTGCAGATTCTGTATGGCGCGAGAATGAAGGTAGGCCTTCTTCATCCTCTCCGAGGTATTATAAAAAGGTGTGAGGCCGGCTGCCACCTGCGCCGCGTTCTCCTCCGGATCAATCTCCGGATGCACTATGTTATACGACTGCCCGAACTCCGAGGGCTTGCCGAAAACTATATAATTCACTCCCTCCCTGTACTTGCCCTTGATGTAGGCAGCGCCCTGGAACCAGACGAGCTCAATCACGCCCGTACCGTCCGTGAAGCGGGCCGTCAGCCGGCGTTTGCGGCCTTCGCCCACCGAGGCAAACGACAGTATGCGGCCGCGCAGCTGAATGTATGGCATCTCGCCGTTAATCTCCGCCACATTATAGAAACGACTGCGGTCAACGTACTTGTAGGGGAAATAATACAGCAAGTCCTCATAGGATGCAATCCGCGCCTCCTTCCGCAGCAGCTCGCCCTTTTTGGGCCCTACTCCGGGCAGATATATGATGGAGCGCTTCGCAAGGCTGTTCACTGTGCTATTGTTTTTGTAGTATAAGCTCCGCCAGTAGAAGGTCTGTCGGCGAGGTTATCTTGATATTCTCCGCATTGCCCGGCACCGTCACGACGCTTGCGCCCAGGGCCTCCACCGCCGCGGCCTCGTCCGTAAACTCCGGGCGATAAGGCTGCCGGTAAGCCTCCTTCAGCAGTTCGCTCCTGAAGGTCTGAGGCGTTTGCACCCGCACGAAGCGGCTACGGTCGACAGCCCTGCTCCCGCCCTCCGCATCCGTGAGCTCGCGAAGCGAGTCCGCCAGCTCCACTACCGGAACCGCCGCTCCATGCTCCTCCGCCGCCGCAAAGCAAGCCTCAATGACCGCTTCGGATACAAAGGGGCGCACCCCGTCGTGCACGGCAATCAGCCCGCTGCCCGCCGCTCCGAGCGCATTGGCCACGGAGTGAAACCGCGTTGCGCCGCCCTCAACCACCCGGTGAGGAATCCCGAAGGCAAAGCGGCGGCACAGCTCCCCCCAGTACGCAAGCATGTCGGCCGGCAGCGTAACAATAATCTCGGCCATCGGCCGGCAGCCGTAGAACTTCGCCAGGGTATGCATCAGCACGGGGCGCCCGCCTATTTCGACGAACTGCTTCGGCATTGCGCTCCCCATACGCAGGCCCCTGCCGCCGGCTGTTATCAGCACGAACCTTGCCTGCTTTTTTGCCGCAGACAACATCAGCCCTCCAGCTCCTGAAGGATTTTCTTCACCTCGGCGTCTACCTCAAACAGTTTGTTCTTGCATAGCTTAATCAGCCTGGTGGCCTCCTTAACCTTCACCAGCAGAACGTCTACATCCTGCTCGCCGCGCTCAATCTCGGCCACAATCCTGCGCAGTTTTTCAACCGCTTCGTTGTAAGTTTCTTTTTGATTTTCCATTATACTGATAATTTTATGAGACGACAAAAATAACCAATAATTGCAGCCGGGAATGTCCACAGCATGCCGGCAGCAATTTCCGCCGGCTCTGCAAGCCCGTAGAGTTCAATATTTGAATCCGAATTCAGGTAGGAACCCGAAGGAATAAGTGTTCAAAATACTGTTGACACATTCACTATTCCATGTGATGGATTTTGCCAATAAAATATTGAGGGGAGAATTGATGATCTATGTGCGTATAGAACTAAAATTGTCGAAAGATATGGAGGTTTAAACTGACAATCCGGCGTGCAAATGTATGCAAATTGTTGTGAAATAAACAAGGGATAGCTTCCAATGCGCTGATATTTTTTTTTCGAGACGACAAGCCGCGTAAATGGCATATTCCAAAGAGAACGACAGCCACCTCAAAAAACAGAAAGCAAGGCAACTCCATGTTTTTATATCTCATCTCCCGCAATAATTCTCTCCCGACAAGCCGTTGAGCCTTCTTTTTTGCTATAATCCGCATCACCAAGCCTTTGTAGGGTATCTAATATCAATTTATATGCGCACTCCAAAGTTCGGCGTGCGCACTCCAAAGCCTGGCGTGCGCACTCCAAAGCCTGGCGTGCGCACTCCAAAGCCTGGCGTGCGCACTCTAATGTCCGGCGTGCGCACTCCAAAGTTCGGCGTGCGCACTCCAAAGTTCGGCGTGCGCACTCCAAAGCCTGGCGTGCGCACTCTAATGTCCGGCGTGCGCACTCCAAAGTCCGGCGTGCGCACTCCAAAGCCTGGCGTGCGCACTCCAAAGTCCGGCGTGCGCACTCCAAACCCTGGCGTGCGCACTCCAAAGTCCGGCGTGCGCACTCCAAAGTCCGGCGTGCGCACTCTAAACCCTGGCGTGCGCACTCTAAAACCTGGCGTGCGCACTCTAAAACCTGGCGTGCGCACTCTAAAACCTGGCGTGCGCACTCTAATGTCCGGCGTGCGCACTCTAATGTCCGGCGTGCGCACGCTTAAAATTGCAACTATCCCATGCGAAATTTTAAGAACTCGGTATCCGACATTCGTTAAGGAATGCAAACAGAAATTGTCAGTTTAAACCTCCCTATTTTGTGACAATTTTGGCTCGAGACTAATATTGTATATAATTATTTACTGTAATCTTAAATTTATTCAGTGACATGAAAAATGTTGTTCTTGTGCGAGGAAAATCTCGCAAATCATTATCAATTAAAGTTTGTTTGTTTGTTGCCGCCGCTTTGCTCTGCTGGTGTGGAGACATGCCTGAGGCTTTGGCGCAACAGAGTATCCGGGTCAGCGGAAAGGTTACGGACGCCGGCGGACTGGAGATTATAGGCGCAAGCGTTATGGAAATCGGCACGACCAACGGGGCTATCACCAATGCTGCCGGCGAGTTCTCTTTAAATGTGCAATCGGGCAGGATGCTTCGGATTTCGTACGTTGGATACGTGACGAAGGAGCTGCGCGCGGCTGCAAGGATGGATGTGGTTCTCGAAGAGGATCAGCAATCGCTGGAAGAGGTGGTTGTGATTGGATACGGAACTGTCAAGAAGAAGGATCTGACGGGCGCGGTGGCCTCTATGGGAGGCAGCGACCTGGCTTCACGCAAAACCACTCAGGTGTCGACAGCTTTGCAGGGCGCGATTCCGGGAGTGATGGTCACGCGCGACAATAATGCGCCGGGCGCCTCGGCTACGGTCAGGGTCAGAGGTATTACTACCATAGGCAATACCGATCCGCTCATCATTGTGGACGGGATGCAGGTGGGTAACATCAATGATGTGAACCCTAACGATATTGAAACCATGTCGGTGTTGAAGGATGCGGCCTCGGCCTCTATATACGGCTCGCAGGCTGCCGCCGGAGTTATCCTTATCACCACTAAGAGGGCGCCGACCGACCGTTTTAACCTTGAATATAACTTTGAGTACGGCCTGGAAATACCAACGCAGAGGCCGGCTTACGCAGAGGCCGTTCGGTTCATGCAAATGACCAACGAATTGCGCTGGAACGATGCCGGAAACGGCGCCAACGAGTACCCTACCTATGCTAAAGACGTTATCGACAATTATTATCAGCTTAACAAGGAAAACCCCAACAAATATCCCATCACGAACTGGCAAGACCTGATGTTTAGGTCGAACGCTCCGCGGCAAAGTCATATCATCCGAATCAGCGGAGGGAGCAAGAACCTTCGTTCGTCGGCTTCTATCGCTTATGATAACATAGGGGCGATATACGAGGGGCGGACTTACGAGCGTATCACCTCGCGGCTCAACAACGACCTGCGCATCAACAAGTATCTGTCGGCTTCGCTCGACGTGAACCTGAAGCGCACCATAGACAAGCAGCCCAGCATGAACCCGGTTTACTACGCCCGCATCTCGGCGCCCGTTTACGCTCCGACCTGGGCCGACGGACGAATGGCCGAAGGCAAAACCGGTGCCAACATATACGGGCAAATAAAGGAGGGAGGATACAACAACAACTATTACAACCAGCTCGGAGCCAGGGCGGCCATAGACATCACTCCGATAGAGGGCCTCAAGATTTCGGGAATCATCGCTCCGGTATTTAACTTCTCCAAAACCAAGCAGTGGCGCACCGCCGTGCCATGGTATACGGCCGACGACCCAACCGTGCTGGGCGGCTACATGCAATGGGGGCAAACCACCAACCTCAGGGAGAGCCGCAACGATAATTATCAGGTGACGACTCAGTTTCTGGTGAACTATGAGAAGTCCTTCGGCGACCATTCTCTGAACCTGATGGGCGGATATGAAGACCGATACGAGTTCAACGAAGACCTGGGAGCCTTCCGCGATAAGTACGAGCTGGATTCCTATCCCTACCTCAACATCGGGCCTCTGGAGCTGCGCGATAACAGCGGCTCGGCCTACGAATATGCCCGGCAGTCCTTCTTCGGTCGTGTCATTTACGACTTTCAGCGCAAATACCTCTTGCAGGCCAACCTGCGGTACGATGCATCGTCGCGCTTCGCCAAGGATTATCGCTGGGGAGCCTTCCCCTCGGTGTCGCTCGGATGGGTGCTGACCGAGGAGGGATTCCTCAGGGACAATCAGCTGCTGCAATTCCTCAAGCTGCGTGCATCCTGGGGAACGCTTGGCAACGAGCGCATAGGCAATTATCCCTATCAGGCTACGATGGCCTTCTCTAACGCTTTGTTCTTTCAGAACGGCAATGTTGTCTCCTTGCAGGGAGCCGCTCAGCCTCGCTATGCCATCCGCGACATCAGCTGGGAAACGACCGAGAGCTATAATATAGGTGTAGATGCCTATCTGCTCGACAGCCGGCTGCGCTTCTCGGGCGAATACTACCGCAAGATGACTAAGGATATGCTGCTCGCGCTCCAGATTCCTTCGTACATGGGATTCGATAACCCGGATCAGAACACCGGCAAGATGCATACCACCGGCTGGGAGATAGACTTGGGATGGAGCGACCGCATAGGCGACCTGGGTTACTCCGTCAGCTTCAATGTTGCCGACTTCCGCTCCATCATGGGCGACCTGGGAGGCACCGAGTTCCTCGGTGATAAGATTAAGATTGAGGGCAGCGAGTTTGACGAGTGGTACGGCTACCGCTCGCAGGGCATCTTCCAGACCGCCGACGAGGTGGCCAACTCGGCTGTTATCAACGCCAGCACCAAGCCGGGCGACCTGAAGTATCAGGACATAGACGGAGCTAACGGCGAACCCGACAATCGCATCTCTCCCGAATACGACCGCGTTCTGCTCGGAGGATCATTGCCGCGGTATACCTACGGAGGTAACATCAAGCTCGACTACAAAAACTTCGACCTCGGAATCACCATTCAGGGAGTGGGCAAGCAGAACGTGCGCGTGGCAGAGCTTATGGTTCGCCCGCTCATGGAAAACTGGGGCAACGTTCCGGCAATCATAGACGGCAAATATTACAGCAACTATAACACGGCCGAGCAGAATCTGGCCGCCGAGTATCCGCGCCTCACCTATTCGAACGCAAGTAACTACACCACCATGTCGGACTTCTGGATGTTTAACGGGAGATACTTCCGCCTGAAGAACGTGGGGCTGGGATATTCCGTCCCCAAGAGCATCCTCAGCGCTCTGACGCTCCAGCAGCTCAGGCTCTATGTCAGCGCCTCCGACCTCTTCTGCATCAGCCGGTATCCAACCGGCTGGGATCCGGAGAACGGTACCTCTGCTTATCCAATCACAACGTCGGTTCTGTTCGGCGTATCTGTTCAATTCTAAAAACATACGATCATGAAACATTTGCTTTATATCCTCATAGCTGCCTGCATGCTTACGGCTTGCCACGACATGGATCTGAATCCTCTGGCCGAAGGCTCCACCGAAACTTGGTACTCCACCGAAACGGAGATAGTGATGTCTATAAACGACCTCTACCGCGACTACTGCTGGCCGCTCACGCAAGCCAACGGCTCGGGAGCCGATTCGTGGAGCGACGACTGGCTCTATCGCGAAACGATGAACGAAATAACCGCCGGAACCATCACCAGCGAATGGAGCGTGGCCAACACCAACTTCTGGCTCAATACCTACAAGGCCGTCACCCGATGCAATACCATACTGGCTAACCTCGGACGCTCGGCCGACAAAATCCCTGCGCAAACCATCACCCGATATGAGGCCGAGGTGCGCTTCATCAGAGCCTGCCAATACTCCCGCCTGATCTTCTTCTTCGGCGACGTTGTTTATTATACGGAGCCTCTGGAGCTCGAAGATGCTTTTGCGGCCGGACGTACCGACAAAAAGCAGATCCTCCCGGAGATATATGCCGACTTCGACTTCGCCGCCGACAACCTGCCGCTCACCTACGGCAATGCGGTGCAGCGAATCACCAAAGGCGCCGCCCTGGCAATGAAAGCGCGCACGGCTCTGTACGAAGGCGATTATGCCGTTGCCAAAGCCTCCGCCAAGGCTTGCATCGACCTCAGCGCCTATAAGCTGCACTCCGATTTCCGCTCGCTCTTCTATACTTCGACCAAGCAGTCGGACGAGTTCGTGTTTGCTTTGCCGCGCTCGGTTGAGTTTAGCCTGACGTTCGGAATCCAGGACGTTATCCCGCGTAATGCAGGCGGATGGGCAGCCTGGAATCCCTCCTGGGATCTGTTCTGCGCCTTCCTGTGCACCGACGGGCTGCCGATAGACGAATCGCCTCTGTTCGATCCCCACAATCCTTTCAGGAACAGAGATCCGCGATGCACGGCTACTATCGTCGAGTTCGGCATACCGCATCTGGGATTCATGTACGAGCCGCATCCCGATTCCCTTCAGGTGATGAACTTAAGCACCGGGCGAACCCAGATCAATAACGATAGCCGCGGCAACGCGCAGTTCGCTTCCTTCAACGGCCTGCTGTGGAACAAGGGAGTGGACAACACCTGGCTGCAGAACGGATGGCGGGTCGACCCCGCCAAGATCATAATCAGGTACGCCGACCTGCTGCTGATTTACGCCGAAGCCAAGATAGAATCGAACGACATCGACCAATCGGCGCTCGATGCAATAAACCTGGTAAGGGCCAGAGCCTACGGAGCAAGCCTTGCCGAAACGGACAAGTATCCGGCCGTGACAACAACCAATCAGGCCGAGCTGAGGAGCATCCTCAGAATGGAGCGGCGCATGGAATTTGCCTTCGAAGGTTTGAGATACATGGACATCATCCGCTGGCGCATAGCCGAGAAAGTGCTGACGCTGCCCAACTACGGCATGCTCGACCCGGCCGCCCTGCGCGAGTTAGTGGTAAAGCCGGGGCTGTGGTTCTTCCCCGAAACGCCGCCTATCGACGAAGACGGCATTGCCGACTTCTCTATAATGTTCAACAAAGGCCTCATCAAGAAGATCACGCAGCGCTCGTTCGACAAAAACCGGCAATACCTCTGGCCCATCCCCGCAAAGGATATTCTAATCAACAAGAATCTGACACAGAATCCAAATTATTAAGGTCGCAAAACGGGGTCGTTCAATATCAGGTTCAAATTCTTATCTATCGTTGTAATATATATGTATATTAATGTATATGCTTAGGGATAGATGCAACAATACGACTATCGGCTTGCGGGGCAATATTGTGGCCACCCATAATATTTTTGGAGGCGATGTGCGAAGAATTTCAGTTGCCGCGACAGATTCGCAGGAGACTGAAACAGTTTCAGTTTGCCGGACAGATTCGCAGGAGACCGAAACGGTTTCAGTTTCTCGCGAACACGTTCGCACGGGACTGAAATGGTTTCAGTTTCTCGCGAACGCGTTCGCACAAGACCGAAATGGTTTCAGTTCTTCGCGAACGCGTTCGCACGGGACTGAAATGGTTTCAGTTCTTCGCGGAATATTCGCTCGAGACTGAAATGGTTTCAGTCCCGTAATTTTTTTTGTGTATAGCCTACAAAACTCTTGCATTTTGAACAACCCCTACAAATATCCGGTCACATGTATCCCGAAATGTCCATTAAAACGTTCTCCAAACAATCAGCCTTTGGTTTCTATGGGTTGCATTTGTCTGTTTCCACGCAATCTCTTTACAACCCACCGGGTGAAAACCGTCATGAAAAAATCCGGGGGGAATAGTCCAAGTGGCATCAGAGCGTCCTGTAAAAAACATGCGTTCCTCCCTGCAGGAATCGCCTTATAAGTATAAGACTTTCCTTTCGGGATTTATCTCAGCGGAGATATGCCCGCGACACCGGGCTTTTTTAATACATTGCGGCTCTTATCACAGCAGTTTAAAATCTCTTAATGCAAAAATCAAATGAAAGCTTTAGTAAAATCGGTAATTATCGCCCTGTGCGGGGCTCTACTCTCCTGCAACGCTCCCCGGAAAGACAGCGCTGCACCTCCAAGCATCAGCGGAATCTATCCGCATCTGGCATACTATAACAATGAAGGCGAATGTGGAACGGGAGCCGTGGTGCCATGGGCGGGAAGCCTCTGGGTGGTGACCTACGGGCCGCATCTTCCCTTCGGATCCTCCGACAAGCTGTACAGGATCTCGCCCGACTTCCAACAAATCGTCTGCTCCGAAAGCATAGGCGGAACGCCGGCAAACAGGATGATTCACCGCGAAAGCAAGCAGCTCTTCATCGGCCCTTATGCTATTGATGCCGGCGGAAACGTGCGAACCATACCATACGACATAATGCCCGGACGGCACACCGGCAACGCACGGCATCTGTATAGTCCGGCCGAGATGATTTACTACGGAACAATGGAAGAAGGCTTTTACGAAGTGGACGTGAAGACCCTGACGCCTGCCCTCCTCTACAAAGACGGCAACAACGACCGGCGCAAAGAAAACGATACCGACAGCAATCAGGCTACGGCCCTGCTCGACGGCGTACACGGCAAAGGGCTATACTCAGGCCAGGGAGTGATGGTATATTCAAACAACGGCGAATCGGGCCCCGATGCCCTCAAGCACTTCGACATACAGTCGGGCTCGCTGTCGGAATGGGACGGAACAAGCTGGCGAACCGTGCGGCGCAACCAGTTCGTGGAGGTAACAGGACCGGGAGGGATCTACGGGAATCCTAATCCCGACACCGACCCCATCTGGGCAACCGGATGGGACCACAAATCCATACTGCTTGCCGTGCGCGAGCCGCAAACGGGCTGGGCCTTCTATCGCCTCCCAAAGGCCAGCCACAGCTACGACGGCGCTCACGGATGGAACACCGAATGGCCACGGATACGCGACATTGGCGCCGACGGGCAAGCCGACTATCTGATGACAATGCACGGCATGTTCTGGCGATTCCCGGCCGGATTCGGCACGCAGCACTCGGCAGGCATACGGCCGCGGTCGGCCTACCTGAAAGTTATAGGCGACTTCAGCAGATGGAACGACGGCCTCGTGTTCGGCTGCGACGATTCAGCCCAGCGCGAGTTCCTCAACAAGCGCAAAGCCAAGGGAGGCATAGAAGGCCCCGGACAATCGAACTCCAACCTGTGGTTCACATCGCTCGACATGCCCGACCTGCTTGGCCCCAACACGGCCGAGGGCGCCGTATGGGCCAACGAGCGCGTGGAAGCCGGGCAATACTCCGACCCCTTCCTCTTCAAAGGATGGCAGGAGAGATGCTGCTGGATCAAAAACCTGGGCGGCCGCGATGTCGCATTCAGCTTCGAAACCGACATGGGCAACAACCGGTGGACGGCGCTCCGAACGGATACCGTAGCGGCCTCGGCATCCAAAGTCATAATCTTCAACACCAATGATGCGGGCGAGTGGATTCGTATAAAGCCCTCCGCCTCCACCCTTGCCACCGTGAGCTTCGGCTATACACAAATCGACCGACGGCCTGTCACGCCTGCCCCCATCTTCGAAGGCCTTGCGCCGGCTTCGGCCGTCAACCTCAGCGGCGGGCTGCTCTACGGCCTTGGCGACAACCGGCGCGCCCTCGGATTCCTTGCCTCCTCCGTGGTAGACGGGAAAACCGTCGAAACAGGATACTACGAGATGAACGACCGCCTCGAGCTGCATCCCCTCAGCGATACCGCCACTGCCAACTTCATCCGCAGCCGCTTCGCCATTCCAAAGCAGGCCGTGGAGGTAGATAAGGCATCGGCCCTCATCATCGACGACGACGGAAGGCGCTGGCGGCTGCCCGTAGCAAACGAAGCCCTGGCCGGGCTGTCGCATAGCGGCGAAGTGCGTATATGCCGCGAAGTTGCCACCGAGCGCGACCTCTTCAGCTGCTGCGGAACCTTCTACGAGCTGCCGGCCGAAAACGCCGACGGCTATGCGAAGATTCGCCCGGTAGCCTCGCACAATTTCCGAATCAACGACTATGCATCCTACCGCGGAATGTTGATCATGTCGGGCATATCCGTCGACGGCAAGGCCGGCAATCCGCACCTTATCGTATCCTCCGACGGCAAGGCGGCCGTATGGGCAGGCGTTCTCGACGACCTCTGGAAGCTGGGCAAACCCGTAGGCAAAGGCGGCCCATGGAACGATACCCGGGTGCAGGCCGGCGAAAAGTCGGATCCCTATCTCTTCGGATTCTATGACAATAAAAGCCTGACCCTGTCGCACAACTCTGCCGAGCCGGTGACATTCGCTCTCGAACTCGACCCAACAGGCAACGGCGACTGGATGCTGTACGAGGCCTCCACCGTGGCTCCGGGCGAGAAGCGCTCCCTCAGCTTCCCCGCCGCGCTCCAGGCCCGCTGGATACGATTCGCCGCCGACAAAGCCACCTCGGCCACGGCCTTGCTGGAGTATAAATGATAGCCGCCTGAAATAAGGCCGGAGTAAGGAAAGAGCCGTTGAACGTCCGGGCGTTCAACGGCTCTTTTGCTCTTACTTCCTTCACAAAAACAAACCTGCGGGATTCCCTATCTATTACAGGAAAATATCTTCGGGATAGGATATATCCGCCAGGAAAAGGCCGTGGGCCGGGGCCGATGTGCCTGCAAGGCTGCGGTTGCGCGCTTCTATGATTGTGCGGAAGCCGTCGGCGTCGAGTTTGCCTCGGCCTACGATGAGCAGGGTTCCCACTATGGCCCTCACCATGTTGCGCAGGAAGCGGTCGGCGGTGATGGAGAACTGCCAGATGCCCTGTCCCTGACTTGTCCATGCGGCGGAGGAGATGCGGCAGTTGTTGGTGCGAACGTCTGTATGCAGCTTGCTGAAGCTGGTGAAGTCGGAACAGGAGGGCAGTACGGCCGCTGCGTCGTTCATGGCATCGAAGTCGACGGCGCCCGGCAGCCGGCAGGCATAGTTGCGGTCGAAGGGCGATTTGGCAAGCGACACATAATAGTAATACGTGCGTCCGGTTGCGCTGAAGCGGGCATGAGCCTCGGGCCGTACGGGAACTATGCCGCCGACGGCTATGTCGGCCGGCAGCAGTCCGTTGAGGCGGTCGGAGAGGCTGTCGAGGCCGTCGGCCGTCAGGGAGGCGTCGAAGTGGGCCGTCATCATGCGGGCATGCACTCCGGCGTCCGTACGTCCTGCGCCAACTATGGGAACGGGGATGCGGAGGATGGTCGCAAGGGCCTCTTCCACCTTTTGCTGCACGGCTATGCCGTTTGGCTGGCGCTGCCAGCCGCAGTAGGCCGCTCCGTCGTACGAGAGCTTGATGAAGTAGCGACTCACCTGTCCTCGCTGAATGTTTGCCATACCTGCATCCATCCGGCCCTGCGGTTGTCCCATGCATAGTAGGGGATGAAGGTGGCGGGCTCCGGGCCCGATGCGGTTCGGATCAGATTGATGCCGCCGAGTATGCTGTCGGCAAAAAGGGTCTCGAAGCTATCGGAGGCAGACAGTAGGGTGCTGCTGCGTCCGCCGGGATTGTCGATCTCCTCGGCGCAGTACACCAGCGGGCCGCGCTGAAGGGCGCGCTTGCCGAGGTTGGCTTTCACGCGCGGATCGGCTGCTATCACCTCTACGGGCATGTCCATGTGCAGGCGGATGCGGTCGGCTGCCTGCCGGAGGCCTGTTATTACCGCATAGCCCTTGTCTACCGGGGGAGAGAGCCGCCGGCCGTTGACTTCCACTGTCCACGAGCGGCACCACTGCGGTATGCGCAGGCGGATTTCCCCCGGCATGGCGGAGGAGACGGACAATATCTCTATCTCCACGTCGCCGTCCCATGGATAGCGCGTGCTCTGCCGCAAGCGGAGGCTGCGGCCGCCTGCGTTTATCTCGGCCGTATTTCCCATATATAGATGCACCCACAGGGCATCCTCCGATGTGCCGTATACATATCCCCCTACGGATGGGAGGAAGCGCGACGCCTGGCTGGGGCAGCAGGCGCATCCGTACCATTCCTGGCGGTGGTGATGCCCGTCGGATTCCAGCGGATTGACGTAGAAGAAGCGGTTGCCCTCGAGCGATATTCCCGCCAGGGCTCCGTTGTACATGGCCCGCTCGAGCACGTCTATGTATTTGCCGTCGCCCGTCAGGCGGTTCATGCGGGCGTTCCACATCACCATGCCTACGGAGGCGCAGGTTTCGCAGTATGCCTCGCGGTTAGGCAGGTCGTAGTCCTCGGTGAAGCCTTCGTTGTGCCTGGAGGAGCCTATGCCTCCGGTGATATACATGTTGCGCAGGGCCACGTCGTCCCAGAGGCGATGCAGTGCGGCTATGTATCCACTGTCGCGCTTCATGGCAGCCACGTCGGCCATTCCGCAGTAGAGGTACATGCATCGCACGGCGTGTCCGGCGATGTCGGTCATCTCGCGCACGGGGCGGTCGTCCTGATAGTATGCCGGGTCCCATAGCCCATCTCCTCCCTTGGAGCCGTGCCCGTGGCCGCGTTCGTTGAGCAGCCATTCGGCCATGTCGAGGTACTTGGTTTGCCCGGTGGCTTGGCTGAGCTTCACGAGTGCGAGCTCAATCTCCTCGTGGCCCGGCACCCAGTGCCGCTTGCCGGGGCCGAAGGTGTCCATCATGTGGTCGGCCATGCGTATGGATACGTCGAGCAGCTTGCGCTTGCCGGTAGCCTGAAGGTATGCCACGGCTGCCTCAATCATGTGTCCGGCGCAGTACATCTCGTGCTTGTCCATGTTTGTCCATCGGTTTTCGAGGCCGGTGAGGACGTAGTAGGTGTTGATGTATCCGTCGGGCTGCTGTGATGCGGCCATCTTGTCTATCCATTCGTCGGCTTTGCGTTCGAGGGCGCTGTCGGGATGGTTGATGAGCGAATAGGCAATGCCTTCGAGGGCTTTGTACACGTCGGAGTCGTCGAAGAAGATGCCCGAATGTTCGCCGCGGCCGAGTGCGGCGAGCTCGAAGTTGCGTATGCGTCCGGTTTGATTCTCTATCTGGTCTATGCATACGGCCAGCGTTGTGGAGGCGTGCCGCTGCAATCGCGGGCCCCAGAAGTCGTCGTCGACGCTCACCTGCGAGAAGTCGACGGCCTCCATGCGCATCAGCGAGCGCTCCCGGCCGGATTCGTTGCTGCATGCGGATAGCGTTGCGAGAGCTATCAGGATTGTGAAATAGAATTGTGATGACATCTGATTTTTTCTTTTAGTATGGAGATTTATTGTGAAGCAAATATAGGGATTTGCCCGCCAACTGCGCGCCTTTATCATCCGAGCCGGCGGACATCGCACCCAGGCCTGCATCCCCAAAATACAACCCGGCGTGATCGGGTCGAAAATATTCGACCCCTACGGGCCTCCTGTTTGGGTGGGCGAATGGCCTCGGATGCAACGTCTGCCATGCCCTACCCCGTAGAGACGCGATTAATCGCGTCTCTACATTTTGGACATGACCTGTTTGGGCAGGATTCCCGCAAAAAAAATAACATGCGCGGCCGGGGGCGATGCGGGGCGTTGTGCGTTGTTTGTAGAGACGCGATTAATCGCGTCTCTACGGGGCCTGGCCCTTGCAGGCGATGCATCAAACGGATGCAGGAGGCCCGTAGGGGTCGAATATTTTCGACCCGAATAAAACCGCCCTCCAATGCCTTTGCGGCGGTTTCATTGATGCAATTTCAACATCAAATGGCCTCGATGGGATTAGGGTCGAAAATATTCGACCCCTACGGGCCTCCTGTTTGGGCATGCCCCGATTTGTTTGGCGGGGATGACTGTCGGTTCAGTCATTCTCCGCGCAGGATTATTGCGAAGCTTTCCACATTTGCGGAGACCGTCCCGTTGTCAGCGGGAAGCTCTCCACGCTTGTGGAGACGGCCCCGTTGTCAGCAGGAAGCTTTCCACAAATGTGGAGACTGCCGTGTTGTCAGCAGGAAGGTTTCCACATTTGCGGAGACGTCCCCGATGTCAACACGGAGCTCTCCGCATTTGCGGAAACCGCCCCGTTGCTAGCAGGGAGCTCTCTCCACAGTGGAGAGCTTTACAAATTTCCCGGTTTTCCGGCTTCACAGCTGTGGGAACCCCAGTTTTTGCCGATTTGGAGCTCTCTACACTTGTGGAGACTGCCGTTTTTTTCGATTTGGGAGGATTTCCAGGCTAGAAATTGTCCTCCGACGACTTTTTGGCGGCTTCCACATTTGCGGAAAGCTTCCCGCTGCCAGCGCGGAGGTCTCACCACAGTGGGGAGCCGGCGGAAATGTTGAAGGGCTAATTTCCACAGTGGAGATTTGGCTCTGTGGCTTTGCCTGCACTTTTCGCCTGCGGAAAGGCGGCTCGGCAAAGCATCATCAGATGCCGAGAAAGAGATCCATGAGCCGCTTGGCGGCGTCGAAGGGAGTGATTGAGCTGTTGAGCGCCTGCCGCTCTATGTCGGGCAGGGCTGCGGCAACGGCGGGATGATGATAGAAGGAGCTGCGGAGGGCTTCGCCTATGCTTTCGTACATCCAGTATTTGGCCTGCCGGCTGCGCCTTGCGGCGAAGTAGCCGTTCCCCAGGGCGAAGCGCATGTAATCGTCGAGCATCTGCCAAATCTCGGCGATGCCGGTTTTGTAGTATCCCGAATAGGTCATGACCGTCGGCTTCCAGCCCGATTCGGACGGGGGGAAGAGGCTGAGGGCGCTGCGGAACTGCGATGCTGCCATCCGGGCCTTGAGGATGTTATCGCCGTCGGCTTTGTTGATGACTATGCCGTCGGCCATTTCCATGATGCCGCGCTTGATGCCCTGGAGCTCGTCGCCCGTGCCGGCGAGCTGGATGAGCAGGAAGAAGTCGACCATGGAGTGTACGGCCGTTTCGCTCTGGCCCACTCCTACGGTTTCAACGAAGATGGTATCGAATCCGGCTGCCTCGCAGAGCACTATGGTCTCCCTGGTTTTGCGGGCCACTCCGCCCAGCGATCCTGCTGCGGGCGAAGGGCGTATGAAGGCGCTCGGATGCCGAGCCAGGTCGGCCATGCGTGTTTTGTCGCCAAGTATGCTGCCTTTGGAGCGCTCGCTGCTGGGGTCGATGGCCAGTACGGCGAGCTTGTGCCCGCGCTCCGTGCGATACATTCCGAGCGAGTCGATGGAGGTGCTTTTGCCTGCTCCGGGAACGCCGGTGATGCCTATCCTGACCGACTTGCCCGCGTGCGGCAGGCATTGCTCTATCACTTGCCGGGCAATCTGCTGATGTTCCTCTCTGGCGCTTTCCACCAAGGTGACGGCCCGGCTGAGCATGGTGATGTTGCCGCAGAGTATGCCTTCCGTGAGCTCGGCCGGCGAGTATGACTGCGCCTGCGGCCGTCGCTTCAGGTAGGGGTTGACGGTGGGGGCATGGGCTACGCCTTTGTTAACCTTCAGGCCTTTGTACTGTTCGTCGTTTTCGGGGTGATGCATAATGGCTCTTATTTTTCGGCTGTGACTTTAATCATCTTGACGGGCGCGCCGGGGTCGTTCGATACTACATGAACGAATGCCTCGAAGCCGGCTTTGATGGCTTTGGGATGTATAACGATCTTGTATGCGGCCGAGGCTCCGGGCTTGATTTCGCGCTTGCCGCCGGACACCGTCACGGCATCGCTGTTATCGCAGGAGATGGAGTATATAATTAAGGTGGACTTCCCTTTGTTGCTGATCTTGAGGCTTTCCGATTCGTTGCCTCCTCCCATGAATGGGATGAAGCTGCCGCCTTTCTCGGCGAGCTTGCCGAAGTCTATGCCGCTGCGCGAATATTCGGCTACGGGGGCTTTGGCCTTTGCGGCTGCCGACAGCTCGCTGAAGTTGTCGATGATGTTAGCTTTAACGCTGATCGGACAGTCGGTTGGCTGCCCGCCTCCTTTGGACGTTATCTTCAGATGGAAGCCGGCGTCTATGCGCCCCATTTGTTTGACGACGTCGGTGTGGAACAGCAAGGATAGCTCGCCTGCTTCTCCGGCTTTAAGCTCCGGAGGATTACATTCAACGGAGAGGTGCGCCGGTATTTTTTCGGCTGCAATGCTCAGCGCCTCGCTGCCTTCGTTTTTGATATGGATTGTTCCTTCGGCCTTATCGCCCGGATAGAGCCTGTTGTATGACATGATTTTGGTATCGAGCCTGAGGTCGCCTGCCCGATAGGCGTATACAATAGCCGGCTGTTCGGGCTTCCGTCCGGCCACCGTACCCTTTATATATAATGTAAGACGACCCCTCGCGGCATTGCTGTGAACAATCACGCTCTTATAGAAAGGTCCCGGTCGGCCTTTCGACAGATAGCTCACGCGCACTTCGCCCGTATCGCCGGGCTCTATCGGAGCCTTGGTCCATTCCGGTAGCGTGCATCCGCATGAGGCCGATACGTTGCCTACGACCAATGCGGCCGTGCCGGTGTTGGTGATTCGGAAAGTATGAGCTGCTCCCTCGTCGGTTTCGGGTATGATGCCGAAATCGTATGTATATGAAATTGCACTTATCTCCGCTTTTCTCTGGGCCCGGCCCTGTGCGGAAATAAGTGCAATCAAAACGGAAGCGGCGATGAGAGGCCTTATGTACGACATCTTGGTGGCCTGCCTCGCGACACTAAGTAACGTTGCCTTTAATGATCAGAACCAAGGCTCCGCGCTTGCCGTTGCTGAACACGTTTACGGTTTTGTTGAAGGGCCCCGGACGTCCGTTAGGATCGAATGTTACTTTGATTTCGCCTTTGCCTCCTTTTGCAATAGGGTCTTTCGTCCAATCGGGCGAAGTACAACCGCAGGTGGGCAATACCTTAGTGATAACCAACGGAGCATCGCCGGTGTTCTGTACAACGAACGTATGCGTCACCGTACCTTCAACTTCTTTGATGTCCTTAAAGTCAAATACCTCTTCTTCTGCTACTATAACGGCTGCAGGAGCCGCAGCATCCTGTGCGTTTACCATCAATGTTGTTAACAGGACGGTCATTAAAATAATAATACTTCGTTTCATCTTTCGTAATATTTAATCATTAATGGAGCAAAGTTAACAATTTATAGTTATCACCACCAAATGAAAAGGCTGCCGAACGTATTACTTGTCCGGCAGCCTTCTTCATTCTTTTATCTCTGCTGTATGTCTCCGCTAAATCACAGTCCCATTTTTGCCTCTATGGCGGTGAGTTCGTCGCTCATGTTGAGGTTGTAATATATCCCGCGCAGGGCAACCATGTATTCCCGTTCTTCGGGCTTTAGCTTATGAGCTTTTTCGTAGAAAGGCAGCGCCTGGCGGAACAGGTCTTTTGCTTTCTGCACTTCCTCCTGATACACTTTGTTGTCGCTGATGGCGTTGGCTTCGTTCTGCTTGTTGAAGGCTCTGTTGAAGTAGATGCGGCCCATGTTGCCTTGTATGTCGGCATTGTCGGGTTCGATCGAGAGGGCCTTAGAGAAGTTGCTCATTGCGCGCTCCTCATCCTTGCTTTGCTCGTACACTATCCCCAGCACGTTGAACAGGTTGGCGTTGTCGGGCGTTTGAGCGATGGCTTTGTTCAGGAAGTCGATAGCCTGGTCGAGCCTGTTGGTATATATATAAATGTTGATGAGGTTGAGGAGGAAGAACTGCTCGCTGGGCAGCTTGGCGAGGCCTTCTTCGAGGGTCTTCTCCATGTTGACGGTGTCTTGCAGGGCCTGATACTCGCCGAAGAGGTATTGGTAGACTTCGTTGGTATTATAGTCGGTTCCCGAGGCGCGCTTGAGGGCTGCTATGGCAAGATCGTGATTGTTGAGCTGTGCGGCGGCCACTGCGGCATAGTATTGCGCGAGCATAAAGTTGGAGTCTCTGGCTGCCGTTTTCTCGCCGGCGAACATTGCATGGTTGGCGATTTGCACGTACTGGTCGAAGCTCTCGTAGGCCTTCTGATAGTTCCTCTCGTTGAAGTAGAAAGCGCCTGCGTTGATGTAGTAGATGTGATCGGCTCCGAGTATTCCTTTGATGTCTTTGGTATGCTTAGGCTTTACTTTCCCTTTGGCATCCGGTAGCTGGTCGAGTTCGTAGGATTTCTCGAAGAAGGGCAGCACGTTGAGTAGTGCGCTGTACATAACCGCTTCGTTAGGCTGCTGGCCCAGCAGCTGCTTCATACGCTCGGCGCTGAATTGCTGGTCTTCGATGTATCCTGCCACGTACCACGACTTTGGGTCGTCCTTTGTTTCTGCGTTGGCCAATGCTCCTTTGATGAGTTCGCGGGCTTCATTGAAGTTGGCATTGGTGCTTTTGGCTATGCTCTGTGCTTCGCTGACTGCTTTTTTTTGTGCGAAGGCGGCCGTTACGGCGGTGCATAATACGATAATAAACAGTAGTCGTTTCATTGTAAATGATTTTTGATATTAATACTTTGTTTTGAGTTATTATTCTTGTTCTTCTTCGTCCTGAATGTCGTCGGCTTCGGTATCGTTGTCGATGTCCTCGTCCTCGTCCTCGTCCTCGTCGTCAATATCTTCTATTGAGCGGTAGAAGTCGTCTTCCGTTTCGTTGCGGTCGGCATTGATGCTTCTGTTGAGAGCTTCGGACTGCGCCTTTTCTTCTGCATTCTTTTCGTCGTCTTCGGAGAGGACTTTGCATACGGATGCTATTTCGTCGTGCCGCTTTTCGAGGTTGATGAGCCGAACGCCCTGCGCGGTTCGTCCGATGAGGCTTATGTTGAGGACGCTCATGCGTATCGTTATTCCCGATTTGTTGATTATCATGATGTCGTTGCCTTCTATTACGTTCTTGATGGCAACGAGCTTACCCGTCTTATCGGTGATGTTGATGGTTTTGACGCCTTTGCCTCCCCGGTTGGTGATGCGGTAGTCGTCTATGTGCGAGCGCTTGCCGTATCCTCTTTCGGATACCACCAGTATGCTTTCCTCTGCCTTGTTTTTTATGCATATCATGCCTACTACTTCGTCGGCCGATTCCTCGTCGAGCGTCATGCCTCTCACTCCGGAGGCCGTGCGTCCCATCACTCGCACGGCGCTTTCGTTGAAGCGTATTGCGCGTCCGTTGCGGTTGGCTATGATGACTTCGTTGTTGCCGTTGGTGAGGCGCACGTCTATCAGTCCGTCGTCGTCGCGGAGGGTGATTGCGTTCACGCCGTTCTGCCTCGGCCGCGAGTATGATTCCAGCAGGGTTTTCTTGATGTATCCCCGTCGGGTGCAGAAGAGCAGGTAGTGTGTTTTGAGAAAGTCTACGTCGGAGCGGAGCTGCTTCACGCGGATGAAGGCGTTGACCTTGTCGTCCGGCTCAATGTTGAGCAGGTTCTGTATGGCGCGTCCCTTGGCGTTCTTGGCTCCTTCCGGTATTTCGTAAACCTTCAGCCAGTAGCATTTGCCCTTGGCGGTGAAGATGAGCAGCGTGGCGTGCATGGATGCGGGATAGATGTACTCCACGAAGTCTTCCTCGCGGGTTTCCGAGCCTTTGGCTCCTACGCCGCCGCGGGCCTGAGCATGAAATTCGCTCAGCGGCGTGCGCTTTATGTATCCCTTATGAGAGATGGTGATAATCATCTCGTCGTCGGCATAGAAGTCTTCCGGGTTGAGCTCCTCGGATGCATACACTATTTCGGTGCGCCGCCGGTCGCCGTACTTTTCCTTTATTTCGAGCAGCTCGTCTTTGATAACTTTCATCAGCAGATCCGGATTGTCAAGGATTTCCCTCAGCCGGGCAATGAGCTGCGTTATCTCGTCGTACTCGGCGCGGAGCTTGTCCTGCTCAAGGCCGGTGAGCTGGCGGAGGCGCATCTCAACTATGGCGCGCGCCTGAATCTCGCTCAGCGAGAAGCGCTCTATAAGGTTCACGATCGCCTCCTGCGGACTTTTGGACGCGCGAATGATGGCTATCACCTCATCTATATGATCCGAAGCGATGATGAGGCCCTCCAGAATGTGCGCCCGCTCTTCGGCCTTGCGCAGCTCGTAGCGCGTGCGGCGCGTTACCACCTCCTTGCGGTGATCCACAAAAGCCTTTATCAAATCCTTCAGATTAAGCTGCCGCGGGCGCCCGTTGACCAAAGCGATATTGTTGACGCTGAACGAGGATTGCAGCGCCGTCAGCTTGTACAGCTTATTGAGAACAACGCCCGCATTGGCGTCGCGCTTCACTTCTACCACTATGCGCATGCCCTGACGGTCCGATTCGTCGTTCACGTAGGAGATGCCTTCGAGCCGCTTCTCGTTCACAAGCTCGGATATGTATTTTATCAGTTCGGCCTTATTGACTAAATAAGGAATCTCGCTGATTATTATCTTCTCATGATTGTTTTCCACCTCTATTTCGGCCTTGCCGCGCATGATAATACGCCCGCGTCCGGTTTCAAAAGCTTCCTTCACGCCGGCATAGCCGTAGATGGTAGCTCCGGTAGGGAAGTCGGGGGCCTTCACGTAGTGCATCAGTCCGGCCACGTCAATTTCTCCGCGGCTGTCGATGTAGGCAATGCAGCCGTCGAGCGTCTCCACTATGTTGTGCGGCGGCATATTGGTAGCCATTCCCACCGCAATGCCCGAAGCGCCGTTGATCAGGAGGTTGGGGATGCGCGTAGGGAGCACCGTCGGCTCGCGCAGCGTATCGTCAAAGTTGAACTGAAAGTCCACCGTTTCCTTGTCAATATCCCTGAGCATCTCCTCGGCCAGCTTGCTGAGGCGGGCCTCGGTGTATCGCATCGCCGCAGGCATATCGCCGTCGACGGAGCCGAAGTTACCCTGCCCGTCGACCAGCGGATAGCGCAGCGACCACACCTGGGCCATCCTCACCATAGAGAAATATACCGCCGTATCTCCGTGAGGATGATACTTTCCCAGCACATCTCCCACAATCCTGGCCGATTTCTTATAAGGCTTATCAGACGTACTGCCGAGCTCGTTCATCCCGTAAAGTATACGGCGATGAACCGGCTTGAAGCCGTCCCTCACGTCGGGCAGCGCCCTCGAAACGATTACCGACATTGAGTAGTCAATGTAGGCCGACTTCATTTCTTCTTCTATGTTGATCTTTATAATCCTGTCCTGTTCAATCATTGATTATCCTGAATAAGTCTAAAAAGTAGGGGAACCGTTTTCATTGCCTTGCGGTAAGGGCCTCCGGCCGTTTTGCAGGCAGTTTGGAGAGCCGGTCTCCGACAGTTCCGAGTAATCCCATGTTTTTAAAGATTTAAATTAATACTCATTTAATTTTTGCTGCGCAAATGTATGAAAAAGTTTCGCATCCTTTTGCCTGCCCGCCCCAAAGGCATCGCAAAGGCATTTAAAAAGGATTCCCCGCAAGCCGCTGCGACGTCGCATTTTCTCTACGGATTACGCCGGAGCCGCTGCGACCTCGCATTTTCTCTACGGATCCCATTCGCAAGCCGATGCCGCATGGCATTTTTCTCCGAAGGCCTGCGCGAGCCGCTACCGCATGGCATTTTTCGTCCGAAGCTCTGCGCAAGAAAATACTGCATGGCTTTTTTCGTCCGAAGCTCTGCGCAAGAAAATACTGCATGGCTGTTTTCGTCCGAAGGTCTGCGCAAGAAAATATCGCATGGCATTTTTCGTCCGAAGGCCTGCGCAAGAAAATACTGCATGGCTGTTTTCGTCCGAAGCTCTGCGCAAGAAAATGCGACGTCGCATTTTTCTCCGAAGGTCTGCGCAAGAAAATGCCACGCGAAAGCGCCGTTTTTTCTGCTTCGGGGAATCTTGCTAAAGTAGTTTTGGTAAATAAAAAAACAGTCCATATATTTGCCGCATTACAATAATTTAATATCCAAATTTTATGCAGAAGTTTATTCCGATTTCTTTCAAAACATTGTTAAAGAAGCTCCACATCGCCGAGCACTACTTCTTTTATGACAGCGCCATCATAAGTGTGCTTCTCACTCTTATGAACTCCCTGCCGCAACTGAGCGGAATGTTTAATGCACTGAAAACGGTTTTCGACAGAGAAGATGCACTCTACAAACTCAGTCAGGCATCAATGCTGACGTCGAAACTTCGCATCCTGAACGGAAAACGCTGCGCCTATTTTACACATATATGGGGCTTAATCGACATTTTAAAGTATGAGAATCTTGCTGCCAACATACAGGAAGCCATTGAAAAGCTTGAATTTCTGCATAACACCTACAAGTCGCTTATTTATGGGAACTACACCGAGATTAGCGGAATGATGATAAATTTTTTGCAGGACTGCGAAAAACCGGCATACCAGCCGTCCATACAACTGCTTGGACTGACGGAGGTTGTCGACAAAATAAAAACGGCGGAAACAGAGTTCGAGGCTCTTTATAATGAACGTTCCTTCAGTAAGGAGCAGATTGCCGAAATGGGTAAGCTTGCCGAAATCCGCATTGAAGTCGACAATGCCTTCTCGACCCTTGTAGACGCCATAAACTACACATGGACGGCCAACGAAATGGGCGCCGGCGATCCTGCTCTGCGCGCCAAGCTCATCGAAGTAAAAGAGCACATCGCCGCCGCCATCCACCAGACAGAACTCAACCTCGCCCGCCGCGGACATCACAAGGTGAAAGAAGACGACAAAGAGGACGGCGGAACCCAAACCCCGACAACACCTCCGACACCTCCACCTCCGGGAACCCAGACGCCCAACACCGACCGCCCCGACGCTTCGCAAACCACCCAGAATCCAACCGACGAGCCGCATCACCTCGACCCCAACGAACATCCCGCCATGGGCGAGCGAAAGGCCGACGAACAAAAGAAAAAAGAAGACGAGAAGAAAAAAGACGAGGAAAAGAAATAGACAATGTGCACAACAGGTTTAATGATGTAGGGGTCGAATATTTTCGACCCTTATTTTTTGGGGGCCGTTGTGTGTGGTAGAGACGCGATGCATCGCGTCTCTACGGGGTAGGACATGACGGGAGATGCATCCGAGGCTATTCGGCCGCCCAAACAGGCGTTGTTCAAAAATCATTCACGCCTGAAAAACATGTCATTCCCGCGAAGGCGGGAATCTCCGATCGAAAGACGGTTACGCTTGTAGTTGTATCATATAAAACAAACAGTACTATCGTCCCAACTATCGATCGGAGATTCCCGCCTTCGCGGGAATGACATATTTGGACAGGCTGAATTACCTTTTGACACATTCGGCCT
>JAITGS010000128.1 GCA_031280435.1 Tannerellaceae bacterium | reverse complement strand
GGATTATATTATAAAAATAGGATTGCAAAGAAAAGGCACACCAAGCTCTTTGCAATCCTACTTTTATTGGAAGGTATCCTAACAGCCCATCTTAAGGCGACTTTTTCAGTGCCCTCGATTAATCGCGTCTCTACAAACGCACGGCCCCCCAAAAAAAATAGGGAAATGTGTCAAAAGCCCTCCACGCTCGAACAATGGGTCATTCCCGCGAAGGCGGGAATCTCCGATCGATAGCTGGGACGATTGTATGTGTTGTTTTATATGATACAACTACAATAGTAACCGTTTTTCGATCGGAGATTCCCGCCTTCGCGGGAATGACATATTTGGGCAGGCGGGAACTACTTTTTGAACCCCTACGGGCCTCCTGCATCCTTTGATGCATCGCCTGCCATGCACCACCCCGTAGAGACGCGATGCATCGCGTCTCTACACACGCACGACCCCCCAAAAAAAAAGGAGCTGAATGTGTCAAAAGGTAATTCAGCCCGCCCAAAACAGGTCGTGGGGCCTTGTCAAAAACCCTTCACGCTCGAATAATATGTCATTCCCGCCTTCGCGGGAATGACATATTTGGGCAGGCAGGGTTTAAAATGTAGAGACGCGATTAATCGCGTCTCTACACACACGCACGACCCCCCAAAAAAAATAAGGGTCGAAAATATTCGACCCCTACATTATTCATAAACCTATTGTACACATTGTTTATTTCTTTTCCTCGTCTTTTTTCTTCTCGTCTTCTTTCTTTTGCTCGTCGGCCTTTCGTTCGCCCATGGCGGGATGTTCGTTGGGGTCGAGGTGGTGGGGCTCGTCGGTTGGATTCTGGGTGGTTTGCGAAGCGTCCGGACGGTCGGTGTTCGGCTGCTGGGTTCCCGGAGGGGGAGGGGTCGGAGGGGTTATCGGGGTCTGGGTGCCGTCGTCGGTGTTGTTGTCATCCTTGATTTTGTGGCGGCTGCGGCGGGCGAGTGTGAGCTCGGCCTGATGGATGCCGGCGTTGATAACTTCGCGTACTTCAAGCAGTTTGTTGTGTACGGCGGGGTCTTTGGCGCCTATTTCGTTTGAGGTCCAGGCCACGTTGACGGCGTCTACAAAAGCGTCGAAAACGCTGTCGACGTCGAAGCGTACTTCCGACAGTTTTCCGATTTGTGAAACGTGCTCCTTGTCGACCGCACGTGCTTCATACAGTACTTTGAAGGTATCGTTAGCCGCTTTTCCTTTGGCTACGACCTGCGTGAGGTTAAACAGCTGGGTTGCCGTGAGCAACTGAATGGCGGCAAGGTTGTCGCCCGTTCCGCAATCCTGCAGAAAATTGGTCATCGCCCCCGTCTGGTCGTAATAATTTTCGTTCGGAAGGTTGACGTATGTGTTAAGCAGAAACTCCAGCTTGGCAATGGCGTAGGCCAGTGCGGGGTCGTTATCGTATTTAATAATGTGTACGCACTCTCTGAAGAAGTAAAAATACGAGAGACGTTTTTCGTGCATGAGGTGAATTTCCTGTGTTTGAAAAGCCGCCAGGCTTAGTTTATAGAGCTGGTCTTCCTTGGCAAAGACCGCTTGCAATGCGCTGAAGATGCCTCCCAGCGAAGGAAGTCCGGCTATAATAGACAGTAGTGGGGCTATGATGCTGCTTTCGTAAAAAGTGAAATGCTCGCCTACGAAGAGCTTTTTCAGCAAAGATTTAAATGACAGAGATACAAACTTTTTCATTCCTGATATTTTTTATTGCGTGATTGATGCCCGCAAATATACAATCTTATTTTGAACTGCAATGCAACTAAGATTGTCTCCTGAAAAAAAAATATGCGATTTTCCGTTTGGCGACGGCCATGTGTAAAAAGGCTGAGCTCGTTGCCATTCGGCAACAGTCTGAAAAACAATTTTTTGCCCGGTTTCCACTTGGCAAAAGCCTGAAAAATTTTTTTTTCATCAAATCTCCATTCGGCAAAAGCCTGAAATTTTTTTTTTCATCAAATCTTCACTTGGCAAAAGCCTGAAAAATAAAATTTTAGAGAATCTTCATCCGGCAAAAGCTTGAAAAATAAAATTTTAGAGAATTGCCGCTTGGCAAAAGCCTAAAAAATAAAATTTTTTCCAATCGCCATCCGGGGGAAGTCTGAAAAATAAAATTTTAGACTGTTGCCGCGTGGAGACGGTTTGCCCAAAAAAAGATCCGGCCGTTTCCACATGGAGACGGTTTGCCGGGATTTTTTTCAGACTGTTGCCACATAGCGACGGTTTGCCGGGATTTTTTTAAGCCGCTTGCCATTTGGCGATACCCCGCCCCAAAGAATTTCGGCCTGTCGACATGCCGCGAGGGGGCGGCCCGTTTTGATTTTAATCTCTTTGGATTATCTTTGCCGTAAATCATACCAAATTGAAAGAACCGGACATGGGGCATCTGCACGAACATAATCACTCTCATCATCATCATCATAACGAGGCCGAGGGCAACATCAGGTTTGCCTTCCTGCTCAATCTGCTGTTTGCCGTAATCGAGATAGCAGGCGGCTTCATTACCAACAGTGTAGCCATACTGTCGGACGCTGTTCACGACCTAGGCGACAGCCTTTCGCTGGCCTTTGCATGGTATTTTCAGCGGGTATCGAAGCGCGGAAGGGATGAGCGCTATTCGTATGGCTACCGGCGTTTCTCGCTGGTTGGAGCGATGATCAACACTGTGGTGCTCTTTGCGGGCTCGCTGCTGGTGATTGTTGAGAGCCTCAGGCGGGTGATACGGCCGGAGGAAGCCGATGCTCGCGGTATGTTCATCCTTGCCCTTTTCGGTGTGCTCATCAACGGGCTGGCCATGCTGAGGCTGAGGCGGGGCAAGTCGCTCAACGAGCGTACGGTCGGCCTGCATCTGCTGGAAGACGTGCTGGGATGGGTGGCCGTGCTGGCCGGCAGTGCGGTGATGATGTTCGTTGACGTGCCGGTGCTCGACCCGCTGATGTCGCTGGCCATATCCGCTTATATCCTTTTTAATATATACAGAAACCTCAGGCAGCTCTTCAGGGTGATACTCCAGGGCGCTCCCTCCACTCCTTCGCAGGCGGATGTTGAGGCGGCGGTGATGGAGGTGGAAGGCCTGGCCGGCATTCACGATTTGCATCTGTGGAGCATGGACGGCGAGTATATCATCCTCTCCGCCCATTTGGTGGTGAAACCTGCGCTTGGAGCGGCCGACATTGCCCGCCTGAAACAGGAAGTGAAGGGCAGGCTGCTCGGGCTGAACATCAGGCATTGTACTCTCGAAATAGAAAACGAGCCTGAAGACTGCGAGTTTAGAGACAGCTGCTGCACATAAAATCAATACGGCATACGTTCAACTCTATAAATTAAAAGCTTTATGAATTACAGACATTTCTTCTTACTGATTATCCTTTTCGCACTGGCCGGCGGGAAAGCCTCCGCACAGCAAACGCCTGCATGGGCGGCCGAAACTCCGGCTGCGAAGGAAGCCCGCATGGCCTGGTGGACGCACGACCGCTTCGGCATGTTCATACACTGGGGCATATACGCCCTGCCCGCAAGGCATGAGTGGGTTAAGCGCAACGAGCGGCATACGAACGAAAGCTATCAGAAGTACTTCGACCATTTCGACCCCGACCTCTACAATCCCAAGGAATGGGCCGCCAAGGCGCGGGCCGCCGGCATGAAGTACGTTGTTGTAACCACCAAGCACCACGACGGCTTCTGCCTGTGGGACAGCAAAGCCACCGACTACAAGGTTACGAACACGCCCTACGGCAAGGATCTGATAGCTCCGCTGGTCGAAGCCTTCCGCGCCGAAGGCATCCGCGTAGGATTTTACTACTCGCTCATCGACTGGCACCATCCGGATTTCCCCGTCGACCGCAACCATCCGCAATGGAACGAAGGCCCTGAAAAAGTGGCCGCCCTCAACGAAGGCCGCGACATGAGCCGCTATCGCAAATACATGCAGGCTCAGCTCACGGAGCTGCTCACAGGATACGGGCAAATCGACGAGCTATTCCTCGACTTCTCCTATCCGGGAGCTAACGGCAAGGGCCATGCCGACTGGGGCTCCGAAGAGCTGCTGAAGCTCATACGCAAGCACCAGCCGCAGATTCTGGTAGACAACCGGCTCGACCTGAACGATACCGACTGGGGCTGGGATTTCGTCACCCCGGAGCAGTTCATGCCAAAGGAATGGCCCAGCGTTCGCGGCCAAAAGGTGCCGTGGGAAACCTGCCAGACATTCTCAGGCTCCTGGGGCTACTATCGCGACGAATACTCCTGGAAGAGCGTCCATCAGTTGGTCGTAATGCTGGTTGAAACCGTCAGCAAGGGCGGCAACCTGCTGCTCAACGTAGGCCCCACAGCCCGCGGCACCTTCGACAGCCGCGCCGACGATCGCCTGGCCGGCCTGGCCGGATGGATGAAGCTCAACAGCCGCTCCATCTACGGCTGCACTCAGGCTCCTGCCGACATTGTCGCTCCGCCCAACTGCCTGCTGACGTACAATGCAACAAAGAAGCGCCTCTACATCCACGTACTCGAGTGGCCGTTCAAGTCGCTGCACCTCCCCGGCTATCTGGGCAAGATTAAGTACGCACAGCTGCTGAGCGACGGCTCCGAGATACGCTTCACCACAAACACCACTCCGGGCAGCCACACAACGGAGAACTCCGGCGCCGGCGACGTCATCCTGAATCTGCCGGTGCAGCGCCCCGACGTTGAGGTGCCCGTAATAGAAATATACCTGGACTAAGCCTCCGGGATAAGGAAACATCTCCAAGTTTTTTTTTCTTGCATATAAAGTCCGGCGGCGAGTCTCCAGAAATCTACCCCCCATCGCTTTCTCGCCGCCGGTATATTCTCCTCCCCCCAATCCCCCCTCCCTCCAAGCTCCTTCACTGCGTGTGTATATATATATATAATGTATATAAGAGGGCGTTCATAAAAGATATTTACGACTGAACAATGAAATGTGTCAAAAGGCAATTCAGCCTGCCCAAATATGTCATTCCCGCGACGGCGGGAATCTCCGATCGAAAAACGGATACGATTGTATAATCCTTATGCATCAAAGGGCTTATACTATCGTCCCAACTTTCGATCGGAGATTCCCGCCTTCGCGGGAATGACCCGCTTTTTTAATCGAATCAAATTTGCATGAATTCCTTTTGACACATTTTTCGAGCGTGGAGGGCTTTTGACACATTCGCGTCTCTACTTTTCGACCACGGCCAATCCCCATGCAAAGCCCGTCGCGCTGAGGCGAGAATCGGCCGGAGCGGGCCGGCATAGTCGGCAATTAATTTTTTTTCTCTATCATTGCGCCCAAAATAGCGCAAAAATGAAAGTATTAAAGTTCGGCGGGACCTCAGTAGGTTCCGTGCCAAGTATCCTGAATGTTAAGAAGATTGTAGAGGCCGTTAATGAGCCCGTAGTAGTTGTGGTTTCCGCTCTGGGAGGCATAACAGACAAATTGCTGCAAACTTCGGAGCTTGCCGCCGGCGGCGACCTCATCTACGAAAAGGATTTGTCGGAGATTATTTCGCGTCATCTGGACATAATCGAAGGGCTTATCCCCGACAAGACGTTGCGTGGCGAGGTGCAAAAGAGCGTGGTGGGCCTGCTCGACGAACTCAGCAACATCCTCAAGGGCCTTTTTCTTATCAGAGATTTGTCGGCTAAAACTTCCAACACTATCGTGAGCTACGGCGAGCGTATTTCGTCGCTCATCATCTCCCATGTTATTGATGACGCCCGGCTGTATGATTCCAGGAGTTTCATCAAAACCGAAAAGCAATTCACCAAGCATATTGTAGATTTCGAACTGAGCAACCGGCTCATCCGCGAGGCCTTCCTGCCGCTGCCTCCGGTGTCGATTGTGCCGGGCTTCATATCCTCGAGCCGTGATACCGGCGAAGTGACCAACCTCGGCCGCGGCGGCTCCGATTATACATCGGCCATTTTGGCATCGGCCCTCGACGCTTCGGTGCTGGAGATATGGACAGACGTCGACGGCTTCATGACAGCCGATCCGCGCGTCATCAGCTCGGCCTACGTTATCGATCGCCTCACCTTTACGGAGGCCATGGAGCTTTGCAACTTCGGCGCCAAGGTGATCTATCCACCTACGATTTATCCGGTGTACCACAAGAATATTCCTATCCGCATCCTTAATACTTTCAATCCCGAATCGCCCGGCACTTATATATCCCGGGAGCGATCGCCGGAAAGCGGTAAGGCTCTGATAAAAGGAATCTCGTCTATTAACGATACCTGCCTCGTTACCGTGCAGGGCCTCGGCATGGTAGGCGTCATAGGTATCAACTATCGTATATTCAAGACGCTGGCCCGGAACGGCATCAGCGTCTTCATGGTATCGCAGGCCAGCTCGGAGAACAATACCACCTTCGCCGTACGCAATGCCGATGCAGAGCTTGCCATAGGAGTGCTGAACGAGGAGTTCGCCCTGGAACGCTCGCAAGGCGAGATTATGGACGTGACGGCCGAAAAGGAGCTGGCAACGGTTGCGATAGTGGGCGAAAACATGAAGCGCACGCCGGGAATAGCCGGCAAGCTTTTCGGTACGCTCGGACGGGCGGGAATAAGCGTAATTGCCTGCGCCCAGGGAGCTTCGGAAACCAATATCTCCTTTGTGATCAATCTGCAATACCTCCGCAAGGCTATCAATTCCATTCATGATTCCTTTTTTCTGTCGGAATATAAAGTCCTGAACCTTTTTATAGCCGGGGTAGGCACCGTCGGCAATAAGCTTCTCGAACAGATTCGGAGCCAGCAGGCAACTCTGCTGGAGCAACACAGCCTGAAGCTTCGGGTTGTGGGAATCGCCAACTCTACCCGCATAATGCTTTCGAGAAAGGGATTGAACCTTGATGAGGGGATAATCCGTGAGCTGCGCGACGGCGGTGACCCAAGTTCGTCGAAACATCTGTGCGAAGAGATTCTGAAGATGAACATCTTCAACTCCGTCTTTGTGGATTGCACGGCCAGCCCCGACGTTGCCGACATCTACGAAGATTTGCTGAATAGCAACATCTCCGTGGTTGCAGCCAACAAGGTTGCCGCCTCATCCGATTACAGCAACTACCTGAAGCTAAAAGAAACGGCGCGACGTCGCGATGTGAAGTATCTGTTCGAAACCAATGTAGGCGCCGGCCTGCCTATCATTAATACTATAAACGACCTGATCAATAGCGGCGACCATATCCTCCGCATGGAAGCAGTCCTGTCGGGCAGCCTGAACTACATCTTCAACACCCTGAGCGCCGATATTCCCTTCAGCCGTGCGATTCGCATGGCCCAAGAGGCTCATTATGCAGAGCCCGATCCGCGCATCGATCTCAGCGGCGAAGATGTAATCCGAAAGCTGGTAATCCTGGCGCGCGAAGCCGGCTATACGGTCGAGAGGAAGGACGTCAAGGTAAACCTTTTCATCCCCCCGTCTTACTTCGAGGGCTCGCTCGAAGACTTCAGGAGCCATGTTCACGAGCTCGACGACGAGTTTGAGGCTATGCGCAAACGTGTGGAATCCGAACAGAAGCGCATCAGGCTTGTCGCAAGAATGAACAAAGGGAAGTGCGAAATCGGGCTGCAGGAAGTAAACCGCCAGCATCCCTTCTACCAGCTCGAAGGCAGCAACAACATCATAATGATTTCCACCGAACGATACAACGACTATCCGATGGTAATCAAAGGCTATGGCGCCGGCGAAGACGTAACGGCCGCCGGAGTCTTTGCCGATATAATCTCCATCGCAAACATCCGATAATATATAATGAAAGCAATAATTATACTTGGAGACGGCATGGCCGATGAAGCCGTCGACGAGCTGGGCGGACGCACGCCTTTGCAATACGCCCATACCCCATGCATGGACAGGCTGGCAGCCATTGGCCGCAACGGTTTGCTGAAAACCATCCCGAACGGCTTTCATCCCGGCAGCGAAGTGGCCAATATCGCCATCCTCGGATATGATCTCAACCGGGTTTTCGAAGGACGCGGCTCTCTGGAAGCTGCCAGCATGGGCGTCGACCTGAAGCCCGGCGATATGGCAATGCGCTGCAACTTGGTTTGCATAGACAAGGGCTTGATGCGATCGCACACCTCCGGACATATCTCAACAGCCGAGGGAGCGGATATTATCAGCTTCCTGAACGAAAACCTCGGTACGGAGCAGATTTGTTTCTATCCCGGAGTGTCGTACCGGCATCTGCTCGTCGTGAAAGGCGGCGATAAGCGCTTGATCTGTACCCCGCCGCACGACGTCCCCATGCAAGCCGTATCGCCGCTGATGGTACGGCCGGAGCATCCTGAGGCGGCAAAGTCGGCCGAATTGCTCAACGCTCTGATCCTGCGGTCGCAGGAGATACTGCCGAATCATCCGGTCAACAAAGCCCGCGCAGCCGAAGGGAAGCCGATAGCCAACAGCATCTGGCCCTGGTCGCCGGGATACAGGCCGGATATGCAAACGATGCATCAACTGTACGGAACGTCGAGCGGAGCTGTCATTTCGGCCGTCGACCTTATACGAGGAATAGGCGTATATGCCGGCCTGGAGAATATCCCCGTGGAAGGAGCAACCGGACTATACAACACCAATTACGAAGGAAAAGCGCAGGCGGCAATAAATGCGCTGTCCACGCACGACTTTATTTATTTACATATCGAAGCTCCGGACGAAGCAGGTCATGAGGGAAATGTATCGCTCAAGATACAGACCATAGAGGATCTCGACCGACGATTGCTGAGCCCGATAGCCGAGGCCGTCCTCAATTCGCCCACCCCTGTCGCTATCGCCGTACTGCCCGACCATCCCACTCCCTGCGCAATCAAAACGCATACGGCTCAGCCCGTACCCTTCCTCATCTACAAGCCCGGAGAGCAGCCCGACGCCGTTATGCGATTCAGCGAAGTCGACGCCATTGCCGGCTCCTACGGACTAATAGAAGGCAACAGTTTCATCAAATATCTTATCAACTGAACAATGAAATATTATAGCACGAACAAGAAAGCGCCCCTCGCATCCCTGAAAAAAGCCGTCATGAAGGGCCTCGCAGCCGACAAAGGACTGTACATGCCCGATACTATCGACCTCCTCAACGACTTTGTAGTCGGCGACATGAAGGATATGGATCTCCGGGAAGTGGCAAACGTTGCCGCTCAAGCGCTTTTTGGTGATGACGTCGACCGCGAAACCTTAGCACGTATCATTGACGACACCCTCGATTTCGACATTCCCGTCGTACCTGTTCACGACAACATCTACGCCCTCGAACTCTTTCACGGGCCGACGCTTGCCTTTAAAGACGTAGGCGCAAGATTTATGGCAAGACTTCTCAACTACTTCATAGAAGCCGAAGGCGTGAAAAGCGTAAACGTTCTCGTTGCCACCTCCGGCGATACGGGCAGCGCCGTTGCCAACGGATTCCTCGGCGTCGACGGCATCCGCGTCATAGTGCTCTACCCCAAAGGGAAGGTCAGCGCAATCCAGGAATGTCAGTTCGCCACCCTTGGACAAAACGTCACAGCCCTCGAAGTCGACGGAACCTTTGATGATTGCCAGGCCTTAGTCAAAGCCGCTTTTACGGACGACGAACTTGCCGTCCGGCTAAAGCTCACCTCCGCTAATTCCATCAATGTAGCCCGCTTCCTTCCTCAGTCCTTCTATTATTTCTATGCATACGCGCAGCTCGATAAAATAGGACGGGCCGACGAATTCGTTATCAGCGTGCCCAGTGGTAACTTCGGCAACCTCTGCGCAGGACTTGTAGCCTATTGGATGGGCCTCCCCATCAGACGATTTATAGCCGCCAATAATCGAAATGACGTTTTTCTCGATTACCTCAAAACCGGCAAGTATTCTCCCCGCAAAAGTATAGCTACAATAGCTAACGCCATGGACGTAGGCGACCCCAGCAATTATGCACGGATAATTGATCTGTTCGGCATTTATCCCCACCCCTATTCCGCAATAAAAAAGAGAATACGAGGATATGCCTACTCCGATGACAAAATAGCCGACACAATGCGAAACCTCTACGACAGCCACGGATACATAGCCGACCCTCACGGAGCTTGCGCCTACCAGGCTCTACTGGATGACAAACTGTCCGACAATGAAACCGGACTGTTCCTCGAAACAGCTCATCCGGCCAAGTTCAAAAGCACAGTCGACTCCATCCTTAATATAGACGTGGCCGTACCGGACAAACTCCGGGCCTTCATGAACCGTCCCAAGCTAAGTATACCGACAGAGAGCGATTACGAAAGCTTCCGACGCCTGCTTATCCAAATTCTAAACTGATTTTTATATCCCCGCAGCGCTGCTTTCCTGCCATAGCAGCGCTCGGCGTTTCCGCAATGCGCGCTTTCGCGTGCATCAGAGTTGTTGCCGTATCGGCTACTGCTCTATTTTGCTCTGCCGCTTTCTATCGTTCTCGTCGAGCAAAATTTTCCGCATACGCATGTTCTGCGGAGTGATTTCCACATATTCATCCCACTTAATGTACTCCAGCGCATCTTCCAAGCTAAATCGGATTGGCGGCGGCAGCGACACTTTTTCATCGGAACCCGATGCTCTCATGTTAGTAAGTTTTTTTGTTTTAGTGACATTCACCACTAAGTCGCCCTCTTTTGTGTGCTCGCCCACGACCTGCCCCACATATACATTTTCCTGAGGCGATACAAAGAAGCGCCCCCGCGATTGCAGATTATTCAAAGCGTATGCAAATGCCGTACCCGTTTCCAATGCAATGATCGAACCATTCTGGCGTCTCTCAATCTCCCCTTTCCATGGCTGGAATTCTATAAAGCGATGCGACAAAATAGCTTCTCCGGCCGACGCCGTCAGCGCTGAATTGTTCAAGCCTATGATTCCGCGCGAGGGGATTGTAAATTCAAGGTGCATGCGGTCGCCTCTCGTCTCCATCACCGTAAGTTCACCCTTGCGGCGCGTTACCATATCTATCAGCCGACTTGCCGAATCCTCCGGGAGATTGATTGTCAAACTCTCCACCGGCTCGCATTTCACCCCGTTGACTTCCTTAATAATCACTTGTGGCTGACCAACCTGAAGCTCGTATCCTTCTCGCCTCATGGTTTCAATCAAAATCGACAAATGCAGTATGCCGCGCCCGTAAACTAACCACGAATCCGCCGAATCTGTTGCTTCCACCCGCAACGCCAGATTTTTATCCAGCTCGCGCTGCAACCTCTCATACAAATGCCGCGATGTTACATACTTGCCGTCCTTTCCGAAAAAAGGAGAATTGTTGATAGTAAACAGCATAGACATAGTCGGCTCATCAACGGCGATAACAGGCAGCGGGTCGGGGAATGCCGCGTCGCAAACCGTTTCGCCAATCTCAAAGCCCTCGATACCAACAAGAGCGCAAATGTCGCCCGACGATGCCGAGGCAACTTTAGTTCGACCTAAGCCCTCGAAAATGTTTACTTCCTTCACTTTCGAGCGAACCTGGCCGCCGTCACGTTTGCAAAGCACAATCTCCTGGCCTTCGCAGATTTCGCCGCGACGAACACGCCCAACAGCAATTCTACCGACATATTTCGAATAATCCAGCGACGTAATTAGCATTTGAGCAAAGCCGTCAAGAGCCTGCGGAGCGGGAATATGCTCTATAATTGCATCGAGAAGAGGAAAAATGTTCTCGGATTGTTGCATATCTGTCGACATCCAACCCTGTTTGGCGGAGCCATATAAAGTTGGAAAGTCGAGCTGTTCTTCCGAAGCACCCAAATGAAACATAAGGTCGAAAACCATCTCCTGCACCTCGCTGGGCCTGCAGTTAGGCTTGTCGATCTTGTTGATAACCACTATGGGTTTCAGGCCAATATTGATCGCTTTATGCAGCACAAAGCGGGTTTGCGGCATAGGGCCCTCGAAGGCATCCACCAGCAGCAGGCATCCGTCGGCCATATTAAGGACACGTTCCACCTCGCCGCCGAAATCCGCATGACCGGGGGTGTCTATAATATTAATTTTGTAGCCTTTATATTGAATAGAGACGTTTTTAGCAAGGATTGTGATGCCTCGTTCGCGCTCGAGGTCGTTGCTATCAAGGAATTGGTCGAGCTCCTCGTGACCTTCGCGGAACAGCTTGCCTGCCAGCAACATCTTGTCGACGAGCGTTGTTTTGCCATGATCAACATGGGCTATAATTGCAATATTTCTGATTTTTTGCATAAGACTGTTTTGTTTCAAAACGGGCGCAAAAGTACGGCAAAATATTTCTCAACGCAAATATCCGTGCACTTTTATTTTCCTCAAAGTCGTACATTTCTCACACCATCAAAAATACAATTGCGATTAACACAGCATGAGCGCATATATCGTCCGTCATTATCAGCGTTTTATAGACGCATCCGGACTATACGACGACAATTGTCGCGCTCTGCAAAACAAACAAAACAAATCGCCGGACAATTGCCGATTGATTCATTTCGAAAAAAATAATACTGCCGATAATTATTATTTGATCCGCGTTAATCGAAATGAAAGCTCAAACAATTGTTTTTCGCAATACAGTGTTCCTGAAAATCCCGTCTGTAATTGTGTGACGGAATATTTTGAACCGCCAAATCCAGCTGATATTTGTGGCCGGCAATATTGCTCTCCGCAAATCCGTGTTAATAATTGTGTATGGAAATTCATCTTCCCGCAGGTTCCCATATATAATAATGCGTCGGAATGCATGTCCAAGCAAGTTTAAGTTGATAGAGCTTATTTGCAGCCATACATTTTTCACACTTCAAAAAAGCATGATTAAGATTGTGACACTATATGCGCATGTACCGGCAATAATTATCAGCGAGTTAAAACCCTTTTGTCGACACTCCGTCGACAATTGTTTATTTTTACAAAACAGTTGAAATAACTCGAAACACAATTGTTTTTCTGTTCATATCGTTTGAAATAATGCGAAACACAATTGTTTTTCTGTTCATATCATTTGAAATAATGCGAAACACAATTGTTTTTTTCTTCATATCGTTTGAAATGACGCGAAACACAATTGTTTTTTTGTTCATATCGTTTGAAATGACGCGAAACACAATTGTTTTTTTGTTCATATCGTTTGAAATGACGCGAAACACAATTGTTTTTTTGGATATATCAAATGAAATGACGCAAAAAACAATTGTTTTTCGCAATAGATCGTTTGGCAAAATCTAAGCGATAATTATGTTTCGGAATACTGTATCCGGCAAAACCGTGTTGACAATTATGTTTCGGAATACTGTATCCGGCAAAACCTTGTCGATTATTATGTTTTGGAACATGGTTCCCGGCAATATCGCATCAACAATTGTTTTTCACGGTGTTACGGTTCGTCGTTTATAGTTGATAATGGTTATTTGAGTTATGCGATTAAAAAGTAGATCGCAGATAATTATTTTCACAAGATAATATTTAATAAGTATACCGATGATTATTGCTTTCGATAAATGTAACTAATAAATACATACCGCATCATTTGTTTTATATATTGGATTTATATCGGATTCGCTCGTTGAAAATAGTTTTCTGTATTGATTTGCATAAAAACAATATGCCGACAAATATTTTTGCCGGAAAACAGTCCGCGACATTAGTGTTAAAACATATAATTCTTAGGACGGGCAAGCTTTGGTTGCAAAAAACTTTTATCTATCTTTGTAGCCAAATAATTTTAAAACATCACAGTATGTACAATATTAATACAGAGGCCAATAGGCCGGTAGCGAGCAGAGTGTTGATTATAGCCTTTCTGCTGTTTATGCTGGCGATAATTCCCGCAGCAAATGGGCAGAATGTTGTAGTCAAAGCCATTCCGGGTGACGGAAATGCACTGATCAACTGGGAGTCAGCCGCCGGAGTCGACAGTGTAGTAGTGATAGGCGGAAGGACCATCACCGCAACCGCCGAGGCTCCGCTGAGCTCTCCACTCCTTGTGAGCGGGCTCGACAACGGCAAGCTGTATGCATTTGAGGTATACTTTCATCCTACCAAATGGCCCGTCGTCGACGTAGGCGTATTATACGCGATTCCCGGCGAACCGGCGGTTGTTCGGAACCTTAAGGCAACGGGCGCGCATAATTCGGTGACACTCACATGGGAAGCCCCCGTTGCGGGCAGCGATTATACATATAATATAATAAGCGCGACAGGCGAGAAAATTGAAGCGGGAGCCAACGCTACCACATACACAATTAACAACCTCACTAACGGCGTCGCCCAAACCTTTCGCATAACAGCCATCCGCACTTTCACCGATTTTCCGGGAAAAGAAAAAGAGAGCTGGACAAAAATCAAGCTTGCCGCAATCTCCGACGAAATTGTCGCCACCCCGGCCGACACGCGCGAAGCGAGGATCAGTGCGCAGGCCGGAAGCATTGTAGTTACCACTCCACGAGGAGGAGAGCTGCAAGTTATAAGCATTGGCGGACAAGCGGTTGCAAAGCTAGTGCTTGGCAGTGGAACCACAACCGTACCCCTGCCGAAAGGCATTTATTTCGTTGCAATGGGGGATGTAAAAGAAAAAATTTATGTAAATTAAAAAACGAGTAAAGCTATGTCTTTAAATAAAGTGATTCTTATAGGTAACGTTGGCCGCGATCCGGAAATTCGTTATTTCGATACGGGTAATGCGGTGGCTAACTTTCCGTTGGCAACATCGGAGCGCGGTTATAAGCTGCCGAATGGTACGGAAGTTCCGGAACGCACGGAATGGCACAACATTGTTGTTCGTCGCGAGCAGGTTGCATTTGTTGAGAAATGGGTGAAAAAAGGGAGCGGCGTTTATGTTGACGGAAAAATCAGATACAGAAATTACGAAGACCAGCAAGGAGTAAAGCGCTACGTTACGGAAATCTTCGCCGACCGCGTTGAATTCTTCAATTTCGGTCGTCCTGCTGATGGCAATGCTGTCAAGCAGAATACAACGACTGCCGAATCGTCGACCGCAAAGGCAGCAACGAGTTACGACACAAATCCATCGCAAAACTTCAAAGTTGCCGATTCCGGTGCAGAAGATACTTCGTACAATAATCCCGACGACGATTTACCATTCTAAGGAAATCCCCGATCAATAATCGTTTTATATGCCATTGTATACTCCAATTCCCTGGTCGACTGCTGGGGTTTGGAAAATCGAGGAGAGCGAGAAGGCTCTCCTTGCTCATTTTACGGATACAGCGAAGTATGAAACGTATATCTCAAGATTTGCTAACGAAAACCGCCGCCTCGAATGGCTTGCGACAAGGGTTTTGCTGAAAAGCATGCTCGGCGAGGAGGTCGACATTGAATACGACGCGGATGGCGCTCCCGGCATTGCCGGCAGCAACATTTATGTAAGCCTGTCGCACACTCGCGGTTATGCGGCCGCCGCCATTAGCCGGCATGGCCCCACGGGCATTGATATAGAATACAGGAGCGGGAGGGTGTTGCGCATCAGGAGTCGTTTTCTCCACCCTGATGAAGAGGCATTTATCGATCCGCTGAACGAGGCCGACCACGCACTTGTATGTTGGTGCGCCAAGGAAGCTATGTTCAAGAAAAACGGGAAAGGAGGGGCGGACTTTTGGAATAATTTCCGCCTTTATCCTTTCCCTTTGAAGGAACGGGGGCTTATTGAAGGTTTTTGTACAAGCGATTCGGGGCAGGGCCTTATTCGGCTGCACTATCTTGTTAACAAATATTTCGTCATGACATGTTGCCTCGACAGCTCTGTCGTGGCTTGACCCGCTGCATTAAATTCAATTATAACGGTTTTGCCGTCACGAACCACGTAGAAAAGATAGGATGAATAGCCGGGGCTTTCCATTATGCGGATGTGGATTAGCGGCAATTGGGAGTATCTCGAATTTAGATAGCCATTTTGTACTGCTTCGGGGAGTTCGCTCAGGCTTACTTCCCAAAAGTTTACTATCCAATAAAAGTCTTTTGTGAAAAAAGCCGTGATGAAGTGCTCGTCGGTGATGAGGCCTACACTAATCTCGGAATTGACAACGTCTACAAAAGCAAGGTCGACAATTGTGGGCTGGTCGAACATGTCGTTAATCTCGGTTTGCAGAGCTTGCGGAACGTTTATAGGGGCGTCGGAATACTCGCTGAAATCATCTGCCACGCGGATATAATCGCCGTTCATTGTGAAATACAGATTAGAGATGCGGCCATTTAGGATGACGCTTATTCCGCTGATTGTAGCGAAGTTGCGTCGGGCGAGCTGATATGTTTTGCGTATGTCCCAGGATGCGTAGTTGGTTCGCATGAATGCGTCTATCACTTTGGAGTCGAGGTCGCCGTAGGTGATATATTTTTTTTCGACTACGCGGACGCCTTCTTTGGTGAACCATGTTCTGTACTGGTTTGCGCCGGCGGTGAAATCGGCAACGAAGTAGTCGCGCCTTATGCTCCAGAGTGTGTTGGTTGCGTTGGGATAGTCCGCGTTAAATGTGTGCAGAACTTGTTCGCCGGGAACCAATGCCGTCGATGTTCCGCCGCCGTCTATATCCTCTTCTTGCGATGAGCAGGAGGATATGAGGATTGCGGCAATGATTGCGATAATTGTTTGACAAATTCGTGTTTTCATACTATAACCATTGTTTCATGAAGTTGTTCATTTCCGTAGCATTATCCTCCAAACTTGTGAGGAGTTTGAATTGAGCGCGAGTGCGCTGGAGGTTGTGTCCGTGGTGGTGAATCTTATAGTAAACGTCGCCGTTGAGGTGGTCGGTGAGGAATCGAACGGTTTGCATGTAGGTTAACATTTTGCCTCCGTAGGGGAGCATTTCGATTTCGGTTGGAGTGAGAAAGGCAAGTGCGCGCTCCATATAACCGCTTGTGTAGGCTTCAAAAATCTCGATGTTGACGCCTACGCGGTCGAGATTTATGTCGTCTTCTGCGCCTGTATTTGCTCCGGTGCGTATAAAATCGCCGATATCCGAGAGTACGAAGGCCGGCATGACTGTGTCGAGGTCGACAACACAAAGGGTTGAGCCATCCTGGTCGAACAGAAGGTTGTTGACTTTTGTGTCGCAATGGTTGATGCGCTTTGGAAGCTTGCCGAGGGCGAATAATTTGTCTTGGATGCACATGGCATCGGCTCTGCTTTCTATTTCGGCTATAATATCGTTTACTTCTTGCCGGCGACCGACTGGGTCGGCATTAACGGCCTCGCGAAACTGTCGCAAACGGAGCTGCATGTCATGAAAACCCGGTATGGTTTCGCCTATGGCTCCGTCGGGCATATCTGCGAGCATGGCCTGGAAGTCGCCAAAGGCGTTGCCGGCTTGTTTGGCGAGTGCGGGGGTGATTCCACCGTCGTATCCTATGCTTTGCGGGATGAAATAGCACAGGCGCCAGTAGTTTTCGCCGTCGTAGTGCCAGGATAATCCGTCGGCGGTGTTGAGGAATCGTAGAGTTTTGCGGTTGAGGTCTGTTTCGCCGCGCTCGGCAAGTTTTCTGCGTATGTGCGCAGTGACGGTGATAATGTTGTTTTGCAGCAGCGGGACGTTGCGGAAGACGTGGTGATTGATGCGCTGAAGTATGTAGGCGTTTGCTCCGTCTTCGGTTGTGACTTTGAAGGTATCGTTGATATGTCCGTTGCCGAAGGCTTCGGCTGCCGCAAATGATTCGTTGGCCGGGAGGAAGTTGTGTACAATTTGTTGCAATGTGTCTTGAGTTGTCATGTCGTTAATAAATAAGTTGGTGAGTGAATATCTACAAAGATAATAAAAAATGTGAGAGTTTTAAATGCCTGCGTCGAGCCTGTATTGAGGGAGTTTGGCGGCGGAGATGCGGCGGCTTGCCGGGAGCTTTGCAGGCTTGATGCCGGGGAATTGGTGCCGGGCGCTATCGCCGTCAGTCCGGGCGGAGAGGATATGGCGGAGCGCATATATGCGCTGCATGTTCATTCATATATATATGTGCGATGTAACATTAGGCTTTATTTCTATCTTTGGCCTTATTAAATTCAATTAATATATTATCATGATGAATACAACAAGACGAACTTTTCTTAAAACCTTGGGCGCTGCGGCCGTTTTCACTATCATTCCCCGGCAAGTGATGGGCAGAGGTTTTATCGCCCCAAGTGATCAGCTAACTAAGGGGATAATAGGAACCGGCGGCATGGGACGGGGGCACCTCAAGTACGGAGGAACGCGGCTCACGGCTGTGTGCGACGTCGACAAGAAGCACCTTGAGCTCGGCCTCAAATTAGTGACGGACAAGATTGCCGCCTATCACGACTTCCGCGAACTGATTGCCGATCCTAATGTCGACATCGTTCATATCGCCACTCCGCCGCACTGGCATGCCGTAATGTCTATTGAGGCTGCCAAAGCAGGGAAGGATATCTGGTGCGAGAAGCCTATGACGCGCACTATCGGCGAGGGCAAGCGCGTGATGGAGGCGGTGGGTCAGTATGGCCGCATGTTCAGGCTCAACACCTGGTTCAGGTTTACGGATACGTTCTACGGATTAGGCACGCCGGTCAGGCCGCTCAAGAAGCTTGTGCAAAGCGGTATGCTGGGATGGCCTCTCACGGTGACTATCAGCAAGCATACGGGCTTCGACTGGAAGTTCTACTGGGTTGGCAA
>JAITGS010000089.1 GCA_031280435.1 Tannerellaceae bacterium | reverse complement strand
GAGCAGGTCGATCAAGCTTTCAACAATGTTGACGGCGTGATCGAGCAGGTCGATCAAGCTTTCAACAATGTTGGCAGCGTGATCAAGCAAGTCGATGGAGCTTTCAACAATGTTGACGGCGTGATCGAGCAGGTCGGTGGAGCTTTCAACATTGTTGGCAGCGTGATCGACTTGCCGGGCGAGCTTTCAACAATGTTGGCGGCGTGATCGAGCAAGTCGTTCGAGCTTTCGACAATGTTGGCGGCGTGCCGAATCTGGCAGGAGAGTGGCTCCGGAAGCTGTAATGGGGCTTATTTCACATTGATTCCCGGATCTTTTTTGGCCTTGACGGCAATGCTGCGGCTGTCGACCTTGATTTTGCCGCTAACAAATTCGGGAATATTGTACGACTTCATGAGGCGATGGTAGAAGCCTGTGTCTTTTTGAGGAAGGAGAAAGGGCTTGGAGGGTACTCCGTCGGGGCCTATCCGGGCGATGAAGGGGCGGGTGTAGAGGCCGTCAAGGCGGCGGCTGCTGAAAACTATCCAGCGGCTGTTACTGCTCCACGAATGATAGCTTTCGACGTCGGGAGAGTTAAGAACGTCAACCGGAATATCCGTTTTATCGGCAAGGCGAATCATGCGGAGGTCGGCGTCTTTGTGCCATATAGAGAAATTGCCGTAGCCCGATTGCGTGTATAACAGGAAGCGGCCGTCGGGGCTGACGCGGGGGAAGGATACGCTCTTCTCGGTCAGGCCGGCGCTGACGAGCGTATCGGTTGCGGCTCCGAAACTGCGGGCGTCGGGGTCGAAGGCTATGGAGCAGAGGCTGTATTTCACCTTGCGAAATTCGGTGGGCATTGGGTGGGCCTCGGCCGAGCAGAAGTAAAGGGTGCGGCCGTCGGGCGAGAAGGTAGGGAAGGTTTCAAAGGATGCGGCGGAGGATATAACGGGCGAGGTGATGATCTCGTGCTTCTCTACGTCGTATACAACAACGTCGGATGCGGCATCGAACACTTCTACGCGGTTGGGATCGTTGGGATGGAAGCCCTGATTAGTTTGGTTCACCGAGAAGGCCACATAGCGTCCGGAAGGATGCCATGAGGGATAAACCAATGGGGAGATGGTGCGGTCGGTTTTGGTGTTGAGCTTTTCTATTTGTCCGTTTATGACGGTAATGGTACCGGCAAACTTTTCGCGCATGTGGAATAGCATACGGTTGGGATCCTGCATGCAAAAGCTATGGCAGTTCATGCAGTTATTGCCCGTCATCCTGTTCTCCATCACTGCCGATTCGGAGAAATCGTCGAGGCGTCGCTGATAGATGCCCATCTTGTTCCAAAGCACATATCCGGGCTCTATGAGGCGGTAAGCTATATATGGATCGACTGGCTCGTCGGCCACGTCTATATCGAAGGACGGATACTTTACCCATGCCTCATTGCGCGCCATGACGGTAATGCTCAGCGAGGTGCCGGCCTTCGTCATACGCTTCCATCCTGCCCGTGGAATACGGAACTCGCCTTTACGGGCTTTCACCACCAAGACTTCGCCTCCGGCAGATGTAATCACTGCCAAAGCTTCTTTTGCCGGAGAAAGCAGTGCGAAGCGCAGCGGGGCTATGTTAGGCGGAATGCTTACACCTGTATAATCGGGGAATATGGAGAGGGGCTCCGAGGTTTCGGCAGCGTCGGGAAGCTTGCTGTTGCAAGAGCATAGCAGCAGGGCAAGTAGAATGGAATAGAGTGGCTTCATATCAGAGGGGTTTATACTTTGACTTGGATAAAATTTCCTGCGCATTATTGGTTGCCATCAGGGCTTCCGGCGATGCGTTCGTTTCCTTCATATATAGCTCGACAATCCTCAGGCCGAACCACAGTCCGGGCGCGCCCGCAGGAGCATCGGCCGAGAGGAAGGTTGCCGGCGATTCGTCGAAAAACGATTGCATAACGTAGGGATTGGGCATATTCATTCCGTTGGCTACAATTTTCCACAGCTTGGCTTCATTATTTATATACCAGCCGAGGCTCTCCGCACTCCATCCCATAAGCGTATGCTGCGGCAGTTCGGGCATAGCCTGCGCAACGAGATACTTGATTTTCCCTTCGTATATCATCCGATCAAGAGGCACATCTTCCCGCCCTGCAAAAGGGTACTCCGACATGAGCCATCCGGCCAGATAATCGGGAACTATTAATGCCGGCTGCATGCGCTCCGCCTGCTGAGGATTGAAGAAGCGGGCGTACAGCGGATAATCGCGGCCCATATATCTGTCTATCGAAACGGAAAGGGCCTTCTCGGCCGCCAGGATATTCTGCCCGAATCCGGATACATGCATATAAACCCGCGGAGGCATGTTCAGAAGCGGGAGGAGAGTACGCAAGCGGGCAAAGGCCTCGCCAAGCTCCTGCTCAATGCCGGGAATGGAGTCGTACACGGCAAGCGCGTCGCGATAAAGGCTGCGCAGCGTGGGTTCGGAATAATAATTGACTATGCGGGTGAAAAAGCCGGGAGTTTCGGTTGTCTGCATATTGAATACGCCTTTGCCTAAGACTTCCAGCATTTCGGGGTAATCGCAAAGGAGCTCTCCCTGTATAGCCGCATCGTTCTCCGATTCCACCAGCCGGAAAAGCTCCTTGTCGAAGCGGTAAATCCTTATGGGAGCTGCAACCTCCTCGCGGCTCTGTCCCTTACAGTTCAGGCAGGACAGTAGCAAAGCAAGGATACAAAGCGAGCGTAAACGAACTGCGGTTGTCATCTGGTTTGAAAATCCGATTCCTGAAAGCGAGAAACCTCCGTGTCCCAGCGCTCGGTTACGAAGCGGGCGTGATCCGGATGTGCCGTATAGGCATCGAAGTCGGCTCGGCTGTCGAATCGCATGAAGAAGCCGTATTGGAAGTCATTCTTGGGGCTGCACTGGCGGAACACCTGGAAGTCGCGCACGCCGGCAATCTTTGTGAGAATAGCGTATCCGTCGGCAAGGAATTTCTCGGCCGGCTCGGAGCCAACAGCATGCTTGAGGTCAAAGATGACGGTGTGAAGTATCTCGCCGCTCTTGAGGAGGCCGTCGGAGCAGGAGGAGAGAGAGGAGGCAGCGATAGTAGCAGCGGCAGTTGCGCTCGCAGCAGTCAGGAAAGTACGTCGTTTCATGGTGTTGTATTTTTGTTGTTATAATTAAAAGGCTTATTTCAATAATTCGCAAAATTCGAGTTCTTCCTTGCGGGACTGAAGTTCAGTATCCCAAAGGCCAGAGCTTTTTAATATAGTTTCGAGCTCTTGGTAGTTCTCATCGGAAAGTATTATAGTGGATACAAGAGCTGCGTATCCTTCGCAACGATTACCCTCTTGCATAATTCTTTTGAGTCTTATCACGGAGCGTTCAGGATCTGTTGCTTGTATAATTAATATGTCAGACAAAGTTGTCTGCAAATCATCTATTATGCTATTCCTTTTTTTGCCCCATTGGTTGATATCATTAAGTTTTAGTTTCTTGAGCGTAAGCCGAGCTTTCTGCTTTTTACTGTCATTTAAGGTTGGTCTTACCTTATACGCCCAGCCCTGGAAGTAGAAATATTCTTTCGGATGCTCGGTAAAAGGGTTTACGATAGGCTCACGTACTGGGTCATGAGCGCCTTTAGCTCTGTTGCATGCTTGGCATGAAGGTAAAAGATTGCCCCATTCCAGAACTTTCTCGGGATATATGTTTTTAGGAAGGAAATGATCTATCTCCATATAACGGCTCTCCTGATTAATAGGAACTTCCGAGTAGCAGCATTTGTTGTAAGACATGGCAGCAATTGCGTCTTTAAGCCATGGAATATCCCAAACTCTTTTTGTTTTGTCAGCCATGTATGCCATAGTTTTATCGTTGACAAATTGATCGGTTAGCTGTTCGGGTTTGGGATGTAATTCAAGTTTGATCATCAGGAATAAGTTGAGATAATTGCATTTTCAATAATTTATGCTCTACGCTTTGAGGATGCAATATCTTGATTAGCTCGTCATAAGCCTCTTTGCCCTTATGATAATCGTCATTATTAACCGACTCTATAAAATCTTCCATAAGTTTCCGGTATATATCAGTCTTGATTTGCTCTCCCAACTCCATTACTTCGCTTAGGATTTCCTCAATGCCCCAGCCAATAAATGAACGGCAACCCCAGTGCTTTATCTTAACCTCATCCCCCTCACGTCGCAGAGTAAATAAATTAACCGCATCCATAGACTGGATAACAAAGGGGCTGTGTGTTGTAACAATGAACTGTACTTTGGGAAAAATCTTCGACAGGCGATTGATTATGGTTCGCTGCCATTGCGGATGCAGATGCAAATCTACTTCATCAACCAGCACTATTGCCGGTTCCTTTAGCGGGTTCGGGCTGTCGGGATAATCAATAAAGAGACGGTAGCATAAATCCATCATCCATCCAAGGGTAGATTGATAGCCATAGCCAAGCTCTTCAAGTTTGAACCATCCGTCCTCGGTTTGATACTCTATATAATTATTGTACTTCTCGTCTGTGCTGAAACGTATATCGCTTATGTCCGGCAATACATCGCCGGTTATATTTTGCTTCAGCAGGTCCTTCCTCTTAACAGCAGTTTCATCTTTAGTGCCGGCAAGCTCGAGTTCAAGCAGCCAGTCTTCAAAGTTGATGAGAGGAGAGTTGTTTGTAAGGTTGCTGGAATCGGATGTAATAAACCTTATTCTCTCTCTTGAAATAGTCCTTACAACGCCATATCCATACTTATATTTTTTTTTAGAACCCTGCATTAATTTCAGCAGATTCGTCTTCCCCGTATTGTTATTCCCAAGTAAAACCGTCCAACGGCACCAATTGCCGTTATCGTCTGTTAGGGGGAAAATAATCCCATCTCTAAAACATTTGCAGAAATAATTGGCTCTCAGATAAATTCTCGATAGATACCTGAACCCTGAATCTTTTATATTATTTGCATCTGCCATACCTTATATAATCTGTAAAGTCAAAACTCCGATATAAAATGGAACCGGATATCCGGGAAATCCTCTTGCGCCATGGTGAGCACGTAGGCCGAGTCCGCCAGATATACGTCGCGGCCTTCCTTGTCGTAGGCCATGTACTGAGCTTTGCGCTTCATGAAGTTCGCGAGCATGGCGGCGTTCGTGCTCTCAATCCAGCAAGCCTTGTAGAGGTGGATTGGCTCCCATTTGCATTGTGCGCCGTACTCGTGCAGCAGGCGGTACTGTATTACTTCAAACTGAAGCTGTCCCACGGCCCCTATTATCTTGCGGCCGTTAAATCGGTTGGTGAACAGCTGGGCCACGCCCTCGTCCATCAGTTGCTCTATGCCCTTGCCGAGCTGCTTGGCCTTCATAGGATCGTTGTTTTCAATGTACTTGAACATTTCGGGCGAGAAGCTCGGCAGGCCTCTGAAGTGCAGCTCTTCGCCCTCGGTCAGGGTATCGCCTATCTTGAAGTTGCCGGTATCGGGCAGACCTACGATATCGCCTGCAAAAGCCTCGTCGACCGTCTCCTTCCTTTGGGCCATAAAAGCCGTAGGACTCGCGAAGCGCATCTGCTTGCCGTGGCGCACATGCTTGTAGGCAGCATTGCGCTCGAAGCGTCCGGAGCAGACTTTAACGAAGGCTATGCAGGAGCGATGGTTAGGATCCATATTTGCATGTATCTTGAACACAAAGCCGCTGAAGCTGTCTTCTTCCGGATCAACCACTCGCTCCAGGGCCTGAACAGGCTGAGGCGATGGCGCTATCTCCAGGAAACATTCGAGCAGCTCCTTCACTCCGAAATTATTCAGGGCCGAGCCGAAGAATACGGGAGCAACGGCTCCTGCACGGTAAGACGTAAGATCCAGGGGAGGGTATACGCCTTCTATAAGCTCCAGATCAGCCCGCAGCTTTTCGGCAAGTTCGGGAGTTATACGCTCGTCGAGTTCGTCGCTGTTTATATCCTTTATTTCTATGCTTTCGGTTACGTATTGCTTGCTGGGCGTATAGAGGTCGAGCTTGTTCTCGAACAGGTTATACACTCCCTTGAAGCGGGGGCCCATTTCTATCGGCCAGCTGAGCGGGCGCACCTTTATGCGCAGCTCCACCTCCACTTCATCGAGCAGGTCGAAAGGATCCTTGCCGTCCCTGTCCATCTTGTTGATGAAGACGATGACGGGAGTTTGCCTCATTCTGCACACCTCCATCAGCTTGCGCGTCTGAGCCTCTACGCCCTTTGCCGCATCTATCACTATGATGACGCTGTCGACGGCCGTCAGCGTTCGATAGGTATCTTCCGCAAAGTCCTGATGGCCCGGAGTGTCGAGTATGTTTATCTTGCGGTCGTTATAGTCGAAGGCCATCACGGAGGTGGCAACCGAGATGCCGCGCTGCTTCTCAATCTCCATCCAGTCCGAGGTGGCCGTTTTCCTTATCTTGTGCGATTTCACGGCGCCGGCCACGTGAATAGCTCCTCCGAAGAGAAGCAGCTTCTCCGTCAGGGTAGTTTTTCCGGCATCCGGATGGCTTATTATAGCGAATGTGCGTCGCTTGCGTATTTCGTCTTTGTATAACATATAGTTTATCGCGTTAGCAGCGCTCGTTTCAGACTGTCTTCCCAGTGAGGGATCTTTAAATCGTATGTGCGTTTGATCTTTCCTTTGTCGAGAACGCTGAAGTGAGGCCGCGATGCACGTGTGGGGAAGTCTTTGGTGTTGATGGGATTCGCCAGGCAGGGCATCTGCGTCAGCTCGAAAATCTTGCGGGCAAAGTCGTACCAGCTGCAAACGCCTTCGTTGCTGTAATGATAAATGCCCGGATGCCAATGTCCGCCTTCCGATTTGAGTATGAGCTGAAGTATAAGCTTGGCCAGATCGACAGAGAAAGTAGGGCTTCCGATTTGATCGAACACAACGTTCACCTCCTTCTGTTCCTTACCGAGGCGCAGCATTGTCTTCACAAAATTGCTGCCGAATCCGGAGTAAAGCCAGGAGGTGCGCAGTATAACCGCATCAGGGCAAACGGCCCTCAGCAGTAGCTCGCCCCGGTGCTTGCTGCGTCCGTAGGCCGACATGGGGCAAGTATAATCGGTTTCAAGATAAGGAACACTGTTGGTACCGTCGAAAACATAATCGGTGGAGATGTGGATTATTTTGGCTCCCGACCTGGCAGCCGCTTCGCCCAGGTTTCGCACCGCATCACTGTTGATACGCAAGCAAAGGGGCTCATCGTCTTCGGCTTTGTCTACTGCGGTGTAAGCTGCGCAATTAACGATATAGTCAACAGGAGTGTTTTCGGTAATGAAAGCGCTTATAGCCTCATCGCTGCAGATGTCGAGCGTATCAACGTCGGTAAACAGGAAGCTTGCGCCTTCGAGCATATAAGACAAGGATTGGAGCGTGCGCCCAAGTTGTCCGTTAGCTCCGGTAATCAGAATCTTTTTCATTTTACGGTTATTTTAATTTGATATGAAATCTTCGGTTTCTCTATACTTGGCCGCCAGCAAGGCAATGAAAGCAGAAATCTGCCGCATGGCCTCCTCCGTTGGAGCGCTCACGTCGCGGCCCTGGAGTTTGAGAGTGAGATACCCATAAAGAGCGGTGAAGCAGGTTTCAATCTCGGTTGCCCGCTCGCTGCCGGCCTTGGCCCGCAAGCCAACAATGTGGGGGAGCACCTTATAATAGTTTGACTGATATACAGGCTCGCCCTCGGATTGCAGCATAGCGATGTGAAGATCGGAAAGGCGGGTAACGATAGCGGCGTTCGACATCAAGTGCCCCTTTTCGGCAACGCCTTCGGCCGTCATACGTTCGGCCAGGTTCTCGTACCACAGTGCAATAGCCTCCCTTTCCGATTCGGGGCAATCATATCGCGAAACAATCATCTCGCGTATCCGACCTGCGTCGAAACGGGCAGCCCTGACAAGATCTTCCACTTGCCACATGTACAGAACATACTCTGCAATGTTCTCTTTTCTTTTTTTCTGAGCTATAATCATGATGTTGCGAAGGTACGTAAAAGAGTTGAGTGCGGGGGAGTGAGAATCATGAGGGAAAGCCTATCAGGAAAGGTGCAATTTATCTTTATCAGGATTTCGGATAAATCTCGGCTTACTTTGTTTTTGTGCGGCTGAAGGGACTCGAACCCCCACGCTGTGAAGCACCAGATCCTAAGTCTGGCGTGGCTACCAATTACACCACAGCCGCGGTTTGCGCCGGCAAAGATAGTATTTCCCTCCAATTACATGCAACAAGTATGTGGATGATACATGGGTGAGCTGTGCCAAAAGCCATTCCCGCCGGCCCATGCAGGTCATTCAACCTCCATGCTCCCCAATGCATTTGATACATTTATACCCTTTGCCGAAGAAGTCAAACAGCCCGTCGACCATGTACGATGGTTTGCCCGGGAATCAAAACAAGCCGTCCAAAGTATTGGATTCTTATCAGAGAACGCCGGAGAGGATTTGTATGGCGGTCTCTATTAGCGTATCTACGTGCTTTTCCTCGTCGGCGGGAGCGAGAGCTACGGGGAAATGGGGGGCGACGCCAAATTCGGTGTGCTGCATGTTGACGTCGAGTATGGGGCTTGAGGAGAATCGAACCCGCCAGCCGTTTGGGAGCTCGGAGGTAAGAGGGAAGCCGCTGCCTCCGCCGGTGGTATCGCCAAGGGTGCGCACGTTGGGCAGTATGCCGACTTTGCTGACGAAGTTATTGCCTGCGCTGTAACATCTGCGGTTGGTGAGGACTATAACCGGCTTGAGCCATAGATGCCCGACGCTGTATGGTTCGAGATAAAGGGGATAGGCTTCTGAGAAATCATTGTGCCCCTTGCCTGTCTTGTGGAGTATGTAGCCGCAATGAACTCGTTTGTCGGTGAAGCGTGCGGCGAGCCGATCGGAATTGGTGAGTGAGCCGCCGCCATTGTTGCGCACGTCTACAATGAGGCCGCGGCAGTCGGCGAAGGCGTCGAATATCTTGTTCAGCTCGGTTTCGAGTATGCTTTCGTGGAAGCTGCCGTAGTATATATAGCCTATTTGGCCGTCGGCAAGCGTCTTGTAGCGTATTTCATCGTAGGCTCCGGCTCGCCGGCTTCCCTCTAAGTAGGTTTGTATGACGTTCCAGTTGAAATTGGGAGGATACTCCGAGTACCAGCCTTCATAGGCGGAGAATGCGTAGAAGGAGGTGATGTTGATATGCCCGTCTTGCAGCTCGTCGGCCATGTGCGAGAGCGTTCGGAACAGGTCGTACTGGCTGCTCGAATCGCTTATGTGGGAAGTGTATGTGTCGTATACGGCATTCCAGTCTATGTTTTTATACTCAAAGAAGCAGTAGTTTTCGTCTATCAGTTGCCAGAAAGCGTCAAAGTTCCGTCGGGGAGATTCGTTGTACTCGTCGGCTACCGTACATCCGGATATGACGGCAGCCCAGAGGCATAGCAGGCATACTACCGTCTTGTTGTTCATTTGAGATAAAATTCTTTGACCCATCCAATCATGAAAGTATTGGAGAAGATGCGGGTTTGTATGGAGTGAACATCCGAAGTATAATAGCTGAACAGGTATCCCAGCCTCAATGTTTGAGTGTATATGGGAATATCTACCGTCAGATAGTTCTTCACATCAAGCTTGTTGTGGAAGGAATTAAGCGCAAGCACGTCGGAGAGGTTCCCCTCGTTGAACATCTCGTAGTACGAAGCCCCGTAGGGAGGTGCGAAGAATACGCCGGCAAAGGGCAGAATGCCTTGATAGCGAAATATAACCGGCGCATCGTTAATCCATAGAGTGTACAGAAGCATAAGCGAAAAGCTGAGGCTGATGTCTGCTTTGGCCGACAGCGGATTGTTGCCGTTGCGCGTATTATAGATAAAGCCGCCCATGATATATGCGGATGCTCCGGCAAGTATATTAAAATCGTTGCCGTCGAACACATGATAGTGGTAGGCATGCGAATAGTCTACAAAGATGCCGAAGTCGTTTACGTTCTCCGCCGGGTTTTTAGTAGTGGCGAGGTCCACCCCAATCATTCGCTGGCGCGAGAACTTCGATTGCAGCCTGGTGATGCGCTCGTTGAGTATGCGTCCGCCCCATCCGCGGTATATAAAAGGCGAGAGGTAGGTGTCTTTCAGTTGATAATTGCCGAAGCCGAAGCTTGTTGCCTCGTTCATTGGCCTGAGGGCTAAGGTGTCGACTTGCGTGAGCCCGGTCCGGCTGCAGGCGAAAAGGATGAGGAGCCCGACGAACAGCTTTGTACGGATTCTCCCTTTAATCATCGAAGAGTTTCATTTGGCCTGTGATCTTGTCAATCAGGTCGGATTGGCTTTTTGTCTTTTGAGCAGATTCCTCGGCCGGCGCCGGAGCAGCTTCCGTCTCAGCTTCATCGTCTGCAGGAACGGGCTCCTCGTCGGGCAAGGCAAATCGCAGCGGTTCGAGCTCGTTGATGGTCTCTATTTCGAAGGCGGCTATTCGTTTGCCTTTCACCTTAAAGCCTTTTACGGAGATAAACTCCTCGGCGTCTATAACGAGAGGCTCCCGCTTGGCGTCTTTGCCTCCGAACACTACCTCTATACGCGGATAGGCCTCGTTGGTGAGCAGATAGAGGCGGTTGGCAGCATTGTCGCCTGTGAAATTCTGTTTGCGCGGAAGGGCTTCAAGCTGGAATCGCTTCAGATAACGGAAGCCTTGCTCGGAGTCGAGATAGGCTGCCGTCCATATCTTTTCGGGCATATATTTCTCTATCGTGAGGATATTGTCTTCATAATGATTGCTGAGGTCGAAGCCGGTGATATAGAAATCGCCGTTGCGGAGGATCACGAGGATCTGGTCGTTCGACTGAAATTCGCCCAGCTCGTCGCCCCGCCCGTCGTAATTGAGTCTAAGCACGGCCCAGTCGAACCACACTAACCTGCCGCCAAGCGTAGACGTGCCCTTTTGCTTGAGGTTAATCTTATGCACTTCGGCCTTTGTAAGTATGATGCCCAAGGCCGAGCGAGCTTTGATCCCAACCTCGCTGAACGACTTCTCGAACACTAAGTTCTTCTGCCGCGGCTTAGGCTTGTGGATAACCTTGATGGTTTCGGCCTCGCCGTTGGGATTAGCGCTGAAGTACATTATGCGGGAGCCTTCCGTGCCCTTGGTTACGAAATATTCCTTGTCGCGGGTCACTCCGAGAACGTTGAAGCGCTTTATGTAGTTGTAGCCCAGCTTGCCGTCACGATAGACCACGTTGTATATGGTTCGGGTATCGTTGCGGGCGAATACATTAATATATATTACGTCTTTGCCGACGAATACCTTGTCGGCCACCTTTATCACCTTGAATGTTCCGTTGCGATAGAAGAGTATGACGTCGTCGATGTCGGAGCAGTTGCATACAAACTCATCCTTCTTGAGCGACATGCCGGCGAAGCCTTCGGCGCGGTTGATGTACAGCTTTTCGTTGGCCTCCACAACCTTGGCGGCCTCAATCGTATCGAAGTTGCGAATCTCGGTCATGCGCGGAAAGGAATCGCCGTACCTCTCTTTCAGGCCTTCGAACCAGGCAATGGCGTAGGCCGTGAGATTGTCGAGGTGATATTGCAGCTGGAGGATCTCCTCCTTTGTGCGTGCTATGAACTCATTGCTCTTGTCGGAATTGAACTTGAGGATGCGGCCCATCTTAATCTCCATCAGCTTCAGTATGTCGTCGCGGCTTACCTCGCGTATGAAGCTTGGCTTGAAGGGCTCTATGCGGAGGTCTATATGCGCAACGGCAGCGTCCATGTTAGCCGCATTCTCAAACTCGGCATCCTTATATATGCGTTCTTCTATGAAAATCTTTTCCAAGGAGGCGAAAAAGAGAGCTTCCTCCTGCTCGGCCTTCTGTATTTCGAGCTCCGAGCGCAAAAGCGACATGGTGTGGTCGGTGGAATACCGCAGCACGTTGCCGACAGTCATGAAGTGCGGCTTGTTGTCCATGATGACGCAGCAGTTCGGCGATATGCTGATTTCGCAGTCGGTGAAGGCGTACAGGGCGTCTATCGTTTTGTCCGGCGATATGCCCGGCGAGAGATGGATAATGATTTCCACGTCCTTAGCCGTATTGTCGTCCACCTTCTTGATCTTGATTTTCCCTCTTTCGTTTGCCTTCAGGATAGATTCTATCAGCGAGGATGTTGTGCGCCCGAAGGGAATATCGCTAATGACAAGAGTTTTTAAATCGGACTTGCTGATTTTGGCTCTCACCTTCACCGCTCCGCCCCTCTCGCCGTCGTTATACTTGCCTACATCTATAAAACCGCCCGTCTGGAAGTCGGGGTAAAGCGCGAAAGCTTCGTTTTTGAGGTAGGCTATGGATGCATCGATCAGCTCGTTGAAGTTGTGCGGCAAGATTTTCGACGACAGGCCTACGGCTATGCCTTCCACTCCCTGCGCCAGCAGCAGCGGAAACTTAACCGGCAGTGTAACCGGCTCGCGATTCCTGCCGTCGTACGAAGATTGCCATAAAGTTGTTTTGGGATTAAAGACGGTTTCGATAGCAAACTTCGACAGCCGAGCCTCTATGTATCGGGGAGCCGCAGCGCCGTCGCCCGTCAGTATGTTCCCCCAGTTGCCCTGGCAATCTATAAGCAGTTCCTTTTGCCCGAGCTGTACCAGAGCGTCGCCGATAGAGGCATCGCCGTGAGGATGAAACTGCATAGTGTGACCAACGATGTTGGCAACCTTGTTATATCGTCCGTCGTCGAGGCGCTTCATGGAATGTAGTATGCGACGCTGCACGGGTTTCAGTCCGTCGTTGATGTGGGGCACAGCCCGTTCCAGTATAACGTAAGAAGCATAGTCGAGGAACCAGTTTTGATACATCCCGGAAAGATGATGGGTGATTTTTCCATCTTTTCCGGGAGCTTTATATTCGGAATGAGTAGCAGGCGTCTGCTCTTCCTTTATTTCATTGTTATCTTGATTGTCTGTAAAGTCTTCGAAGTCCATTTAATATATGATTGTGCATGTTTAAGGGCGCCGGCAAACTTAGGTAATTTTTCCTGACTTCGCAACCGGAGCCGCTTTGTAGCCTCGCATGAAAATGTTGACATTGAGCCTCAAAACAACAATTATCCGGGCCTAAATAAGCCTCGAAAGTCTCAAAACATACTTTTCTTCTAATCATCAGGCACAGGAAAAGCCTTCCCCGTATATATTACGGCCCTCATTTATTAAGATTTTCATAGCTGATATAAGCCGGGAAAGTCTTAGGCATACATGGCGGAGCTATACGTATATGGGCGATTCAAAACCAATGTCTGCTTTCTATGGCTGTATATTTCGGGAAGTCGTTCTAACGTTAGAATTGGGGAAGGAGTCCTCCGCGAGCTAATTCTAACGTTAGAATTACCTGAATGAGACCTCCCGGAAGCCGTTCTAACGTTAGAATTGGGTGAAATTGGCCTCCCGGAGGCCGTTCTAACGTTAGAATTGCCTGAAATTGGCCTCTCGGAGGTCGTTTGAACCTTAGAATTGGGTGAAAAAGGCCCGATTTGAGCCCGTTTGAACCTTAGAATTGGGTGCGCGAGCCCAATTTGGGGCAATTCTAACGTTAGAATTGCTTGCGGGAGCCCTGTTTCAGACAATTCTAACGTTAGAATGAGAGGCGCGAGGCCAATTTCAGAGCGTTCTAACGTTAGAATTAGGTGCGCAAACCTCCCGAAAATCGTTCTAACGTTAGAATTAGGTGCGAGAATCTCCCGGCAAGTATTTTCAACATTAGTTTTCTTTCCATAGAAGCAGAGGCGGGCTGTTTTATATGCAATCAAGAGCTGCGGCTCCCTCAAGAACCCAAAATCATCCTGACCTCAATTCCCATTCTCCGAGGATAAGTATATTTTTGCAATCTTATCATTCATCAAAAACATATTCAAATGAAACGAGCTTTATTTATAGACAGGGACGGAACGCTGGTGCTGGAACCGCCCGTTGATTTCCAAATCGACTCCCTGGACAAGCTGGAATTTTATCCTAAAGTGATCCGTAACCTTTATCTGCTGAGGCAGCGCACGGACTTCGAGTTCGTGATGGTGAGCAACCAGGACGGACTCGGCACGGCTACCTTCCCGGAGGAGAGCTTTTATCCCGCGCACAATCTTATGCTCAAAACCCTGGCGGGCGAGGGAATTGTCTTTGACGATATTCTTATAGACCGCTCTTTTCCTGCGGATAATTCAGCCTTCAGGAAGCCGCGAACGGGGATGCTGACCAAATATCTTCAGGGCGAATACGACCTCTCGGCCTCTTACGTGATTGGCGACCGGCATACAGACGTGCTGCTGGCGCAAAACCTGGGAACTAAAGCTATCAGGCTTTGCCGTCCGGAGGTGGTCGGGGAGGAACCGCATCCTCTATTTGCCTCCGATGACTGGGACGAGATTGCAGCCTTTATACTGAACAACGAGCGGCGGGCCGTGGTGCAACGAAAAACCCGTGAAACCGACATACTGATCGACATAGCCCTCAACGGCAATGGTCAAAGCTATATTGATACCGGCCTCGGCTTCTTCAATCATCTGCTGGAACAAATAGGGCGGCATGCCGGGATAGATATGAAGGTGAAGGTGGCTGGAGATCTGGAGGTCGACGAGCATCACACGGTTGAGGATACGGCTCTGGCCCTGGGCGAGGCTCTGCTCACGGCGCTTGGCGACAAGCGCGGAATAGAGCGATACGGCTTTTCGCTTCCCATGGACGACTGCCTGTGCAGCGTGGCTCTCGACCTGGGCGGAAGGCCGTGGCTTGTGTGGGAGGCCGAGTTCCGCAGAGAACGGATAGGCGACGTGCCTACCGAAATGTTCCGCCACTTCTTCAAGAGCCTGAGCGATGCATCCCGTATGAATCTGCACATACGAGCCGAGGGCGAGAACGAACATCACAAGATTGAGGGCATATTCAAAGCTTTCGCCCGTAGCCTTAAGGCTGCCGTAGCGCGGGATTTGCATCGCTTCGAGCTCCCTTCCACCAAAGGAACATTATGAAGATTATTCATACTTCGGATTGGCATCTGGGGCAAAGCTTCTACGGATACGACCGTAAGGAGGAGCACCGGATCTTCCTCGACTGGCTGAGGAATAAGCTGAAGGAGGAGCAGGCGGATGTACTGCTTATTGCAGGCGATGTGTTTGATAATCCTAATCCGCCGGCCGAATCGCAGGCTATGTACTACCGCTTCCTGCGCGAAGTCACAAGCGATATGCCCGAACTGAACGTTGTGGTAACAGCCGGCAATCATGATTCGGCCGCAAGGCTCGAAGCTCCGGAGCCGCTATTGGACGGTATGAGGGTATACTCCCGCGGCATTGTTCGCCGCAAGCCTGACGGCGAGATCGATCTTGACAGGCTGATAATACCCTTAACCTGCAACGGAGTGACGCAAGCCTGGTGCATTGCAGTCCCATATCTGCGGCAGGGCGATTATCCTCCGGCCGGCAATTATTCGGAAGGAGTGGGCAAGCTCTACCGCGCATTGGCCGATGCCGTACCCGATCCGAGCCTGCCTGTCGTTGCCATGGGCCATTTGCAGGCTGTGGGCGCAGCCATATCGGACAACGACAGCTCGGAGCGTACCATTATTGGGGGATTGGAATCGGTTTCGTCGGAAGCCTTCCCCGAAATGTTCGCCTACACGGCGCTTGGACATCTGCATAGAGCTCAAAGCGTGTCGGGGCGGGATCGGATTAGATATGCCGGAGCTCCTGTTCCTATGTCCTTTGCCGAAAGGAATAACAAGCGAGGCATAGCCGTGGCGGAGATAGACGGGCAGACGCAGCTCGGATTCATAGCCTTCGATCCTCCGGCCGAACTTATCTCCATACCAAACGGCGAAGCCGGCTCGCTGCAAAGCGTGCTCGACGAATTGGCCAATCTTCCGGAAGGCGAAATAACATCCCTCTCGCCCTATCTTGAAGTGAGGATAAAAATAACGGAGCCGGAACCTTCGCTGCGCTATCGCATAGAGGCCGCACTGGAGGGCAAATCGGTCAGGCTTGCAGGCATAGTGCCCGTATTCCCTCCAAAGGAAAATAGAGCCGGGACAATGTCGTTCGAGGAGCTCCATAGCATCAAGCCTGTCGATATGGCCCTGGACGTATACAGGCAAACCTTCGGAGGCGAAGAGATGCCTCAAACGATGCGGGAACTGCTACTAACAGCAATCAGGGAAGCATAGCGATGAAGATATTAGCAATAAGAGGCAAGAATATAGCCTCCCTTGAAGGATTATTCGAGATCGATTTCACCCGCGAGCCTCTTGCCTCGGCGGGAATATTCGCAATAACGGGCAGTACCGGTTCCGGTAAATCTACCTTGCTCGACGCCCTCTGCCTTGCTCTTTTCGGCAATACTCCCAGGATGAGCGCAGCAGCCGAGAACAATGTCGTCATAGCATACACCAACAGCAAACCTATAAGCCAGCAAGACTGCCGAACCCTGCTGAGGCGAGGAACAGCCGACGGCTATGCGGAAGCCGACTTCCTGTCGCTCGACGGCATGAGGTATCGCTCTACCTGGTCTGTGAGGCGTGCGCGAGGCAAAGCCGACGGAGCGCTCATGAACCGGGAGATGCGGCTGCTGAATCTTACGACGGGCGAAGAAGTGCAAGGGCGCGCAGGGGAGCTGCTGCAAAAGGTATCGGAACTGATAGGGCTTACGTTCGGGCAGTTTACTCGAGCCGTACTGCTTGCGCAGGGCGATTTCGCTACATTCCTCAAGGCGAAACAGTCCGATAAGGCAGAACTTCTTGAAAAGCTTACGGGCACAGAGGTCTATTCGCGAATATCCGTACTGATTCATCAGAAAACCAAAGATGCGGAGCTCGAATTTATACGGGTGCAGGAACGCATACAGGGCGTCGAAGTGCTGTCGGACGAACAACGGGATGCCTTCCGGCAAGATTGCGATCGCCTGAGCGACGAATCCAGGCAGGCCAAAGAAGCTGCGCTCATTGCAGAGGCCAAACTGAAATGGCTTGACGCCCGCAAGGCTCTACTGAAGAATATTGAGATTGCCGGACAGCAGTGCGACGAGGTTTGCCGGCAAACCGATGAAGCCGCTCCGCGCTTCGCACTGATCCGTCGCATAGAGAGCGTGCAGCACCTGAGGGATAGCTTCAATGCCATCCGATCTCTGTCGCAGCAACTGGAGGCATGCCATGTCGACCTTATCACCGCCGAAAAGGAATATGCCAAGCAAATCCTTAAGCTCAATGAAGCCAAAGACGCCTGTGCCGCTTATGAGAAGGAGCAGCGACAAGCCGAGGCCGAATGGGAAAGGATAGAGCCGTCGCTGAGACAGGCCGAAGCCCTCGACATACGTATTGCCAACGCTGAGGCCAACCTGAAGGATGCCGGAAGCGAATCGAAGAAGGCCATGGCGGAGAAAGTCCGGCTCGAGAAATCGGTAGGATCGCTTACGAAGGAGATAGAAGAAGCTCGCACCGTGATCGCTAAGGCTGAGGCGGAGCTCGATTCGTGCCGACCCTTCGAGCCCCTGATCCCTCTTGCCGATCTTATACTTACGACGCTTGCCGACCTGGATTCGGCCACCCGCAAGCGCCTCGATTCCGCCCGCAAGCTTGAGACCGCGAAGGCCGATCTGGCTCTGGCCACCGAAAGGCTGAATCTGCTGTCGTCCGGCATGGTTATTTCGCCGGAGATAATGTCTTTGCGAGCCGAGCTCGCGGATGGCGATCCTTGTCCTCTATGCGGCAGCCTGCATCATCCGGCCAAGCATATCAGTCCGGAGCAGGTCATGGAGTCGGAGAGGATAAAAAAAGAACGGCTGTCGCTTACTGCGGCGATAGAATCGGGCAAAACTGCCGTGGCCTCGCTTACAGCCTCCGTTGAGAACTATTCAACTCTATGCGCCGAGCTTTGGGAAAAGGCCGAAGGCCTGCTGAATCCCCTGCCGCAATGGAAAGCAGCCGTAGAGCAAGGATCGCTTAGCGCAGCACTTAAAGCAGCAGCCGCCAAATGGGATGCATCCTCCCGTAGGAAGGCCGCCGCTGCAAGCATCCCGGAGCGCAACACTCCCCTGCTGCAAAACGTACGGGAATCCCTGGCCGCAGCCATATCCCTCCTGAACGAAAAGCAGCAAAAGGAAGCGGAACTCATTAGCGGCAGAAACACCCTGTCGGCGCAGCGCAAAGAACTGCTGCAAGGCATGACGGTGGAGGAGATAAATACAGCCTATTCGGCTAAGCGTAAAGAAGCGGAACAAAAGATAAAGAAAGCAGCGGAGGCCGGCAATGCCATTGCATCAAAGGCCGACATCCTGCGCGGATCCATCGAGCAGCTGAAGCAGAATATAGCAGCTCATCAATTATCGCTTGCAGATGAAGAAGCCGCCGTCAATCGCCGGCTTGAGCAAAGGGCGGACGGACTGTCGCGCGATGAAATGCAGGAATTGCTCTCTAAACCGCAGGCTTGGATACAGCAAGAAAAAGCATTGCTCGCCGATATGGAGAAGCGGAAAACCATAGCCCGGACTGCTCTCGACGAGCGCAAGCTCATCCTCAGCCAGCACGAACAGGATGCCGTAAAGCCGTCAGACGACGAATCGCGCGATGGACTTGCCGATTACCTGAGCAACATAAACGCCTCCCTCGACGCAGCCCGTAATCGTATCGCCGAGCTTGAGGCCATGCTGCGCCAAGACACGACAGCTCGCGAGCGCATAGCATCTTTTGCCGATGAACTCGAAGCAAAGAGCGCACTGCATGAAAACTGGCGGAAGCTAAACAGCCTGCTCGGCTCGGCCAACGGATCAAAGTTTAAGGAAATAGCCCAGGGATACGCGCTCGACGCACTCCTTGCCTATGCCAACAAGCACCTTAAGGAGCTCAACAGGCGCTATGTTTTGCAACGCATACCGGGCACGCTCGCCTTGCAGGTAATAGACCTCGAAATGCTTGGCGAAGTGCGCACGGTTCATTCGCTCTCCGGAGGCGAATCCTTTCTGCTGGCTCTGGCCTTAGCTCTTGGATTATCTTCGCTTTCATCGAAGCGGATGAAGATAGAATCCCTCTTTATAGACGAAGGATTCGGATCACTCGACGCCGATTCGCTACGCATCGCCCTGCATGCTCTCGAAAACCTGCAAACCCAGGGACGCAAGATCGGTGTCATCTCCCACGTTGCCGAGATGACCGGCAGCATTGCCGTACAGATACATGTCAGGAGAGTGGCCAACGGAAGAAGCGTGGTGGAATGAGGAAATCCGGGCTCTCGCAAGGCTATGCCGCATCGCAACAGCCTCATTTTTCCCGGCTGAAGCCTTCCTGAAATCGCATTCTGCCGAATCCGTTTTTCGCAAGCCAAAGCGAAATCGCATTCCGTCAAATCTGATTTTCGCAAGCCAATGCGAAATCGCATTATGCCGAATCTGATTTTCGCAAGCCAATGCGAAATCGCATTATGCCGAATCTATTTTTCGCAAGCCAAAGCGAAATCGCATTATGCCGAATCTGATTTTCGCAAGCCAATGCGAAATCGCATTATGCCGAATCTGTTTTTCGCAAGCCAATGCGATTTCGTTTTATGTCGAATCTGTTTTTCGCAGGCAAATGCGATTTTGAGAGGGTATCATGACAAAGAATTTAAGGAAATCACAGATTAAGACGACACAAGAAAATCGGAAGGACGGAAAATATATCCTTATGCAATAAGCTCAAATTACAATGCGTCTGCCGCTGCGGTGATTGTGTTCCCGGAAAGCCCGGGTATTTGGGATTGCTTAAACGGTTCGCCTTTCTGAAACCCGGAAAGCTCGCGGGAAGTCCGGCTGTGAATATAATTTATTGTTTGCCTGCCGATGAGCTACCGAACAGACTTGAGCTCTATATAGCCTTGCCTCTGCAACTGATTGATGAAAACGGCTATGCGCAGCGCGTAGTCCTTGGAGTCGCTGAAGTTTGAAGTAAGGGCTTCGGCTATGGAGGCGACGCTGCGGTTGCCGTCGATAAGGCGCCAAACGGCCGAGCCATTATCGTCGAGGCGTATGCGGATTAGGGGAGAGCGATGCCGGGGCGTCAGGTACTTTTGCATCCATTTATTGCGAAACCGTGGGAAAACGATTAGGCATCGGTCTCCCACGGTTTCGGTTTGTATGTGCGGCGCTATCGCCGGCACGAGGTCGAACAGGTTCTGCTGCTCGCGCTTCTTCATCCGGCTTTACCTTTTTTGAGCGGTATGCTGACTAAGAAGTAGCCCATAAGCGCCATGATAAGTATGCCGGGCAGATAAGACGGATTGGATATGTTCAGAATCTTGTCCATGTACTTGTCGAACATGGCAAGCGTGGCCGATACCAATCCGAGCAGCGCCTCGCCGGCTATCAGTCCGGATGCAATCAGCACTCCTATGTTTTCAACGGATGCAAGCTGCGAACCGGCGTATTTGCGGCGGGATACATAAAGGTCGAGTATGCCTTTGATGAGGCCCCCGACGAAGATGGCGCAAACGGTATTGAACGGAAGGTACATGCCCACGAATATCAGCATGGGGCTCTTGATGCCGGCCAGTATGAAGGCAAAGCCCATAATCATACCGGCAATTATTAAGCCCCATGTCATCTCGCCGCCTATTATGCCTTGGGATAATGTGGCCATCAGGGCCGATTGGGGGGCAGGCAGGTTCTTGCTGCCGAAGCCGCCCGTATAGTTGCCGGCATTGCCTGCATTTATATCCCCTTGGTTCAGTATTATCAGCACGCCGAACATTACGAAGGCCGAGAGGAGCACGCCTATCAGATCGCCCACCTGCATCTTCCACGGCGTACCGCCAAGCAAATGACCCGCCTTCAGATCCTGAAACATCTCGCCGGCAACGGCTGCCGCTACGCATACTATGGCTGCTATGCCGAGCACTGCCGCTACGCCTCCCGTCTGCGAATTTACTCCGCAGGCCACGAGTATGAGGGCGGTCACAACCAATGCGGTCAGCGTGAGCCCGCTTATGGGGTTATTGCTCGAGCCTATCAGTCCTACCAAATATCCCGACACCGCCGCAAAGAAGAATGCAAGCACCACCATCACCGTAGATGCTACGATAGCCACGAATACAGATGTGTGGAATATAAAGAAGGTGACGACAAAGGTGAGTACGGCTGCTGCGCATATCCCGGCCAGCACCCACACCGTAGGCATATCCTGCTCCGTGCGTTCTACGGACTCGCCGCCGCTTTGTGCGGCTCGCTTCAGGTCTGTAACCGAACGACGCAGCCCGGCCGTAAGATTCTCCCGCATGCGGTAGAGCGTGAAGCAGGCTGCTACCAGCATGCCTCCTATGGCCACCATGCGCACTATCTCTTTCCAAACCGCATTGGCGGCATTCTCCCATGCGGCAGCGGATGCTGCGGTGAGGCCGCCGGCCACATTGGCGGGCAGCGCATCAACGAAGGCCGAGCCCAGCATCATCAGCAATATGGGAACCATAAGTCCCCATGCTATAACCGAGCCGCTGAAGTTGAGCGCAGCAAGGCGAGGCCCTATGATGTAGCCCACGCCGACGTAGGCCGGAGCTATCGCAGGGCCTGCGGCTAAGAAGCCGCCTTCGATGGCTCTCCCGCCGGCAAACTTCGCTACGGTGGTCTTGAAGAAGGCTGTCCATTCCGTGGTATAGAGGCGGAGGGCGCCGCCAAGCTGTATCAAGGCGCCTGCTATCATTGCGGAGAACAGATACTTTGAGCCTCCGGATCCGCTCTGCCCGGTCTTGTGGATCTCGGCTGCGGCTACGCTTTCGGGGAAGGGCAGGTCGCGGTCTTCCACCATCACTCGCCTCAGCAGCGCAACGAACAGTATGCCCAGCGTACCGCCTGCAAGCAGAATCAGCGAGGCCGTAAGGTAGGAGCTCAGCGAGTTGAACGAATCCGTCCAGATGCCGGCTATATAGAAAGCAGGCAGTGTGAAGATAGCTCCGGCCGCCACCGATTCGCCTATGGAGCCCACCGTGCGTGTGAAGTTCTCCTCGAGTATGCTTCCTTTAAAGAATCGCAGCACGGCCATGCCTATCACTGCCGCAGGATATGTGGCGGCAATGGTCATACCGGCTTTCAGTCCCAGATAAGCGTTGGCTGCGCCAAGCACTATGGCAAGCAGCAATCCGGTAAGCAGAGCTCGGAGCGTAAACTCCTTCATGCTCGTCCGGCCGGATACGAAGGGGGTTGTTTTCTTGTTGTCTTCCATGGTTGTATTATGAGTTTGTGTTGATTAATAAGCTGTCGTCGTCGTCTTTGGTGAGGTCGACGCTCTCGTCGCCGGCGCCTTTGTCGAAATACTGCTTGCGCAGTGGGTTGGCTGTGGCTTCTCTGAAGCTAATTCTGTTGCGATAAATATCGGCTGCCGCATATATAGCTCGCAGGAATGAATCTATTGAGGCCGCATTGCGTCCGGCAATATCATAGGCCGCTCCATGGACGGGAGCCGTATGAACAGCCGACAGTCCGGCAGTGTAGGCAATGCCTCTGTCGGGGCTCATAGTCTTGAAAGCCGTCATGCCCTGCTCGTAGTACATCGCCATGATGCCGTCGAATTTCTCATACAGGTTAGAGCCGAAGATGGTATCGGCCGAATAAGGGCCGAAGCACATCAGGTTACGCTTGGAGGCCTCCTCTATTACAGGAATAAGCACAGCCTGTTCTTCGCTGTCTTTCACTCCGCGACCAGACTTGGGATTGAGCGACAGCACAGCTATGCGCGGCTTCACTATCCTGAAGTCCTGACGCAGCGAACGGTCGAACAGCATCAGCTTGTCCAGCACATTGGTCATACTGATATGCTGGAATACGTCCGACATAGGAACGCACTCGCTCAGCAAGGCCACCCTCATAGCATCCGACACAAGCACAGTCATAGCCTTGCCGCCGGCCTCGCCCAGATGACGGCCAAGATACTCCGTATGCAACGGATACATACCGTCGCCTCTTATATGACTGCTCACCGGAGCCGTTACCAGCGCCTGTATCAGTCCCTGCCGCAAGTCATTCACAGCAGCCTCGAGCGAATGTACGGCAGCCTCGGCAGCCGTATCCGTCGGGCGGGACATCTCCACCTTCACATCATCGCTTATGCAATTAATCATGTTGACGCGATTGGGAGCGGCATCCTCGGCACGGCTTATATTACTCATGTTCAGCAGCGGAATCTCCAACGTCTTGCGATGATATGCGGCAATCTTGGAAGAGCCGTACACCACAGGAGTGCACAGCTCCATCAGCCGTACGTCCGAGAAGGATTTCAGTATAAGCTCATAGCCTATGCCGTTAATATCGCCGTGCGTAAATCCTATTTTCAGTATCTGCTCGTCCATCATTCCTTAACTGTGCCAATGTTTTTATACGGTTCCTCAACAGGCCGGTCAAGCTCGTCGGCAAGGCGGAGGGTATACAGCGCAGCCTCGAGCTTGCGAATCATGTTGCGCTTCTTAGTTTCGGGAGCATACACAAAGCCCTCAGCTACTATCACACGCCCCTTAGCCTCATCCACTCTCGCAATGCTCACAAATGGCCCACCCATGGCATCGCCCACCATCCTCCACAGGCCCCGCATCAGCCCGCAATACTTTCCGCGCAGCCTGATAGCCTCATATTCCGGCCCTATCAGGGTTTCGGTTTTCATATACGAATCCGGCCTTCCGCCCGGCATGTTAAGCCTCAGCACCGAGTCGCGCTTAGCCATCAGATATTCCACCGTAAACGTATTGACGTCAGTATACGGAAACGTATAAACAATAACATCCGACCGCCCACGTTTGCCATCATCCGATACCCAGAAAAAGTCCTGCCTGCCCCGCGTAGCCTTCATTTCATACGGAAGGCAAATCTTGACGCCGAAGCGGCGCAGAAGGCTGTCCATAGGAGCAGTAGGCGAGGCAAGCCCAAGCAGCAGCGTCGCCCTGTTCATCTCAACTTTGGAGAAGAAACTCGATATGCGGGCGCCTCCGCTACCGAAAAAGTCCATCACCGACTGACGGTCGGGAGCATTCAGCGTAAGCGTCATCTGGCCCTTAGCCCACTTGTCGCGCTCATAGCTCAAACCAATCTGAGTGTACATCTCAGGATTTATGTTGACGATAAATACATTGCGAACATGTTTCAACAAAGTGCCGAATCGTCCGGGCTCGGCAAACATCACCCTGAACGCAGGCTCCGGCTGAGGCAGCATAGGTATGTCGGCCTGAAGATCGGCCTTGATGAGCTCGCCCATTTCGCCCTCCCATTCGGCCCTGTCGACCGATACAACAATTTCGTACGGAGTTCCCGTCGCCTGCGTTTGCAAAGGCGACGAACTGCAAGCCGTCAGAACGACAGAGCAGATTGAATACATAAACATCAAGTAGGATGAAGCTTTCATAATAATTTGAGATTAAAATTTTGCGAGCACAAATATAAGGCAAGCTGTCGATAATCCAAATCCTCAGCAGCAAATGCAGCCCTTCCCCCCACCTTGCCCGCCGTCTGCAAATCCGGCGTATATACATTAGGCGGTATATAACATCCGTTGGAGTTACATCGCCCCCGGCAGAGGTTGAAAAAAACAATTCATTGTTTTTTCACCCCCAGATAGCATCGCCAACATTGTCGAAAGCTTGATCGACTTGCTCGATCACGCCGCCAACATTGTTGAAAGCTTGATCGACTTGCTCGATCACGCTGCCAACATTGTCGAAAGCTTGATCGACTTGCTCGATCACGCTGCCAACATTGTCGAAAGCTTGATCGACTTGCTCGATCACGCTGCCAACATTGTCGAAAGCATGATCGACTTGCTCGATCACGCTGCCAACATTGTCGAAAGCTTGATCGACTTGCTCGATCACGCTGCCAACATTGTTGAAAGCTCCTCAAAATGTGTGCAGCTGGCTTGTAGGTTCAATCCGAAATGGATTACCTTTGCATGAAAAAGTAATAGATATGAAACAACGCTTACTGTTCACATTGTCGGTATTCGCATCGTGGATGCTCCTGATGGCTTTGCAGAAGCCTATTTTTATGCTGTATCATTATAACCTGATAGCCGGATGCAGCCTCGCGGACTGGCTAAAGGTTGTGCTGCACGGGTTGACGCTCGACGTAGTGGTAGCCGTTTATCTCACCGCAATACCTTTGCTGCTTACGGTCGTTTCCGTATGGCGGCCGCAGAAGTGGATGACCATGGCACTGCGTATATATTTTGCGGTGACGGTCACAGCGGCGGCCGTTATATTCTTCGTAGACCTTGCGCTATATACCTTCTGGGGCTTCAGGCTCGATGCCACCTTGCTCTTCTACATACGCTTCCCCGGTGGAGCGATGGCAAGCGTACCGGTATGGATATCGGTCAAGCAGGCCTTCTATTCCTTAATATATATAGCCTTTGGGCTTATACTCATCAACCGCGGCGTCATGCGGCTCTTCACGCTTGAGGCGGTAAGGCATAAGATGCTGTGGAGCCTGGCCCTGCTGATGCTTGCGGCGCTCGGATTCGTGCCGGTTAAGGGCAGGCGGGCTTATCATAAGACGTCGCTCGAAGCGGCCTATTTCAGCGAGCGCCAGGTGCTGAATCATGCGGCTATCAATCCGGCTTTCAGCCTTATATTATCGGCTATAAAGCAACATGATTTTTCTTCGCAATTCCGCTTCTTCAGTGATGAGGAGAGGGCGGAGATATTTGCGGAGATGTATACGGCTACCGATAAGGAGCGGGATGCGGAGGCGCCTGATCTGCTGAGGAACAAACGGCCAAGCGACATACTGATTGTTATGCTCGAGAGCATATCCGCAGGGGCGATAGAGCCTCTGGGAGGCGAGCCTGGCGTTACCCCCTGCCTGAACAGGCTGGCCGATGAGGGTATACTGTTTACCAACATATATGCCAACTCTTTCCGTACCGACCGAGCGCTTACGTCACTACTGAACGGATACCTGTCGCAGCCTACCACCTCGCTCATGAAATATCCCGGCAAATGCCGAGCGCTGCCGTCGCTTGCCAAAAGCTTTGCGGCCGAGGGATACGAAACACGGATGCTGTACGGCGGGGATATAACCTACACGAACATGCATACTTACTTTATAGGCTCAGGCTACGAAGAGATAGTCTCCGGCAAGGCTTTCCCGCCGGAGAAGCAGCTGAACAAGTGGGGAGCGAACGACGATGTGACTTTCGACTATCTGTCCGGATGGCTGAGAGACAAACGGGAGGGCGAGCGCCGCTTTACAAGCTTTCTGACCATAAGCAGCCACGAGCCTTTCGTGGTGCCGTATGCCAGGCTGAAGGATCCGTACCTTAATGCCGTGGCCTTTACCGACAGCTGCATAGGCGCCCTTGTAGACAGCCTTAAGGCAAGCCCCGTATGGGACGATATGCTGATAGTGTTCATGTCGGATCACGGCTTTCGCTACCCCGACAGGCTGACCGAATACGAGCCGGCGCGCTATCATATACCGCTAATATGGGCAGGAGGCGCAGTGGCATCTCCGGCAAGGATTGAAACTATTGCGTCGCAGAGCGATCTGGCGGCAACGCTGCTGGGAGCTATGGGTATGGATGCGGGCGAATTTGTCTTTAGCCGTGATATAATGCGGAGGGATGCGCCTCCCTTTGCCTTCTATACGTTCAGCAACGGATTCGGCTTTATAGATGGCAGCGGAGCGTCGGCTTATGATAACGACAGCAACCGCCGCCTCATGCACAAACCCGAAGAGGGCGGAGCGGAGCGCCTCCGGAAGGGCAAGGCTCTGCTGCAAACGCTGTACGACGATCTGGGCCGGATATGAGATGCGGGCTAAATCTTATTTTGAGGTGCTACGAAAAAATATTTAGCCATGCGGAAGCGTTATATGTATGAGTTATCACAAACAAGTATATCTATGGAATCCTTACTAAATGCATTATTGTCT
>JAITGS010000083.1 GCA_031280435.1 Tannerellaceae bacterium | reverse complement strand
AAAAATAAAAAGCACCAAGACCGATCATTATGTTAGGCGCATAGCCGGTTTGCAGTTGGATGTGAGGCCAACCGCTTTCAATTTGATAGTGCATTTAGTGAGAAAGGTCGCCGGGAAGAGTTTTTTGCCGTATCCGGGCCCGGCAGCGGGTTGCGGCAAAAAAAATAGCGGTCGAAAGCTCCTGAAGCCTTCGACCGCCATCTGTTTGCATGTTCAAGCCGGCAGGCAAAGATCGGCGGCAACCTTGTCGGCCGCCTCCCGTCCTTCGAGGTACTCCACGAGCGCCAGGCCAAAGTCAAACACCGAGCCCGGACTTTTGCCCGTGATGATGTTGCCGTCTGTTACGGCAGGGGCGCCGCTGACGGTTGCTCCCTCGAGCTGCGATTCGAAGCCGGGGTAGCAGGTGGCCGAGCGTCCTTTGAGGAGGCCGAGGCCGCCAAGCACTATCGGAGCGGCGCAGATGGCTGCAGTGAGCTTGCCCTTACGGTAGTGCTCCACGATCAGCTTCTTGAGGGCTTCGTTCCGGTTCAGATTATTGCTTCCGGGCATGCCGCCGGGGAGGATGATGGCGTCGGCCTCGCGTGATGCAAGGTCTGCGAGGGTCAAGTCCGCTGCCACGGAGATGTTATGCGAGTCCTTCACGCAGGGCTCATCGCCGGTCGAGACGAAGAGGGCGTCAATATCAGCCCGGCGCAATACGTCGGCTACTCCTACGGCTTCAATTCCTTCGAAGCCGTCTGCAAGAAAAATAAATGCTGTTTTCATCTTGATAAGTTTTAATATATAAATGTGACGGAGCAAATATAGTCACTAATCGAGACATTGCGGCTGCCCTGCGGGGCTGTCCGGGCTCAGCCTCCCCGGTTTTTCTATCTTTGCGAATAACATTCAAATGAAAGGCATGAAAACAATTATCCACACAGATTCCCGGCAAATCGACGAGTTTATCCGGACTTGCGACATCTGCTTCGTAGGCATGGCCGATACCGACGGCACTCCTTATGTTGTCCCTATGAATTTCGGCTACGACAATGGGCATATCTACCTACATTCCGGACCTGAAGGCCGGAAGCTGCAAATCCTTGAGCGCAATCCCAGGGTTTGCATTACATTTTGCCGGGGGCACAAGCTCGTTTGGCAGCATCCCGACGTGGCTTGCAGTTACAGCATGAGCTCGCGCAGCCTGATGGTTTGGGGGCGGGTAGAGTTTGAGGAGGATTTCGACCGGAAGGTAGAGCTCCTGCGTATTTTCATGAGGCAGTATTCCGACCGCGACTTCAGGTTCAGCCCTCCGGCCGTTAATAACGTCAGGGTATGGAAGGTAGCCATAGACGAGGCGAGCCTGAAGGTGAAGGAGTTTGGCGTTTCGCGAAAGAACTATCAGCCGCCCGAAGATTGACCCTACACATATATATATAATGTGCGATTCCCATGTAGTGGAAGAATTGTCAGTTTAAAGGAGGCCTCCAAAATATTCTTGGGCTCGCCCGCTTGAAGCCGGAACCTCTCCGAAAAGCATCCGGACGATAAAGTAAAGTGCCGATGGCTCTAAAAAATATCCGGCCCAAAAAGTGAGGTGCCGAAACCGCCCGGAAAAAATCCGGCCCAAAAAGTGAAGTGCCGAAACCGCCCGGAAAAAATCCGGCTCAAAAAATAAAGTGCCGAAACCTACCGGCAAAATCCGGCTCAAAAAATAAAGTGCCGAAACCTACCGGCAAAATCCGGCTCAAAAAATAAAGTGCCGAAACCTGCCGGCAAAATCCGGCTCAAAAAATAAAGTGCCGAAACCTGCCGGCAAAATCCGGCTCAAAAAATAAAGTGCCGAAACCTGCCGGCAAAATTCGGAGCATAAAGTAAAGTGCCGATGGTTCTCTTGATTTTATATTGATTACAGGCGGAGCAGGAACTGTTAGCGGAAAGATGCCGAACGAAAAGGAGTGCTTCGAAAAAGTCATTTCCGCCTGCCCGAAGAGGAGGGTAAATGTTCAAAAGGGAGGTTTCGGTCGAACAATCCACTTGTGGAAATCGTGACAGCGCAGCACGGCCATTTCTCTGCCGGCCGATTCATTGCCTGCCTCCGCCCGCCTTGCTATTACTAAGAAATATTAAGGGGTTGTTTTTTATTTCACAACTATTTGCATACTTTTGCCGCCGTCATTCTCCGTTTAAACCTTCATTTAATCCGACAATGACGATTTTGAGACTTGTATTTTAGTATCAACATTAACTTTAAATTAATTCCTATTACATGGAAAATGAAGTCTTATCGCGAGTTCAGTCTCGCAAATCAATGCGATTTAAAGCCTGTTTTCTGATTGCCGCAGTCTTGTTCTGCTGCTGTGGATTTTCGTCCGTTGCATGGGCGCAGCAAGCTATTTCCGTTAGCGGAAAAGTTACTGATGCCGGTGGCGTGGAGATTATCGGCGCAAGCGTTCTGGAGAAGGGCACGGTTAATGGCGCTATCACCGACGCTAACGGCGAGTTTTCGCTTAGAGTGGTGAGTGGAAAGATCCTGCAGATCTCTTATGTGGGATATGTGACTAAAGAAGTGGCGGCCACGGCCCGGCTTGATGTGACCCTCGACGAGGATACGCAGGCCTTAGGCGAGGTGGTGGTCGTAGGCTACGGCGTGCAGCGCAAGTCCGACGTAACGGGCGCCGTCAGCTCCATCAAGGCCGACGAAGCCATCAAGCGCCCCATCACGCGCTTCGAGCAGGTGCTCCAGGGCACTACGCCTGGCGTGCAGGTCGTGAGTAACAGCGGACAGCCGGGCAAGGGCCTCAGCGTGAAAATTCGCGGGGCCAGCTCTATCACGGGCGGGACCAACCCGCTCTACGTTATAGACGGGAACATAGGCGGAGGCATAGACGCCCTTAATCCTAACGACATCGCCTCCATAGAGATTCTTAAGGATGCTTCCTCAACGGCCATCTACGGTTCGAGAGGAACGAACGGCGTTGTGATGATCACAACCAAGGCCGGCGAACAGGGCAAGCCGAGGGTGAACTTCAGCGCATGGTGGGCCAATGCATCGGCGCCTAAAACCCTTGAGATAATGAGCGCAGCCGAGTTTGCCCGAAACATTAACAACCATTACAGGGCCGGCGCCTTCAACGACCAGGTGATTGCCGAACTCGAACGCACGGGCGGCACCAACTGGGTGAATGAGCTGACGCGCGACCCCTGGATCCAGAACTACGACATCAGCGTATCGGGCGGAAGCGAGACGGTGAAGTACCGCGTGTCGTACAACCTTATGGACCAGCCGGGCCTCGTGGTGAACCAGTGGTACAAGAAGGCTAACCTGCGGGCTAATCTCGACACCAAGATTAACAGCCGGCTCGACCTCAAGTTTATCTTCAGCTACATCGAATCGAAAAACCGTAATGCACAGTTTGAAGGCGATATATACGACCCCTTCACCCTGGCTCACTATTACGATCCCACCTTTAAGGCCTACGACGACAACGGTAATTATACCACAGGCGAAGCTCCCTACGGCGCACTGGGCGTGAATCCCGTAGGCAGCATCATGGACATGAAGGAAGACAGGTCGGGCAAGGCCACCGAAGGAACGGGCATACTCACCTATAAGCTGATGGACGGCCTGACCTTCACATCGAACAACACCTACGCTTCGGGCTCCTACTTCGACCAGGCATGGCGCGGCAAATATTCGCAGGAGGCCAAGGAAGCAGGCACAAGGGCCGAGATTAATTCGGGCACATGGACCTCCTTCCGCAGCAGCAACTTCCTCACGTACAACAAGCGCTTCGGCGATCACAACTTCAACGCCACCTTGCTGTACGAGCGCAGCCAGTACGAGCGCACCACCCAGCGCGGAGTGGCTCGCGGGCTCAGCACCGAGGCTCTGACGTACTACAACCTCAGCCTCGGCTCCAGCACCCTGGCCACGTCCGACTATTCGGGCGACGCCATGGAATCCTACATGGGCCGCATCAACTACTCCTATAAGGATAGATATCTGCTCACGGCGAGCTTCCGTCGCGACGGCTCCTCGCATCTCACCGAGAAATGGGACAACTTCCCGGCAGTGGCTGTGGCCTGGAACATAGCCAATGAGAGCTTCCTGGAGAATCATCCCTTCATACACGGCCTGAAACTTCGCGCAAGCTACGGCGAAACAGGCAACCAGGCCGTGGGAGCATATTCCACCCTGGCACAGGTTAAAACCGGCAGCGACTACTACTTCTTCGACGGCATCACCCGCATAGCAACCACAGGGCTCGGCGAGATTGTGTCGACCAAGGTGGGATGGGAGCATGCCAGGCAGACGGACATAGGCCTCGACGTGGTGCTCTACAACGGACGCCTCACGCTGAACGTAGACGCATACAACAAAGACGTCACCGACTTGCTTTACAACTATCCCGCTCCGGCCTATATGGGCGGCGGAACCTATCTGCGCAACATGGGGCAAATCAACAACAAGGGCTTGGAGATAATGCTCGGAGGAATACCGGTCAACGGCAAGGACTTCTCCTGGAACAGCTACTTTACCATAGGCTTCAACCGCAACAAAGTGGTAGACCTCATGGGCGAAGACAAGGTGCCCTATAACGGTATAGGAACCTTCGGACGCGACGTATCCCGCCTCATGGTGGGGCATCCTCTGGGTGACTTCTGGGGATGGAACTTCCTCGGCACCTGGAAGACAGCCGAAGCTGCCGAAGCTGCCAAGTACGGAGCACTGCCGGGCGACGGCAAGTTTGAGGACATCAACGGCGACTATGTTATTAACGAACAGGACAAGACGGTGATAGGTAACGGTACGCCCGACATGACGTTCGGATTCGTGAACGACTTACGCTACAAGAATTTCTCGCTCAGTCTGATGTTCCAGGGAATGACCGGCAACGACATCTACTCGCAAACGATGGCCCTCCTCTGGGGCGGACACGGCATACAGCGCAATGCAATGATAAAAGAGGCCCTGAACCCCTGGTCGGCCGGCAACGAGAACGACATCCCGACCCTGGCCCGCTGGGACGGCAACAAGTTTGCAAGCAGCCGCTTCGTTTACGACGGCAGCTTCGTCAAGCTCAAAAACGTAGCCCTCACATACAGCGTGCCGAGGCATCTGCTCAGCAAGCTCTATGTAAACAATCTGGAGCTGTACGTGAGCGGACAAAATCTGCTGACCTTCACCAGCTATCCCGGCCTCGACCCCGAAACAAACAGCTCCATCAATGCTGCCACCCAGGGTCTGGAGATGGGTATGGTTCCCAACCCGCGCATGTATACCTTCGGCCTGCGCATAGGCTTTTAATCGAAAATAATGAGAACGAATCAACCGCTTATTATCATACATAGAATGATTATGAAAATGAAAAGAACAATATATGCAATCATGCTGGCAGCCGTAGCCCTGCTCACCGGATGCCAGGACCTGAACGAATATCCTAAAGCAAAGCTCACCCCGGAGAGCTACTATTCCACGCCACAGGAGCTGGAAGGAACCATAGCAGCCATGTACAGGGTACTATGCCCCGATGATGCATGGGGATACATCTTCAACATGCCGTCGTACTTCGGCGCCGACGACCTCTCCACGCATCCCGCCTCGAACAAGGCCTCGGTGAGGGAATTCGACAAGCTCGAAGGCAGCGCCGGCAACGGAAACCTGCTCAGCTTCTGGAACTCCAGCTGGAAATCCATCTATCAGGCCAACGCCATCCTCTCCGTCATCAGCCGCGTAAGCTTCACTTCGGAAGCCGACAAGAACGGAGCCATAGGCCAGGCCTGCTTCATGAGGGCCCTGTGCTACTTCTATCTGGTTCGCACCTTCGGCGATATACCTATCGTAACGGAAACGACAGACGTTAGCGAAGCCCCCGACCGCCAGCCCGTGGCCGATGTGTACGCCCAAATCATTGCCGACCTCTCGCAGGCCGAAACGGCGCTGCCCGAATCCTGGCCCGGACAGCCCGGCAAGGCGCATCGCTATGCAGCCAAGGCTCTGCTGGCCGACGTGTATCTCAACATGGCCGGATGGCCCATCAACGACCAGAGCAAGTACGCCCTCGCCGCAGCCAAGTCGAACGAGGTTATAGCCTCCAACAGGTTCCAGCTCGTGCCGCGATACGGCGATGTGTTCCGCACGAACAACAACGAGGAGTCTATCTTCAGCCTGCAGTTCAATACGGCCAACGGACTTCCGCGACGCACGCCCGGACAGTTCGCCATTCCGGACGACGAATACTCGCTGGCAGGCGAGCAGGGATGGCACGACTTCTGCACCGAGGTAAACTTCTATCGCAAGGCCCCCAAGTGCGAACGCACCGACGACACCTTCCTCACCACCCTCAAGATTCGGCAGAGAGATGAAAGCAACAATTTCACCGACGAGTTCAAGCCGGTTGCATGGGACGACCCAAGCACCGTCACCCAGCATCCATGGTTCAAGAAGTTCCGCTACGGAGTTGCTCCGCGCGGCTCGACTATGGGCGACGGATGCGAGGAAGACGAAAACGTCATCTTCAAGATGCGCCCAAGCGTCGACAAAACACTCGACATCATTCGCTTCGCCACCGTCCTCTTGAACTATGCCGAGGCCTCGGCAATGGCCGGCTCGCCATCGGGCGAAAGCTACAATGCCATCAACCGCGTACGTACCCGCGCCGGACTGCCCAACCTCACGCCTGGCCTGTCGCAAACGGCCTTCCGCGACTCGGTTGTCTTCGAGCGAGCCTACGAATGTGCCGCCGAGGTAGGTATCCGCTGGTTCGACGTTGTTCGCCTGCAGTTGCTGCCGCAGCTTATAGCCGACAGGGTAGTGGGCGAATGGCGGGAATCGCAGTACTGGGAGAACTCCCTCAATCCGCAGTTCACTTCCGGCGAACGCCTGCAAACGCGCTACCTTGCGCCCATTCCGCAGGCCGAAATGGACAGGAACAAGCATTGGACGCAAAATTCAGGCTACTGATATAATATATGTGTGAACAAGAGGGCAAATCGTAGTGGTTTGCCCTCTCTGCACAGCTCCGTCAAATGATTTTTCCCAAATTACGCATTAAGAATTTTCGTTGCTAAATCTACCGGATACTCCCATAGTCCGACTAAGCATTTTCGGTGTTTTTTGAATGAGATGTTTCTCGCTAAGGACTTATAGAGGCTCCGAAGAGAAAAAATGAGGCCGCCCCGGAGATGGGCCGGCGCCGTAGGAAAAAAAATAGCCCTATCCCATTCATGGGTTGGAGCCGTAGAAAAGAAAATGTCGCCGTCCCGGACATGGGCCGGCGCCGCAGGAAAAAAATGTCGCCGTCCCAAACATGGGCCGGCGCCGTAGAAAAAAAATGTCGCCGTCCCAAACATGGGCTGGCGCCGTAGAAAAAAAATGATGCCGTCCCAAACATGGGCCGGCGCCGTAGAAAAAAAATGTCGCCGTCCCAAACATGGGCTGGCGCCGTAGAAAAGAAAATGTCGCCGTCCCAATTATGGGATGGAGCCGTAGAAAATCTCGATCTCCGAAAAATGTAAAATTCTTCCGGAAAAATTTCCGGCTAAAATTACAATCGAAACTCTAATGCGGAATCCGGGTTTAAATTTCCGGCGCCTCCGCCAAATGATTTTTTCAGAGATTGAGCTTATATATGCGCAGCATCAATCGGTCGCATCAATCAGGAACAATTTGGAATAATCAGCTAAGCGCTATATATCACAGATGAAAAAAAACAAGGACAAACAGCCCGGAGGCAGGCAAGCGGCGATTAAGATAACGGCCGTTCTGCTGCCCTTTGCCCTCCTGGCATTGCTGGAGCTGGGGCTTCGCCTGGTAGGCTATGGCTATGGCACCGATGTGATTGCGAGCTATCCTTACGATGCCCGCTACCTGGTTTTCAACCGCGAGGCTTCGGCCAAGTATTTCAACGGACAGGCGTCGGCAACGTCGGGCAATGCCGAGCCGTTCCGGAAAAACAAGGCTGAGGGCACAATACGCATATTTGTTCTCGGCGAATCTACTACCATAGGCTTTCCCTATTTCCATAACGCCTCCTTCCATCGCCGGCTTCAGTACAGGCTGATGCTTGCCTTTCCCGACACAGATTTCGAGATAATCAACCTTTCGCTTACGGCTGTCAACTCCTACACTATTGCAGGCTTCGCCAAAGAAATATCCGAATACGAGCCCGACGCCGTACTGATTTACGCCGGGCAAAACGAATACTACGGCGCTATGGGAGCCGCCTCAACTCTTGGCGGCAGCCCTGCGCTCATCAACTTCCTGCTGAACATGCGCGAACTGAAGACGGTGCAACTGCTCGCCGGCCTGCCGGCAATGTTTGAGCGAAAAGAAACGACGGGCGAGATGCGTACGCGCATGGAAATCATGGCCGGCGACCGCCTTATCCCGCAGAACTCCAAGCTGTACGGGCGAGGCATTGAGCAGTTCAGGCACAATATGAACGCCGCCCTCGGACATCTCTCCCGAAGAGGAATCCCTGTCCTGATCGGCAATCCGGTGAGCAACGTAAAAGACCTGCCGCCCCTTGCCGACGAGGAATCGGGCAGCGAGGCCGATTCTCTTTTCCGGGCCGCCGCCTCGCATTACCGGGCCGGCAACTACCGGCAGGCAGGCAAAATGTATACGGCCGCCAAGGATAAGGACGAGCTGCGATTCCGGGCTCCGGAGGAACTCAACGCCATAATCGCAGAGCTGTGCGGCCAATATAATAAGGTATACCTTGTAGATACTAAGGCAGCCTTTGAGCAACATTCGCCTCACGGCATACTCGGCAACGAGCTTTTTACGGATCACGTTCACCCCAACCTCCGCGGATACGCTCTGATGGCCGACGCCTTCTACGACAAGCTCCTCGAAACGGGACTTTTGGACGGCCGTGCCATGCGCCCGCCCGGCGAGGAGGAATGGTTGGCCGCAATGCCCGTTTCGCCTATCGACTCGGCGGCCGGCGAGTTCAGAATCATGCAGCTCAAGGCGCACTGGCCTTTTAACGATCCGGCCGTCAGCCGCTCCATTCCCGAAAACACGATAGAGGAACAGCTGGCAGCCAAGCTGTTCAGGCGCGAAGAAAGCTGGCTCGACCTCCACAACGCGCTTTACCTACATTATAGGCAATCCGGACGTACAGACGAGGCAAGGAAGATAAGCGAAGGAGCAGCCCTCGAATATGCCTCCGACCCTGCATTCCAGGAAAAAGCCGCCATGGATAATGCCGAAGCCGACAGGCTGGAAACGGCTGCTGTATTCATGAAGAAAGCATTCCGACATGCGCCGGACTTCGAGAAAGCCCGCATGCTCTTCGTCTTTGCATTAATGATGGATAAACCGGCGGATGCTCAGCCTTACTTTGCCTATATGGAGCAGCACAATAGCGGCCGGACTAATCTATCGGCCCTCAGGGAACAGTACGCCGAGCTTCAGGCTTTGTACCATCAATATAAAGGCGACTATCCGGACTCGGTTCGGCAGGCGATAGCGGGGATATACTTCCGTATGGGCAATGCCAGGGCGGCCCTGAAGCACATTAACCGTCTGCTGGAAATAGATCCGGATAACAGAGAAGCCATGATGATGAAAGGAAAGCTCGAATGAGGCAGCGTCCGCTTAAAAGACCGTCGGTTTTCTCCGGAATAAGCAAGCTGCAAAACATGGGATTCGGCTTGGTCGTGATACTTGTTCTTGCCGTATATGCCTGCCTGAGGGGAGACGCCGGGCGGATTCCCGTTGCGATCGTTACGCTAAGCCTTATAGCCCTTGTCTGTCCGTCGGTTCTCACTCCTTTTTCGGCCGTATGGCATGAACTCTCGCGCATACTCGGCAGGATAATGACGCCCGTATGGCTCGTGCCGACCTACTTTCTGATTATAACTCCAGTAGGACTGCTACGGCGTATTTTCGGGAAAGACCAGATGCAGCTGCGACAGTTCGGGAAGAGCCGGGAGTCGGCTCTCACGGATCGCAATCATGAGTATACCAAGGACGATTTTATAAATACCTTCTGATAACGCAATGGACTTTATAAGGGAACTGTTTTATTTCTTCAGGACGCGGAAAAAGTATTGGCTGATTCCGGCTATCGTAATACTGTTGCTCCTGAGCCTTGTTGTGGTTTTAACGATGAGCTCATCAATAGCCCCGCTCATCTATACCTTGTTTTAGATATGAAAAAGACGGCCGTACTGGGAATATCCGCATACTATCACGACAGCGCAGCCGCAATTGTCGTAGACGGTAAAATCATTGCAGCCGCGCAGGAAGAGCGCTTTACGCGAAAGAAGCACGACAGCCGCTTCCCAAGCCTGGCGACAGCCTTTGTTATGCAAGAGGCCGGCCTGCGGTTTGAGGATCTTTCGGCAGTAGTGTTCTACGATAAGCCCATGCTCAAATTCGAGCGACTGTTAGAGACCTACCACGCCTTTGCCCCTCGCGGGTTAGGGAGCTTTATTAAGGCGATGCCCGTATGGTTAAAAGGAAAGCTGTTCGCAAAAAGCATGATAGCCCGCGAGCTGGCAAAGCTGGGCGCAACGAAGGTCGGCATACTGTTTTCCGAACATCATCTGTCCCATGCCGCCGGCGCATTCTATCCTTCGCCCTTTGAAGAGGCCGCCATACTTACGATAGACGGCGTAGGCGAATGGGCCACGGCAGTAATAGGAGCAGGCAGGCGAGAGAAGATCCGTATACTGAAGGAAATGCACTTCCCACATTCGGTAGGCCTCCTTTATTCCGCCTTCACCTATTACCTCGGCTTTAGGGTGAACAGCGGCGAATACAAGCTGATGGGGCTTGCGCCTTACGGTGATCCTAAGGGCGAGCAAACGCAGCTGTTCAAGGCAAAAATATTGGAGTCGTTAGTAGATTTGCGAGACGACGGCTCTATACTCCTCAACATGCAGTACTTTGATTTTGCCGCAGGCCTGAAGATGATCAAGGAGAAGAAATGGGAGAAGCTATTCGGATACCCTCGCCGCAAACCGGAGTCGGAGATAAACGGCGAGCACACCAATTTGGCCTCGGCCATTCAGCAGGTAACGGAAGATATAGTACTTCGCCTGGCCGCAACCGCACGCCGCCTGACCGGCAGCAGCAGGCTCGTATTAGCCGGGGGAGTAGCCCTGAACTGCGTTGCCAACGGCAAGCTCGCAGCGTCGGGAATATTCGACGACGTATGGGTGCAGCCTGCGGCAGGCGATGCCGGCGGAGCTTTGGGCGCAGCCCTTGCCTGCTACCATATTTATTTCGGCAATGCACGCTATACGGAGGCAGGCAAGGACGGCATGGCATACGGCTACCTTGGCCCCTCATATACTAATGAAAGTATAGCTAAGGAATTGAACCGGCAGGATGCCGTTTATCATTACTTTGAAGACTATGATCGCCTGGCCGCCGTCGTAAGTAAGGAGCTTTTGGCCGGAAAGGTAGTCGGCTGGTTTCAGGGCAGGATGGAGTTCGGCCCTCGTGCATTAGGCAATCGCAGCATCTTGGCCGATCCGCGCAATCCTGCTATTCAGAAAAGGATTAACCTGGAGATAAAGCAGAGGGAGGAATTTCGTCCGTTTGCCCCTGCCGTACTCGAAGAAGATGCCGCGGAATACTTCGCCTCCGACGCGCCCTCTCCCTACATGCTGTTCGTAACGCAGCTCAGAGATGAATGGAGAATATCCGTGCCCGATGATGCTGCCGGAGTGTATGAAAAGCTCTATGCCGTTCGATCCGCCTTTCCGGCCGTTACCCATGTTGATTATTCGGCAAGGGTTCAGACGGTAGGCCGTGAAGCCAATCCGAGATTCCGCCGGCTGCTGCTCTCGTTTAAAGATATAAGCGGCACGGGCATATTGCTGAATACTTCGTTTAATGTAAGAGGCGAGCCTGTTGTTTGCACTCCCGGAGAAGCATATTCCGATTTTATCCGGACCGGGATGGACTGTCTGGTTATAGGCGATTATCTACTGTATCGCGAGGAACAGGGTACAGGCAGCATCGAAAAACAATCATTGCCGTCCGGCAAAATAAATCCGGCGAAGGAACAAGGGCTGTCTTTTACGATTCCGACAGGGTTTCTTTACAACCCCCTTTGGGGGATTGGCAAACCGAATTTGGTTGGAGCTTTCCACATTGGGGGATGGGCAAACCGAATTCGGTTGAAGCTTTCCACATTGGGGGATGGGCAAACCGAATTTGGTTGGAGCTTTCCCCTTTGGGGGATGGGCAAACCGAATTCGGTTGAAGCTTTCCACTTTGGGGGATCGGCAAACCGAATTCGGTTGAAGCTTTCCCCTTTGGGGGATGGGCAAACCGAATTTGGTTGGAGCTTCCCACTTTGGGGGATCGGCCAACCGAAAGCTTTTTTCACGTCCTCAGATGCAAGATCGCATGCAAATCAACGTGTTGAGCCGTTTTGCTTGAAGTATCACCGAAAACATCAAATACCGATTTTCATAGTGAGTAATGAGGGGATGAGATACCTTTTTGCTTTTGCCGGAGAGCAATGAAAAACAACTTGGATTTGAACTTGATTAATAATTAAAAACAGATTGAATTATGAAACCTATTGTACTGCTTTCCCTAATCGCCGTTGCATCCCTGAGCTTCATTTCCTGCGAAAAGTCGAGCTATTATTTTGATGAAAACGGCATCTCCCGAAAAGCTCTTGAAAACTATCTGGATCGCTCCGTCACCATGGTTTACCTGCTCATGCCGGAACTGCCGGGAGGCAAGCCTACCTATTCCTATCATGCCGACGATATACGTATGGTTAAGAACATAGGCGCCAAGTTTATCGGACGCGCCATCTACCGCTGGGGTCGCGAAAGCGCATTAAATGATTCGGCTTACTGGGGAAATGCCCGGAGAATAATAGACGAGCTTCATGCGTTCGATAAGGATATAGTATTCCAGGCATGCCTGTTCGAGATTGTTACGGAAGACGTCAATAATGTCCCCATTCCCGATTGGGTTTTCCGCGATTACAATCTCCCGCCTGAGAGCCGGACGTTTTCCTACGCGGCTATGCTCAACGACGACAGCATCATGGTTAATCATTGGCGCGAGGGCAGCAGCGTACCGGACATCAGCAAGACGGAAACGCAGCTGTGGTTCTATTTCCTTGCAGGCTCCTATATAAATATAGGCTGCGAGGCCTTCCATATCGGCCAGGTTGAATTGATAGGAATGAATGATCCGGAGCGCGAGCATTGGGCGGCTACGCTTACAAAGATCCGCGAATATGCCGGCAAGCATGCCAGGCGGAAATGGACGCTCATCGACGCCCACGTGCCCTACGGAGGAATGGTCAAAGACGGCAAGAGCCTGATCGATTTCAACTCCTTCCCTATGCGGATAAAAGAAATCCCCGACAGGCCTTATGAGGCAATATTGGAAGTCAATTATCTCGACGGGCTATATAACAAGAGCAAGGGATGCATCTCGCCGAGCGGATGGGATTGCGAGCATCTGCCGTACTTGGTGGAGTTCGACAATTTCGGTCGCAGCAGAACGCCCGGAGAGGCCACCGTGGAATCCTTCTTCATTTGGGGATGGGATGAAATATCCTGGTTCGCCCAACAGCCGGATCATTATCGGGATGAATGGCTCGAATACGCCTTCGGATGGATTCGGCAAACCGATACTAACGCTCACCTGGAAATGCCCGGATGCCGTATGATAACCTGCACAAACGAAACCGAAGGTAATTACAGAGCCAACACAAAAAGCGAAGCATGTCCTATCGGCTACTCGCAGGAAGAAACAATTAAGAGGCTCTGGGCATCCGATTTGCCTCGGTAAATAATTGCTGATAAGTATGAAGAAATTCTTCGGGCGGATAACAGTAGCGCCTCTTCTCATTACGGCTTTTGCATTGTATGCAATATGGCTGTGGCAGATGCAGAATCCGGAGCTGTATCTGATGCGGCGTTACCCGGCTTTCTTTACCGGCGTATGGTTTGCCGAAAACTATTTTGATTTTCCCGGCTATCCGTCGGAGTATCTTGCCCGGTTTATTACGCAATTATACAGGTTTCCCTTATTGGCATCCGTTCTTGTTGCCCTGATCTTATCTGCTATATACAGGCTGGGAACGGCATTGTTTGCAGGGCGAGCATACAGTCATGCGGTAGGATATGTATCGGTTGTGGGTTTGATGATGATGCATAGTGATTATTGGCACGATCTGCGTTTCGATCTGCTGGTTTTGCTTGTCTTTTCGGCTCTCTGTTTGCTGTCCGCATCATTTAATAAGCTTAGGCGCATACCACTGTGCATAGCCTGTGCTGTGCTGTCGGGAGGCGTTCTTTATGCAGGAGGGCTCTTGCCGTCGGCCTTGTTTATAATCATGGCTTCAATGATGCTGGCCGCCCGACCTAAGGCAGCTTGGCCGGAATGGACAGGCGGCTTATTAATTGTAGCCCTTGCTTTCGGGATTCGCTTTGCTCTTTCCGTCCATGATGTGAAGCAGGAGGCAGTTGATATGATGAGGATATATCCGTTTGCAGCCTTCCCTTTCGTACTGTACGGGGCAATACTCGCGGCGGGGATACTTGCGCTTACAGGCCGGGGCCTCAGGACGAAGCTACGGATCCGACCGCTATATCTCGCATCCGCAATGCTCGCCGTGCCCTGCATATTTCTCCTGCTGTCGTCAGTTGTCAACAGGGAGGAGAAGCAATCGCTAACCGTACAGCACTATGCGCTGTCATGCCGGTGGGAAGAGACATTGGAGGCAGCCCGGCTATGCAAACATCCCGACAGGAATACGGCTTTCTATACCAACGAAGCCCTGTACCGCACCGGCAAAATACACAGCGACCTCTTCCTTTACAACCAGAGTTTCGGCTCGGCCGGCCTTATGCTCCCGGAGGAAAACACCCTGGCCGAAATACTGCCGAACCAGCACATCTATCTTTATCTCGGAGCAATATCCTTGTCGGTGAAATGGGGACGCGAGGCCGCCAATGTTTACGGCATGAATCCCTTCGTTATGCTCAATCTCATCAAAGCCTACCTGGCCGGCGGATATATCCCGGAGGCGCATAAGATCCTGAACCTTTTGGAACATGCCCCCTTCGAAGCAGAGGCGGCCCGTTATTACCGCAGGCTTGCCCTCGATACGTCGCTTATACGGCAAGACAGGGAGCTGGCGGAGATCCGAAGCGCCCTGACGCCCGTCACCGTAGTTGCCCGGCAGAATCCCGTCATGAACCTGCCCTTCCTCGCACAGTTTCCGGGCCTGAACAGGATGGCCTACGACTATCTGTTGCTCGCGGCCCTGCTGGATAATCAAACCGAGCGCTTTGCCTATTACGTTACCAAGCTGAAAGACTTCGGCTACGGAAACATTCCCAAGCTCTATCTGGAAGGCCTGATCTACCTCAGCCTTTACCGTGATAATCCCCTCGACATGGACATGTACGGTTTCGACATGAATACGGTTTACCGCTTCCGCGATTTCCAGAACGAACTGCTTGCCGTTGCATCCCGGAATCCCTCGGAGGCAAGCGGAATATTGAAGCAAAAGTATGGCGACACCTATTGGTATTACCTCCTGTTTCAAAGTCCGCTCAGCGACGAAAACAAGAAAGAAGTGTTTTTCAGAATGACACAATAACTCTACCCGAAAATGAAGACACTTTTAACGACAGCAGCAATTATTTCGGCGACCATTGGCCTCCTCCTCTGCTTCAACAGTTGCCGGGCTGAGGCCGGGGACGGCAGCAGCATCATCCGAGAAGATCGCCGGCCGGACATCTTCCCCGATTACACCGGCATAGTTATTCCATTCAACATCGCTCCCATGAACTTCAGGATCAACGAGCCCGGCAAGAAGTTCCGCCTCCACATTTCAGCCGCCGACGGCAGTAAGCCTATTCGCATGGAGAGCCGCCGCAGCGATGTCCGCATCGAGCCCAAGGCATGGCGCCGATTGCTTGAGAGCAGCCTCGGCGACACGCTCACCATCCGGATCGAAGTAAGCGACGGACAGCATTGGCACAGCTTCAGGAGCATACGCAACCTCGTGTCCGCCGATACGCTCGACCCCTATCTCGTCTACCGCGACATTGCGCCGGCCGACGGCCTGTGGAACCGTATGAGCATGCAGCAGCGCAACCTTGAAACCTTTGAGGAAACGGAACTGATCGACAATTATCGCATTGAGCACAACTGTATGAATTGCCATACCTTCCACAAAAACAATCCCGACCGCTTCCTCTTCCACCTCAGAGGGAGCCGCGGAGGCACAGTCTTCTTCAGCGACGGCCGGCTCAGCAAGAAATCCTTTCCCGTACCGGAGATACTTTCGCATGGAGCCTATTGCCAATGGAGCCCGGACGGCAGGCTCGTAGCCTTTGCCGTCAACAACATCCGTCAGAACTACTACATCACCGGCCACGAGCGCAAGATGAAAGAAGTTTTCGACCACGAATCCGACATAGTTTTCTACGACACCGAATCCGGCGACGTCTTTAGCTTTCCGCAGATTTCATCGCCCGAACAGCGGGAGAATCTGCCCGCATGGTCGGCCGACGGCCGTACCCTCTACTTCATTTCGGCCCCGCCGCACGTTCCCAATGCTCCGAACGAGGAAGTTCTTTACAGCCTTATGCAGGTGGAGTTTGATGCCGAACGGCAGCAGCTCGGCGAACCCTCGGTAGTACTCTCGGCCGGCGATATGGGAGGCAGCATATCCTTTCCGACACTCTCGCCCGACGGACGCCACATGCTCTTTTGCCTGACCGACTTCGGCTACTTCCCCGTGGCCAACAAAACAGCCGACATATATATAATGGATATGGCGACAAAGGAAGTTCGCCGCCCCGACATCAACAGCGACGAAAGCGAGAGCTACATGTCATGGTCGAGCAACGCACTATGGTTCGTATTCAGCAGCCGACGGCTCGACGGCATGAACAGCCTCCCCTTCCTTTGCCATGTCGACAGTCAGGGAAACATCTCCAAGCCCTTCGTGATCCCTCAGAAAGACCCGGACTACTACGATACCGATCACCGCAACTTCTCCCGCCCCGAGCTCGTCAGGGGGCCGCTTCCCTTAAGCTTCAAGGAGCTGTCGGAAGCCATCTTCTCCGAGGCCGAACCGATAGACTACCGCAAATAAATCCGCGGGGGAAAAAAGGATGGTGGGAATGACCCGTTTTTCAGTCGA
>JAITGS010000077.1 GCA_031280435.1 Tannerellaceae bacterium | reverse complement strand
AGCAAGCAGCCTGGAAGACATCTACCTATCCGAACTCCGAACATGAAGCCTCCCCGCCAACTCTCCGAGAAGCCCAATCGCAGCCCATCCCCATTCATCCGCCTGCGATCCATGCTCCACAAAGACGCACTGCTGCTCCTTCGCGACAAGGCCGGCCTGAGCATGATGTTCGTGATGCCCATGCTGCTCGCCTTCATCATGACCTACATCCAAAACGATACCTTTAACTCTATCAACGAAACAAACATAGCCGTAGCCATCCTCAATCTCGACGCCGACAGCCTCGGCGCAAGCATAGAGAGGCAGATCGCCGGCGCCGGGCCCTTCGACCTGCACAACAGCCATAGCAACCGAGCCGAGCTCGTCAGCGACGTGCAGCGAGGCGCCTTCATGATCGGCATCGTCATACCCGAACAGTCCACTGCCCGCCTCCGCCAAGCCGTGCGGAGCAGCGTCGCCTCCGCATTCTCAGCCGACAGCCTTCCGCCGCTCGAGCTCCCACGCATAGAAGTATACATCGATCCCGTAACCAAGCCAAGCTTCCGTAGCGCCATCACCGGAGCGATCCGCGAGCAAGCAGCCCGCATCGAAAGCGCCTTCATCGCCCGAGCCATAGCCGCCGAAGTCAGCCTCCGCTTCCCCATCTCCATCCCGAGCATCAGCCTCGCCGACAAGCTCGTGCTCTTCGACGAGCAATACGCCCTCGCACAAGGCGCATCCATCCCGAACGCCACGCAGCACAACATCCCCGCATGGAGCATCTTCGCCATCTTCTTCATCGCCATCTCCCTCTCAGGCAACATCATCAAAGAGCGCGACGACGGAAGCTACGCACGCCTGCGGACGATGCCAAGCCCGCCCGCGCTATACACCCTCTCCAAGATAATCGTCTACCAGAGCGTTTGCCTGCTCCAGTACGCATCGATAATCATTGCCGGCATTTACATTTTCCCCTTCCTGGGCCTGCCGCCTCTCTCCCCCGCTCCGCTGATCCCAACCCTCCTTATGGGAGCCTCCGCCGCCTTCGCCGCAATAGGTTACGGGATATGCATCGGTCGCATCGCATCCACTCACCAGCAAGCCGCCATCTTTGCCGCCATCTCCACCGTCATAATGGCCGCCATCGGAGGCATCTGGATCCCCGTATTCATCATGCCAGGGCCCATGCGCATCCTCAGCGCCCTATCGCCACTCAATTGGGGCCTCGAAGGCTTCTACGATCTCTTCCTTCGCAGCGGCGGGATAGTCAGTATCCTTCCGGAATGTGCCCTTTCCATCGCCTTTGGCCTCCTCTGCGCCATGCTTGCTCCCCGCTTTTTTGGGAGACGTGAAGCCTGAGCCCATAAGGGAGCCTAAAAATCCTCCCGCCTCCAATTCGCATAAGCTTTAGCTCCAAAAAAAGTATTTTGAGGCTAATGCATGATGTGATTTAGCTCTAAACAGATTTTTCTATCTAATACAGGATGTGTATTGGCTCTTAAAATCATTTTAAGGCTAATACAAGGTATGTTTTGGTTGAAAAACAGGTTTTACGAGATAATACAAGGCGTGTATTGAGTCTAAAAACTATTTTAAAGCTAATACATGGTATGTTTTAGCTTTAAAAATTATTTTGAGGCCAATACAAGGCATGTATTATGTCTAAAAAATATTTTGAGGCTAATACAAGGTATGTTTTAGTTGAAAAATAAGTTTTCCGAGATAATACAAGGCATGTATTGGCTCTAAACATTATTTTGAGGTTAATACATGGCATGTTTTAGCTCTAAAAAACTATTTTAAGGCTAATACAAGGCATGTATTATCTCCAAAAAAATATTTTGAGGCTAATACATGATATGTTTTTAGCTTTAACCAGTTTTTTGGGGCTATGTCAAAAGTCATGACGCTGTGTCAAAAGGTCATTATACCTGCCCAAATAGGTCATTCCCGCGAAGGCGGGAATCTCCGATCGACTGCTGGGACGATTGTATGTGTTTTTATATGATACAAATACAATCGTCCCCTTTTACGATCGGAGATTCCCGCCTTCGCGGGAATGACCTATTTGAGCAGGCGGAATTACCTTTTGACACATTTACAATCCCGTCAATCGCAACCGCAATTGCATTAATCAACAGATGAAAAGTTAATACGTTAGGAGCGTGGCAAGCAAAAAATCAGGGCTCCCGATGTTTTTTTAGCTGCGAGAGCTTTGCATGAGAGAGATGTGCAAAATGCATTATCGGCGCGAACGGGGCGGTGAAGCGTGCTTCAGCTCCGTTTTTGCAAGTTCTATCGCCTTCTCATATTGATGAGATTTATTAATGCGGCGGATATATAATTAGAATCTATGCTGCTTTTCATCGGGAGGGCTCCAAATTTTTTCCAGGACGGAATTTTTTCATCGGGAGGGCTCCAAATTTTTTCCAGGACGGAATCTTTTCATCGGGAAGGCTCCTAATTTTTTCCAGGACGGAATCTTTTCATCGGGAGTGCTCCAAATTTTTTCCAGGACGGAATTTTTTCATCGGGAAGGCTCCAAATTTTTTCCAGGACGGAATCTTTTCATCGGGAGAGCTCCAAATTTTTTCCAGGACGGAATTTTTTCATCGGGAAGGCTCCAAATTTTTTCCAGGACGGAATCTTTTCATCGGGAAGGCTCCATTTTTTTCCTCCGGAGCCTCCTCGCAAGATGTGAAGGCGTCCGGACTGGAATCTTGGAGGCTCCGCTGTGATGCTGAGGCGTCATTTTTTTACGAGGGGACTGACCTATGGGGGCAGGCGCCTTTGACAGGATTGAGGTCGTAAATATTCGACCCCTACGATTGGCCCACATAATTTTGACAATCAGGATCGTGATGTGCCGCTGCCGTAGAGACGCAAAATCTTGCGTCTCTACAAACGCAAAGGCAAAGGCAATCACGATCGCGATGTTTCGACACCGTAATGCAATTGCAATCGCATGGGGGATTTAGGGACGGTTTTTTCTTACTTTTGCTTCCAAAATCAAAAACGTTATAATATTATTATGGAGATCAATAGCAAATATAATCCGGAAGCGGTTGAGAGTAAATGGTATGAATACTGGTTGAGGCATGAGTTGTTCAAATCGGTTCCTGATGAGCGCAAGCCGTTTACGATTGTTATTCCGCCGCCCAATGTGACGGGAGTGTTGCACATGGGGCACATGTTAAATAATACGATTCAGGATATTTTGGTGCGCCGGGCGCGTATGATGGGCTTCAATGCCTGCTGGGTTCCGGGAACGGATCATGCGTCGATTGCAACGGAGGCTAAGGTGGTGGCGAAGCTGGAAAGCGAGGGGATTCCGAAAAATAGTCTGACGCGCGAGGCTTTCCTCGTTCATGCCTGGGAATGGACGCACAAGCATGGTGGCATTATCCTTGAGCAGCTCAAAAAGCTTGGAGCCTCCTGCGATTGGAGCCGCACTTGCTTTACGATGGACGGGCCGCGCTCGGAGAGTGTGCTTCGCGTGTTTGTCGACCTCTACAATAAGGGTTTGATATATCGCGGCGTGAGGATGATTAATTGGGATCCGGCGGCGCAAACGGCTATCTCTGACGAGGAGGTTATACATCGCGAGGAACATGGCAAGCTGTATTATCTGAAATATATGATAGCCGGAGGCAATGCTGATGAATACTGCACGGTTGCTACGACTCGGCCGGAAACTATCTTCGGCGACGTGGCTGTGTGCATACATCCCGACGACCCGAAAACGGAGCGCCTGAAGGGCAAGCGCGTGATAGTGCCGGTTGCGGGGCGCATCGTTCCGATTATTGAGGATGAATATGTTGACCGCGAGTTTGGCACGGGCTGCCTCAAGGTTACTCCGGCTCATGATGCGAACGACTATATGCTGGGCGAGAAGCATGGGCTGGAAATTATCGACATCTTTAACGACGACGGTTCTCTTAACGCCCACGGTTTGGCTTATGCCGGCATGGACCGGTTTGCCGTTCGCAAGCAAATTGTTGATGACATGAAGGCTGCGGGGCTTATGGAAAAGGAGGAGGATTATACGAATAAGGTAGGCTATTCGGAGCGCCGTCATGTGCCGATTGAGCCTAAGCTTTCGATGCAATGGTTCCTCAGGATGGAGGATCTTGCGAAGCCGGCTCTTGAGGCGGTTGAGACGGATGTTATCCGCTTTCATCCCGCGAAATTCAAACATATTTACCGCCATTGGATGGAGAATATCCGCGATTGGAATATCAGCCGACAGCTTTGGTGGGGTCATCGCATCCCGGCCTGGTACCTGCCCGACGGCGGCTTTGTTGTTGCCGAAAATGATAGCGAAGCATTGCGGATGGCTCGCGAAAAAACGGGTAATCCATTGCTTGCCATGTCGGATTTGCGTCAGGATGAGGATTGCCTCGACACTTGGTTTTCGTCGTGGCTGTGGCCCATCTCTGTTTTCGATGGCATAAACAGGCCTGACAACGATGATATTCGCTACTACTATCCTACGAGCGATTTGGTTACCGGTCCGGATATTATCTTCTTTTGGGTTGCGCGCATGATTGTTTCCGGCTATGAATATCGCAAGGCGCCCTGCTTCGGCAATGTATATTTCACGGGTATAGTTCGCGATAAGAAGGGTCGAAAGATGTCGAAATCTTTAGGCAATTCGCCCGATCCTGTGGAGCTGATGAACGAGTATGGGGCCGATGGGGTCAGGATGGGGATGCTTCTCACAGCTCCTGCCGGCAATGATCTGCCCTTCGACGACAAGGTTCTATGCACGCAGGGCCGAAACTTCAGCAATAAGATATGGAATGCCTTCCGCCTTGTGAAGGGCTGGACGGTTAGCGATGATCTTCCTCAGCCGGAAGCTTCATCCATGGCCGCCGACTGGTTCGCCTCCTTCCTGAACCGCAGCATTGGCGAGATCGACGACCTCTGCGCCAAGTATCGCCTTAGCGAAGCCTTAATGCAGGTCTACAAACTGTTCTGGGACGAATTTTCATCCTGGTACCTCGAAATCGTGAAGCCAGCCTACGGTCAGCCCATCGACGGAGCAACGCTGCGAACAACGCTGGGATTCTTCGACGCTCTCCTTCGCCTTCTGCATCCCTTCATGCCCTTCATCACCGAGGAGCTCTGGCAAGCCATAGAGCCGCGACAAGATGGCGAAAGCATAATGATAGCCCCAATGCCGCGCGCTGGGCTTATCGACAACGACCTTCTGCTCAACTTTGAGAAGGCTAAAGAAATCATAGTAAAGGTTCGAGAAATCTATCACACCTACGGACTTAAGAAATACGCATCGAACGCCCTTTGCATAGACGCCGATAATGATTTGTGGGGAAAGGCTGTAATCGAGAAGCTATGCAGCGTCGACATCCGTCGCGTCGACCAACATTCGCCCGCTCGCCTGTTCTTGGTGCAGGGACGCAAATACTCCGTTGATCTCGGCCAAAGCCACGCGGATGTCGATCCGGATAAACTTGCAAAGCTGGAGAAGGATTTGGCCTATCAGCAAGGCTTCCTCCAATCGGTAAAGAAAAAGCTAAGCAACGAGCGATTCGTGGCCAACGCTAATCCGGAGATAGTTGCTGTTGAACGCAAAAAGCAGGCCGATGCCGAAAATAATATCAGAAACCTGGAGGCCTCAATAGCCGCTCTGAAAAACATATAATATATAAGGTATGAGAACAGCTTTGTTTATATCGTTGGCGCTGCTTTGCATGCTTTCTGCTTGCAGCGGTATTCGCTATATGGAAATCGAAATGTATCGTCCGGCTGAGATAAGCTATCCCCGTGAAGTGCGAAAAGCGCTGATTGTCGACAATGCCCTGCCTCAGCCTCCCGACACTAATTGCGTATATTATGTTGGAGGCATCTACCGCGAACAATGTACGGCATCGGCCGACAGCGCTCTCCGCGACGCCTGCCGCTTCCTTGGAAATGCATTAGTTGAGGCCAACTATTTTGACGACGTATTACTGTTTGACGAGAAATTACGCAACGATTCCGCCAACTACTATATATATCGCAAGATTCCTCCCGAAGAAGTTCAAGCCCTTTGCGAAGAAACCGGGGCCGATGCAATAATCTCATTCGACCGTTTGATCTTCCACAGCAAGAAGGAAATTAAATCTTCCGACGGATACACAAACGGAACGATCAGCGTATACGTGAACGGCATAGCAGGCAGCTATCTGCCCAACGATGCAGCAAGACCCGTAGCCGTTTTAGTGTCCGACAGCATCTTTTGGTCGGAATGGGGAGAGAGCGAGAGGCATGTCAACAGCCTCTTGCCCACTCCCGAAGAGGCATTGCGAATCGCCGCCGGCTACGTGGGCGAGAAGATATGCAGCGCCTTCGTTCCTCACTGGGAAAGCGGCCAACGATGGATATACACCAGCTCCGGCTCCAGATGGAAAGAGGGCACGGCATACGCCGCAGCCGGCAAATGGGACGCCGCCGCCGAATGTTGGCAAAAGCTATTCGACAAAACGACTAACAAAGCAAACCGCGCCCGACTAGCCTCGAACATTGCCTTGTGCCACGAGCTGACCGGCAACCTGGAACAGGCGCATGCTTACGTCACCACATCTGTAACTCTTTTCGATGAAATCCAGGGCGAAGAAGATTTGCATACATTGCTGCAAAAACAATACATGAGAATGCTTGAGCAACGCATAGAGGACGACAGCAAGCTCAATCTGCAATTACAGGAGGCAGCTCCGATGGTGTTTTGACCCCGAGGGGCTTCGCTCCGCAGTTCTTGATTTGCGCTTGCGTATTGAAAAATAATATTATCTTTGCCCCCGCTATTCAAAAAAAGATCAGCAAACAAAATGAGTGCCAGTCAATCAAAAATTCAGTCAATAATAGAAACCGCTTTCGCCTCTGCTCTGAAAGAACAGATTAGCAATGAAAACGGAAATATAGTAAGCAGCTTGTACGTGCAGGCCGACGCTGAAAGCGGAGAGCTGCAGCTTTATGATGACGCCGAACATCTGGTGAAAAAGTTAGTGATCTTCGATTGGGTGCATAGCAAGGAAGAGACCTTCTATAAGAAAGTGACAGACACGCTCAAGCCAATGTTCAAATTGCTCGTCACAAAGGGAATGTTCAACAGCCCATACTTCCTGAAACCCCTAACGGTGAGCCTCACCGACGAGGAGTTTAATACAATCGAGGAACTTCTGGTAGTTGAAGATGATGATCTGTTCAAAGACGACGATCCTTTCCTTAAAAACTTGGAAGCCGATTTAGATAACTTTCTGAAGGAATTACTTGCAGACATGCCGAAATAGCTCAGTTGGTAGAGCAATTCATTCGTAATGAATAGGTCGCCGGTTCGAGTCCGGCCTTCGGCTCCGCTCAAAAGAAAAAGGTAGCTACCGTGATTGGTGGCTACCTTTTTTGTTGATTAACTGCCGGAATCAGAGCCGCGATTTAGGCTCATCGGAGCACTCTGGCGTTTCCTTTCCAGATGCTCCAAACCTGATCTTCATCTGCCGGTTGGGCGTAGTCGGTCAGGAACGTAACGGCCAGCGCGCCGGTTGCCCATCCGAACTGAATCCACTTTTCGGCCTCCCATTGCTTGAGGATGCCGTATAGGAGTCCGCCTACGAATCCGTCGCCACCTCCGATTCGGTCGAGCACATTGATGGGCTTGGGCTCCACCGTGTGCCACTCGTCGCCGGCCAGCATCAGGGCCCCCCAGAGGTGATTATTTGCGTTTACCACTTCGCGCAGAGTTGTTGCATAGACTGAGGCATGCGGGAAAATTTGCTTCACACGCTGAATCATCTCCTTGAAACTCTCCATTTTACCTGACAGGCTTTTCCCGCCGGCTTCAGGTCCCTGCACGCCGAGGCATAGCTGAAAATCTTCCTCGTTACCAACCAAAATGTCAGATATTGAAGCGATTTCGCGGAATATAGCGCCCAGCTCCTCTTCGCGTCCTTCCCAAAACGACGCTCTATGATTCAAATCAAACGAAATCAGCGTCCCATACTTGCGTGCTGCCCGCGCCAGCTCAAGGCAAAAGATTCCGGTTTCGGGCGACAAAGCTCCCACAAGGCCAGACAGATGCAAAATCCGCACTCCTTCAGTTCCGAAAATACGGTCGAGATCAAAGGCGTCGACGCTGAGAAGGCGTCCGACTTCGCCCGCGCGATCGTTCCACACCCGTGGCCCCCGCGCTCCGAAGCCGCTATCGGCAATATTTATCTGATGCCTGTAACCCCAGGGCCCACCCTGTTCAAGCTCCGTCGCCTCCACCGTAATATGCCGGCTTTGAAGATTATCCTTAATAAATTGCGCGACCGGGCTGCCCTTTACAAAAGCCGTCAGCGCTTTTACCGGCATCCCAAGATATGCCGCGATGCTTGCCACGTTCGACTCGGCGCTCGTGGCCTGCATAAACAGTGTATCACTCTTGTGCACAGGTTGTCCCTGAGCCGTCGGCGTTAGCCGCAGGCCCATGCTTGTGGGCACCAGCAGCGCCCATTGATAGTTATCCTTAAGATTCATTTTATATGTTTTATGGAGTTAGAAATTCGGTTACAAAGATATAAGAGTTTTCGGTTTACGGAAGAGCCCTGCCCGCAATATCATCGCAGCGTCCACATTAATGCTCGCTGCGACGTGAGCAATATGCCCTGCTCCACCAGGATATGACATCGCCGCATCAAAAGATGATTGGTGAAAATGATGCTGTTGCATCAAGGTCAAGCAATGAATAAAACGATTTTCTGCTGTTGATATGAAATATATGCATGAGGCAAAGACATACAATAATTATAATGTATAGGAGCAAGCCGGAGCAGAGGCACACATATAATATAATGTATATGGCCGAGCTGGGGCCAAAGCGGGGCCAGGACAAACATACAAACTTCGTGCAACGGTGCGAATCAAATGCTGCATGTTCGTTTCACCGATGTCGGGAAAGGAATCTGGGGCCGGATACTCGGGTATCCGACGTCGGAACAGAAAATCTGAGGCCGGATACTCGGGTATCCGCGGTCGGAAAAGAAATCTGGGGCCGGATACTCGGGTTTCCGGGAGCAGAAAAAGATTTCTGGGGCCGGATACTCGGGTTTCCGCGGTCAGGAAAGAAATCTGGGGCCGGATACTCGGGTATCCGGTGCCGGAAAAGAAATCTGAGGCCGGATACTCGGGTATCCGACGCCGGAAAAGAAATCTGAGGCCGGATACTCGGGTATCCGGGAGCAGAAAAAGATTTCTGGGGCCGGATACTCGAATATCCAGGGTAAAAAGAGGACTGCAACTCGAACAAAATCTTATATTGTCAAGAGTAAAGTGTAAATAATGCTATAAACCGCAAATCGCTCTCATGGTATGGCCGGTTTAAGCTTTGCCCAGAAAGCAGGCCCTGGCAATTTCGGCAATCTGCATTTAAGCCCTATATTTGTCGGACAAAATCCCAAATAATCAAATAATTATTATGAAATACACAATTCTCCTTCTAATGCTGGTTGCGCTAATAAGTTGCCATGGACAAAACTCCAGTTCATCCTCATCCCAGGCAGAAGCCCCTGCCGGCTCGTTTCGTATGGTTACAATCCCATCATCGCTGCGTACTCCCTCCGAGCGTGCGGCCTATTTAGTGAGCCATTATTGGGACAATTTTGATTTTGCAGATACAAATTTCGCACAAAGAGAGGCCATAATAGAGCAGGCTTTTGTTGACTATCTTTACATCCTTCCGCACACAACGCCTGAGGTTGTATCCTCATCAATTCGCGGCATGATGAAACAATCAGAGCAGCAACCCGAAATTTTCAATCGTTTTGCCGATTGGTATGAGAAGTATCTGTACGAGCCCAACTCGCCCATGCGCAACGACGAGTTCTACATCCCCTTCCTCGACGCGCTGATCGCCTCTCCTCTGCCCGGCAACAAAACTCGCTACGGCCTCATACTCAACCTTGCCCTACGCAATCGTCCCGGCCACCCCGCTACCGACTTTGCCTACACAACCTCCAAGGGTAAGATCTCCCGACTCTACGATATTCGCTCGGCCTTCACCCTCATATTTTTTTACAATCCCGACTGCCACACATGCCGCGAGGTGAGCGCTCAACTGCAGGGTTCGCCCGCTATACGCACCCTCATGGAAAGCGGTCGGCTCACTATTCTTGCCATCTATGCCGATTCCGACGTCACTCTTTGGAAACACTATCTGCCTCAGATGCCTGCCACTTGGATTGTCGCCCACGATCATCTGCAAGTCATCAACACTGATGAGCTCTACGATCTGAAGGCCATTCCGTGTCTCTATCTCTTAGACGAAAGCAAAAAAGTATTGCTGAAGGATGCCCTGTTCGAGCCCCTTGAGCAATACTTTTCCGAGCATCAATAGCTCTTTTAAGCCTCGTTCTTGCGTTTCGGATTTGCCGGGAACCATCCCTTGCGCACTCTCTCCCGCTGTTCGAACAATTCTTTGATTGACCAAAACGACGAAAAGGCAAAAACGCCGCATGCAGCTGAAGCCACCACATTAGCAATCAGCATAGCAGCCACTACACCTGCAATGCCCGCGGCGAGGAATATTGTCCAGCACTTTGTCCCCCAATAGTATTCCGCCTTGATGACCAGCGGATGGAAGAGGCCAATCACGACGAATGTGATAATGCCTATGAGCAGGCCGTCGAAATGAATATGCGCCATAATCTTGTTTTCCATTTAATTTTATCAGCAATGCTTTCCTAAATAAAAAGAGGGGATCCCATTACGGGATTCCCTCTCAATATTCACATTTTACGGTAATTATGAATTACTTTTTATCAGCGTTCATAATTACGACTCTGTTCCAATTGTTGATATTATACGGTTGCTCGTCGGAGCCTCTCCAGTCGATGGAGATTTGGCTGGAAGAGATACCATATTTGTCAACCAACTGTTTCGCAACAGCTCTTGCACGTCTTTCGGACAGGGTACGATTGTAGTTAGAGGTGCCGGTATTTTTGTCGGCAAAACCTATAACCTTGACTGGCAGGTTATGTTCCTTGATGAACTGAGCTGTGTTATAAATGTTAATCTCTTGGTTAGCATCTATCTTCGAGCTGTTCAGGCGGAAGAACACAACGTTCTCGGCATAGTTGTTAACAGTTGCCGCTGCTGGTTGAACCTTCGGACATTCCGGGCAGGATGCCGGCCGTTTACTCAATTCCTCATTTTGTCTCCTCAATGAGTTAATCTGACTATTCAGATCGTTGAGCAATGCGTAATCCATGGGCTCGATTACTTCAAAGTCGGTTTTGCCCAACTTGAAGGTCAACCCCACTGTGCCTTGAGCAATAAAGTCTGTCAGGTGATACTTGTAAATCCTGTTGAAGTCTTCATTGGTCAGTGCGCCCTGAAGTTCCACATTAAGGTCAACCCTCTTACTCAATCGGAAGGCGGTAAGTATACCGGCGTTGGCGGTAGGACTTTCGGTCTTTGAGTAGTCCTCAAACTTGGGTCGCAGAGCGTAGCCTAATCCCAACCAGGGTATGAACCTGAACACTTTCTTCTCATTGTAGGGAGCCCACAAATTAGTCAGGTCAAGCATAAAGTCAAGATGTGTTCCGAAGAACGTAAAATCCTGCTTGTGCAAACCAGACGATGAAAGGTCGGCATCATAACCAACAATAGGACCTCCGGTAAACTGCAACCTGACGCCCCAATACGGCATAAACCATTTTCCTATGGAGAGCTGAGGATTGATATTTATACGATCTCCAAGGCTTGCCTTAGCATTATCGTCGCCTATCAACATACTCGCACCTCCTGCAAGAGAAATGAACAAATTGTCACCGGCCTTATTTTTCTTGAAGTTCGCCTTGGCACCAATCTCATTGCTGAATCCAACTTGAGGCTGGACTTCCTGGGCCGATACTCCAAAAACAAAAGACAATAACAATACTAACGTTAGAATTCTTGTTTTCATAATCATCAACTATTTATATTAAACACTCGTTTATAAATATTCTATACTTTTTGACGGTCAAATCGGGAGCAAAATTAAACCTTTTTTTGGCTCTCGCAAATTTATCGCCGCCTTTATTCAAAATAATTTAATATCTCATATCCTCCCGCGCGCAGGTATGACTCTTTCTTCATCAGTTTCAGATCGTTCGTCATCATATCTGTTATCAACGCGGGCAAATCGTAATGCGGTTCCCAGCCTAATTGCGTCCGGGCCTTTCGAGCATCACCTATCAGCAGATCTACTTCCGTAGGCCTGAAATAATGCGGATCCACGCCAACCACAACCTCGCCGCGCCTTTGTAGCGCCGAATCTAAGTATTCATCACCCACTTTTAGCCGAAACAGTTCCGTATCCAGCCCTGCCAGAATTGCCTGCTCATCCGCTCCTTCGCCATTAAACTCAACGTGCAAACCAATTTCGGCGAAGGCCATCGTAATAAAATCACGTATGCTAGTCGTTATACCGCTGGCGATTACGTAATCCGAAGGCTCGTCTTGCTGAAGAATCGCGTGCATCGCACGAACATAATCCTTGGCATGTCCCCAATCGCGGCGGGCGGAAAGATTGCCCATGTACACTTTGTCCTGAAGTCCAAGCGCAATGCGCGACACGGCCCGCGTAACCTTGCGAGTCACAAAGGTTTCCCCACGAAGCGGCGATTCATGGTTGAAAAGTATACCGTTCGAGGCATGCATCCCATACGCTTCCCGATAATTAACTGTTATCCAGTATCCATAGAGCTTTGCAGCCGCGTACGGACTTCTCGGATAGAAGGGAGTGCTCTCCGTTTGCGGAACCTCTTGAACTAATCCGTATAGTTCGGAGGTCGAAGCCTGATAAATTCGAGTTTTCTTTACAAGATTCAGCAGCCGAACAGCCTCCAATATGCGCAAAACGCCAATACCATCGGCATTAGCTGTATATTCCGGAGTGTCAAAACTAACTTTTACGTGGCTCATCGCAGCAAGATTGTATATCTCGTCCGGCTGCGTTTCGCCAATGATTCGCGTCAGGTTCAAACTGTCCGTGAGGTCACCATAATGCAGAATAAATCGTCTGTCCGACGTTTGAGGATCCTGATAGATATGGTCTATCCGATCCGTATTAAACATAGACGAACGCCGTTTCAGGCCATGCACAATGTAGCCCAAATGCAGTAAATATTCAGCCAGATACGCTCCGTCTTGTCCGGTTACACCGGTTATCAAGGCAACTTTTCCCATTATATTATAATATGTGTAAACTGTTTTTATACCATTCGTAGAGCCTCGCGACACCTTCGTCCACCTCCACTTTATGCCGCCAGCCGAGGCTGTGAATCCTGCTGACATCGGTCAGTTTGCGGGGAGTGCCGTCAGGGTAGCGGGCGTCGAAACTTATCCGTCCATCATAGCCAACCCTCTGTTTCACAAGCTCGGTAAGGTCGCGAATCGAGATTTCTCGACCTGTACCTATATTAATATGCAGGTTGCGGATCTCGCTCCTACCTTTACTTAAATCGGCAAAATCAACATTATTCATGACGAAAACACAAGCTTCGCCCATTTCTTCGCTCCAAAGAAATTCGCGCATAGGATTGCCTGTGCCCCACAGCACAACTTCATCGCCGGTAATACCACATTTTCCCAATTCTTTCCGAAGCTCGTCTATCGGAGCCTGCCCGTCGAGGCCATTCAGCGGACGACGGGCTATGTCCTTTCGCAGAGCCTCAATATTATTCTCACTCAAGTTTTTAGCAAGATGAATCTTGCGAAGTATTGCAGGCAGCACGTGGCTGGTATACAAATCAAAGTTGTCATTCGGCCCATAAAGATTTGTCGGCATTACGCACAAAAAGTTAGTTCCGTATTGAATATTGTAGCTTTCGCACATTTTGATGCCTGCAATTTTAGCAATAGCATAGGGCTCGTTTGTATATTCGAGTTCCGATGAAAGCAGGTGATTTTCAGACATCGGCTGCGGAGATTCCCGCGGATAAATGCAGGTGCTACCCAAAAACAGCAGCTTACGACCGCCATATTTCCGCGCAGCATTTATCACGGTCGCCTGTATCAGTATATGACTGTATATAAAATCTCCGCGTTGAGTGTTATTGGCCATAATCCCGCCAACACGAGCAGCAGCCAAGATTATATATTCCGGACTCTCGTCGCGCATAAAACGATCAACGGCATATTGATCCGTAAGGTCGAGTTCCTCATGAGTACGCACCACAAGATTGCTGTAACCCTGATTGAGCAGAACTTTCATTATCGCCGAACCTACCAAACCTTTGTGACCGGCAATATAAATCTTAGCGGATTTATGCATATTACAGTTATTTAGAGCGCTCAAGAAGTTTTTTTAGATATTGTCCGTATTGATTATTTTTCATCATTTCCGTTATTTCTTGCAGCTTCTCTCGCTCAATCCATCCATTTACGTAAGCTATCTCCTCTAAGCATGCAATTTTTTGTCCCTGTCGTTTTTCTATCACCTCCACAAATGTTGAAGCCTCCGACAGCGAATCATGTGTGCCCGTGTCCAACCACGCAAAGCCGCGTCCGAGCAGCATTGTCTTCAGGTTTTGTGCCTCCAAAAACGACTGATTAACTGCTGTAATTTCCAATTCTCCACGAGAAGACGGCACTATATTTTCTGCAATCGACACCACTTGATTCGGATAAAAATATAGCCCCACAATCGCATAATTCGACTTGGGATTAAGAGGTTTCTCCTCTATACTCAGCACATTAGCCTCATCGTCAAATTCCGCAACGCCGTATCGTTCGGGGTCGTTAACGTAGTAAGCAAAAATTGTGGCCTTATGTTCGCGTTCGGCATTTTCTACCGCTTTGCGCAACATAGATGTAAAGCCTGTACCGTAGAAAATATTATCACCAAGCACCAAGCATACATCATTTTTGCCGATAAAATCTTTACCAATGATAAATGCCTCGGCAATTCCACCGGGAAAAGGTTGCACAGCGTACTGAAAACGTACACCAAAGTCGCTCCCATCACCCAGCAAGCGCCTATATCCCTCCATATCGTGCGCTGTTGATATAATAAGTATATCTCTGATTCCTGCAAGCATCAATACAGATATGGGATAAAATACCATAGGTTTGTCATAAATCGGCAACAATTGTTTTGACACTCCTTTAGTAATTGGATAAAGTCGCGTCCCCGCTCCCCCTGCTAAAACTATTCCTATCATTATAAACTGTAATATTCGTTTAGGCAAATATACGATCTTTTTTATTCCTGCAAAATCAATAATCCGCCATATATGCGTATCTTCAATTGTTTATTAATTAAACCGCATTGTTTATTGATCAACTGAAATCGTTCGACAAGCAACAGTCACGATAATAACAAACACAATAATTGTCGCCAAACAGTGGATGACTATACTGAAAAACACCATAAATGCGGCAAAACGATGGCAAGCCGTAATGATAGGCATACTAAGCTTTTCAAAGCTGCGACGGGCAAAATCACGCTTGGGATAATTATCTGGAAAACAATAGTATAGAATACTTCGAAAAACAATAATTGCTCGTAAAACAAGTGTACAGCGTTCCAAAAATCGTTATAATTGTATAGGAAAAGGCCTCGATCGGGTGCTGAAGACATCTTTTGCAAAGATGTCTTTTAGGGATAAACTACTGATAATAAGAGTTATTAGCAATAATCACCCTCTCAAAGCGCCCTGAATAAGAGTATTTTACAGCTATACAATTCTCGCACTTTCAACAGGAGCTGTCGCTTACAATCAGTTTTATATCGTATTATTCTCCATAATATCAACATGATACAAACAAAAAGTTGTACCTCCGTCGACAATTGTTTTTTTTTACAAAACAATCAATATGACGCTATCGACAATTGTTTTTTCTGTCATATCAAACGAAATAATGCTATCGACAATTGTTTTTCCCGTCATATCGAACGAAATAATGCCGTCGACAATTATTTTTTTTTACAAAACAATCAACATGATGCCGTCGACAATTATTTTTCCGGTCATATCAAACGAAATGAAGCCGTCGACAATTGTTTTTTTGATTATTTCGAACGAAATGAAGCCATCGACAATTATTTTTCGGAATATAGCAAACGAAAAAATGCCGTCGACAATTATTTTTCGGAATATAGCGCTCGAAATAGTACCGTCGACAATTATTTTTCGGAATACAGCAAGCTGCTTTCTCTAATCAATAATTATTTTGGGGAATATAGCGTGCAAAAAGATGCTGACGGCAACGTATTTTCAGAGTTACACGCTTGCTTGTTTGCCTTCAACAAGCATTGTTTGCAATTCAATGCGAATTGTTTTGCTGTCCACAAACATTGTTTGCAATCAAACATACATCGTATTGCGGTTGATTACAACGATCGTTAATCAAACGGACATGGTTTTGCCCTTGATTGTTATATTAAAAAATCTAAAATTGAAGGGAATTGCCGTCAACCGTGGCTGTACAAAGAAAAATCTCGGTCTATATAAAAAACGTGAAAAATGAATCCGTTTCGCAGGCCAATCATAGCCTTCAAACCATCGAAACGGAGAGCAAGCAAGTTGTGTATATCATCGGTAACAGGATAGGACGAGGGCAGACCGGCTTTTATAGAGTGTAACGCAATTTTCTCAGATCCAACGCCATGCCTCGGAGCAAGTTGAATTTGTGTCCACGTAAGTGCACCGAGGCGTATGATGTGCTCCATTAGAGCTTTTTTCTCAGCCTCGTTGCACTTATCTATGCCGAATTCTCTGTGTAAGTGTTTGAAACAGAAGATAGGGTAATTGATTGCGCTGTACTTTGATTCCGGCGCTCGCAGTATCTGACCCTGGTTACATTCCGCATGTTTCATTTATAGCCGTGTCCGAAAAAACTGTTCCATTTTCGCTGTATCGATCACATTACCCCGGCCGGTTGGAGTTGATTTCCAGGGTTCTTCATGCTGAGTGAGATGCATAAGTTTTAGTCCGGAATACTGCCCGTACACATCATAAACCTCTTCTATGATTGCGAGTTGGTCCTCGCTTATTGAGCAGTGCACTTCGGTGGAATTGTCAACAGGCAAGGCTCCTGTTCCATGCCCACGATATATTTGGTAAACCGACGGAACGACAGGTCCGTAATTCCACGCTTCAACTAAATCCTCAAAAAGAGGAGTTCCGTAAATGGCGAGATGAAAGCCTTGTGCATAATACAACAACCTCTGGAGCTTGAGGTTGGAGATAATATCGCCACATTCGGGATGTGATAATCTAAGGAAGACCTGAGCAATTTCTATTGCCTTATGCATTATACAGCTGTGTTATTATATTAGAAAGACGGCAACTTGAAAAGCAGGGCAAGTTCCTGCAATTGCTCATTTGTCATACCTTCCGCCTCAAAACCTGCCGCACGTGCGCTGAAATATATCTGTGCCGCCTTACTTAGGGTATCAATTGCATCGAAACATTCTATAATATCGTCGCCAACGGCCAGGATTCCATGCTTTTCCCAAATTATAACATCGTGGTTTTCAAGCAAAGTGATGGTTGCTCGAGCCAGCTCTATTGTTCCGGGCGCAACGTAGGGCACGATTCCTATCCCTTTCGGCACTATGATTCTACATTCCGGAATCATGCTCCAGAGAAGCAGGCTTAATTTCCTGGAATCGAGCAGTTCCTTGCAATGGGTAAGGCCTATCAAATCGGTTGGGTGAGTGTGCAAAACCACGCGCATCGGTCTGCCTGCGGATATGAGGGAGCTGTCTATCAAAAGATGCGAAGCGAGCTCGGATGTGGGCATTACCGGATTGATTCCCAGGATGTCGTACGACAGTCCGTCGTTTGCTATTTTGATGAGCGCACCGTTTTCCCAGGGCTCGCGGGCCACGTCACGCATTCTGCGTCCTGTTCCGGTTACGTAAAATACGTGTCCTTCGAGGGCGGGCATAGGTATTGGCAGTACGATTCCGGCTTTTACGGGCTTAGTTCGTAATTCTCTGGGAGTAAGGCAATCGGTGAGGTCAACGGATATGTTTCCTCCGTTTCGTTCGGCCCATCCTTTGCTCCAGAGCATGCTTGCAACCTCTGCAATATGTGATATTTCAGAGGCAATAAGTTTGTTATCTTTTATCATTGTGATATTATATTAATTTCGGTAAGATTAATGAGAATATGAGGACGAGCATACCGGCAACGAGTACAATCCCCGCTTTGCGCCCCGAGCCTTTCCATTCTTTCAGGATTAATCCCCACATAATGCTGAATATTACATTTTGCGCCATTAGTATGCTCCATGAAAATGCAAGCGCTACGGGATAATCCTTGAGAAAATATTCGCCTACTCCGAGGGTGAAAAACTGCAAATACCATAATAATCCGGAGAGTGCGCAGAAAAGGATGTTGGATATAAAGGTTGCGGGCTTTACGCAGAAGTAATCACTAAAAGTCTTGTTTTTTGCATTGCAAAAAAGGCAGTAGCCTACGTTGGTGACAAATCCTCCTACGGTTACAAGCAGAATTACAGGGCTGAGGGCCAGTAGCGGATGGACTCCGAACTCTGTCATGCCCGCTTCCTTGATTGGGTTGCCGGCATTGAGGCCGAGCTTAAAGCAGGCGCTCATCACTCCCGCTATTACGGCAACCAGCAGGCCTTTCGAGAATGCAAAGTCGCGTATGGCCTTGCGTCGTTCTTCTTCCGACATTGATAGTTCGCGCAGCTTGCCGGCGTATCCTATGACGGCTACTCCTGCGAGCATGACTGCAACGCATATAGACAGCGTCACGGTGGATGCCGTTCCCTCGCCCATCAGCGCCGGGAGCATCGTACCGCATGCGGAGCACATCCCGAGGGCTATGCTTTGCCCTAAAGCAACGCCTAAGTAGCGCATGGAGAGGCCGAAAGTGAGTCCGCCAACGCCCCACAGTATTCCGAAAACTATTGGCATTAAAACATTCTCACCTGCATAAAGTTCCCAGAGAGAGGCGCCTGCAGGCAGCGATATGGCTGCGCCTATATAGGGGAACACGAGCCAGGCAAATATGCCTTGCACTAACCAGAATGACTCCCATTGCCATTGCTTGACCCTCGTAATCAGTACGGCGTACGAGCTGCTTTGCGCCTGACTACCTATTGATATTAGCAGCAGGCCGTTTATATAAAACCAGTTGTCTGTAATAAAGTCTATCATCTTTTTGAAAGTATTTTATGCTCGTATTCCTGGATTTCGTATATGTAATTTTCGCCTAAGGCTATGCCGTTTTTCAGGCAGAACATGTCCCATACGGCCGACCACGGCAGCGATTTGGCTTCCTCCTGAAATGCAAGTCGTTCGAAGCATTTGCCGCTGTCTTCGCATTGTTCGATTATCCGGCGGGGTTCGAGCAGGGCTTGGAGAAATGCTTTCTGAGTGGCTCGGCAACCTATCACGTAGGCGCCTATGCGATTGATGGTTGCATCGAAATAATCGAGCCCCACATGAACCTTGTCCATGGCGTCGCAGCGAACAATCTCGCGGGCCAGGTCGAGCAGATCGTCGTTCAGAATGACAACATGATCGCTGTCCCAGCGGATTGGGCGGCTCACATGCAGCATGATTTCGGGGGTAAACAGCAGCAGGGAGGATATTTTGTCTGCAACGCTCTCGGTAAGATGAAAGTGCCCTGTGTCGAGAGTTACGATTTTGCCTTTACGGGCTCCGTAGCCCAGATAAAAATCGTAGGAGCCAACAGTATAGCTTTCCAGACCTATTCCGAAAAGTTTGGCTTCTATACAGTCCTTCATGTTCGGATAATTACGGCTGAAGATTTCGTCGAGGCTCTGCTCCAGGATGCGGCGGTATCTGAGGCGGTTGTGAGCCGGCACTTCCTTGCAACCGTCGTGAATCCAGAGGTTCATCATGCAGGGATCGCCTTGCGCGGCGCCCATTTCGTCGGCTATATGCCGGCATCGCTTCGTGTGTTCAATCCAGAAGTTGCGGATGCCGTCGTCGGGGCTGGAGAGCGTCAGGTCGCCGCTCTTGGGATGTCCGAAGGATGTGCTGTTGAAATCGAGCTTGAGATTGTGCTCCTTGGCCCAGGCAATCCAGGATGCGAAGTGCGCCGGCTCAATCTCATCCCGATCCACTTTCTTTCCGCCGAAATCGCCGTATATCGCATGCAGGCTCAGCCTGTGGGAGCCGCCTATATGTCGCAGAGCCTCAAGGACGTCGGCCCGGAGTTCCTCAATGTTGCGAGCCTTGCCGGGATGATTTCCCGTCACCTGAATACCTCCCGAAAGCTCGCCGCCGCCGGATTCGAAGCCGCCTACGTCGTCGGCCTGCCAGCAGTGCAGCGATAGCGAGAGCTGTTCTAATTGCCTGATTGCTTCGTTTGCATCTACCCCGACGGCTGCGTACCTGTCTGCTGCAAATCCGAATGTTTCTTTTACAAAATGTTCTGATGGCATGATATTAAATTCTATAAGTTTTTGATATTGTTGTGTGTGATAAATTTTAAGGATTGAAGATTTCCGGGGGAAAGGATGAGGCAATCATTTCGCGCATGGCCCACCTGTCGGCCGCAATGCCCGCAGCCTTAGCCTGTATCATAACGTTGCCTATTGCGGTGGCCTCGGCCGGGCCCGCGAGCACAGGGATGCCCACCGCACGGGCCGTCAGCCGGTTGAGCAAGCGGTTTTGCGAGCCTCCGCCTATAACGTGCAGCCGGCGGATGTCGAAAGGGGCCATCTCCTTCAGAAGCGTCAGTGTGCGGCCGTAACATGCTGCCAGACTGTTGAATATAAGAGCGGCAAACTCGCCGTCGGATTGAGGCGCCTGCTGCTCCGTACGCCGGCAATACTCCCTTATTGCCTCGCTCATTGATGCAGGATTGGCAAACAAGGGGTCGTTCGGATCTATCAGCGAACTGATGCCGGCCGACTGTACGGCCATGTCGGCCAGCTCATTGTAACCGCAGGCCCTGCCGGCTTGCGACCATTCCCGCCTGCATTCCTCCAGCAGCCACAGGCCTGTTATGTTCTTCAGGAAGCGGATAGTGCCGTCTATGCCGCCTTCGTTGGTGAAATTGTTATGCATTGAGGCCTCATTAATGATGGGGCTGTCCGTTTCTATCCCCATCAGGCTCCAGGTGCCGCTGCTCAGGTATGCAAAATTGCCGTCGGGAGCAGGTACGGCCGCCACTGCCGAGGCCGTATCATGCCCGGCCACTGCCACTACCGGAATAGCCTCCACGCCGAGCTCGGCGGCTATTGAAGGCAGCAAGGGCCCTGCAATTGTTCCGGGAGCAAGCGGATCTGTCAGCAAATGGCTGTTGATGCCGAGTTTCAGGGCCAAATCGCGGTCGAACAGCCTCGTCTCAGGATTCAGGAGCTGCGAGGTTGATGCAATGCTATACTCGCAAATTTTCCGGCCGGTCAACAGATATGTAAGCAAATCGGGCATAAAAAAGATGCTCTCGGCCGCCGGCACTACCGACAAATTCTGCCGGCTGTCCCTGTAAAGCTGAAAGATACTGTTGAAATTCATGATTTGTATGCCCGTGCGCATGTACAGCTCCCGGCGCGAAACCATGCGGTACACATCATCCGGTGCGCCCTCCGTATAGGGGTCGCGATAGGCGCGCGGCAATCCCAGCAACATGCCGTCGGCTCCCACATAGCCGAAGTCGACCCCCCAGGTATCAATGCCCATGGATTGTAGCTTAATACCCTGACGGCCACACAAAACGAGCGACTTCTTTATCTCCTCAAGCAAGCCGTACACGTTCCAGTAATACCGGTCGAAAAGCTTGATGAAGCGATTCGGGAACCTGTGTATTTCGGCTGTTTCCAGGCCTTTATCGCTCAGGCTACCCACAACGGCGCGGCCGCTCGTTGCTCCCATGTCTATTGCTAAAAAATTGTATCTGTTCATATCTGTAAGGGCAGAATTTATTTTCGAACAAATCTACAAATAAATGCGAATCCCGCACTACGCAAGCCTCCCAATCTTCAATTGTTTCGTCATTCCGCAGCCTGTCGGCCGGGGCTATAATGCCGCCCGGACCGCTTTGTCTTTTGTTCCCCATCCCTCCGCCGCCTTTTAATCCCCTCAAAAAAATATGTTCTATACATTATATAATATATACAGGCCTGAAAAATTTTTTCTTGCCCCGTTGAAGCGCTTCAACGGCTTGCGAAAGTGCCGTGGCGAAAAAAAACACGTGTTGAAACCTTGCGAAAGTGCCGTGGCGAAATAAACACGTGTTGAAAGCTTGCGAAAGTGCCGTGGCGAAAAAAAACAGGTGTTGATGGCTTGCGAAAGCGGCTTTGGGCGTGTTTAAGCCCTCAAATGGGCTACGGATATACCTGTCAGGCAATTCTATCGCCTTTATAGCCGGCGGAAATAATCCGGCGGCTGCACACATATATATATAATGTATGCGGAAAAAATCCGGACGGCTTTGCCTCATCAGAGGGCTCAGCGAGTATTTTTCGTGATATTTATTTATTGTTTCTTAATTCTTTGTTCGAAGTTGTTACCTTTGGAGCGTATTATTAATATGAATGAATATGAACGAACAAATCAAACAGATTGCTGAGAGGCTGAAAGGCCTGCGTGAAGACCTGGAGGTTTCTGTTGCCGAAATGGCGGAAGTATGCGGAATTCCAACCGACGATTATCTTCAACTCGAATCCGGCACGGTCGACATTTCCGTGAGCGTGCTGCATTGCGTGGCTCGCGCCTACAACATAGAGCTGACGGCCTTATTATTTGGCGATGAGCCCCGTATGAGCACTTATTTCGTCACCCGCAAAGGAAACGGTACGGCAGTGGAGCGTACTAAGGCGTACAAATATCAATCGCTGGCAGCAGGATTTGCCGGCAGGAAAGCCGAGCCTTTTTTGGTGACGGTGCATCCCAAACCCGAAAGCGAAGATATATTCCTGAACTCCCACTCCGGGCAGGAGTACAACCTGGTTCTGGAGGGAAGGATGCAGCTGCGTTTTCATACCAAGGATATTATCCTGAATGAAGGCGACAGTATTTATTTCAACGCGCTTTATCCTCATGGCATGGCGGCGCTCGACGGCCGTCCGGTCCGATTCCTGGCTGTAATAATCTGAAGTTTATGCTAAAGAAGTTTGTGAGTAAGGTGGCTTATGAGTCTTATGAGGACTTTGTAAGCAATTTTCGTGTTAATGTTCCCGATAATTTCAATTTCGGATTTGATGTGGTAGACGAATGGGCTCGCATGGCTCCGGACAAGCGGGCCATCTGCTGGACGAACGACAGGGGCGAGCACAGGGATTTTTCGTTCGGCGATATAAGTGCGGCCTCCGACGCGGCTGCTTCCTGCTTTGCCGAGATGGGTATAGCGGCCGGCGACAAGGTTATGCTGATACTGAAGCGCCGCTATGAGTTCTGGTTTGCGGTGATAGGCCTTCACAAGATTGGGGCCGTTGTGATTCCTGCCACTCATCTGCTGACGACCAAGGATATTGTGTACCGCAACAATGCTGCAGGTATAAAGATGATAGTTTGCGTGGGCGATTTGTTGGTAACAGATAATGTTGCCGCATCGGTTCCGGCTTCTCCTACCCTGACAAAGTTAGTGTCGATAGGGCCTGAGGTGCCGGAGGGCTTCGCCGACTTCCACGCTTGCATGGCCAAGGCCGGGCCTTTTGTTCGTCCTCAGGCGAAAAATGCGAACGAGGATATTTCGCTGCTATACTTCACGTCGGGAACGAGCGGGGAGCCCAAAATGGTGGCGCACGACTTTACATATCCTTTGGGGCATATAGTTACAGCTTCGTACTGGCATAATCTGGGCCCCGACGGCTTGCATCTCACCATAGCCGATACGGGATGGGGCAAGGCCGTGTGGGGCAAGCTCTACGGGCAATGGATAGCCGGAGCCACGGTTTTTGTGTACGACCACGAGAAGTTTACCTCTGCGGATATGCTTCGCATGATTCAGGACTATCGTATCACTTCGCTCTGCGCTCCTCCTACTATCTTCAGGTTTTTGATACGCGAAAATCTGGCGGATTACGATCTGTCATCGCTTAAGTACTGCACCATTGCCGGCGAGGCGCTGAACCCGGCCGTCTTCGATTCCTTTTATAGACTGACGGGCATCAAACTGATGGAGGGCTTCGGACAAACCGAAACTACGCTCACCATTGCAACCTTTCCGTGGGTGGAACCCCGCCCGGGCTCAATGGGACTGCCCAATCCGCAGTACGACGTGGATTTGATCCGGGCCGACGGCGCCCGGGCCGAAGACGGCGAGCAGGGCGAGATAGTGGTGCGTGTAGGCGACGAACGTCCGCTGGGCCTGTTCAAGGAATACTATCGCGACCCTCAGCTCACATCGGAGGTGCGCCACGACGGCATTTATCATACGGGCGACGTTGCCTGGCGCGATGAGGACGGCTACTACTGGTTCGTAGGCCGCACGGACGATGTGATAAAGAGCTCCGGCTACCGCATTGGGCCCTTCGAGGTGGAAAGCGCCCTGATGACCCACCCGGCCGTTGTGGAGTGCGCCGTGACGGGCGTGCCCGACGAAATCCGCGGGCAGGTGGTCAAAGCCAGCATTGTGCTTGCCGCCGGATACAAATCGCGGCCAGAGGATGAGCTCTCTCGCGAGATTCAGGATCACGTCAAGAAGGTAACGGCTCCGTACAAGTATCCGCGGATAGTGGAGTTTGTAGACGAGCTGCCCAAGACCATAAGCGGCAAAATCCGGCGCGTCGAAATCCGTCAAAAACACCAAAGCTGAAACCGCAGGCTATATGTACTCATACAAACGCATAGCTGTAAAAATCGGCAGCCAGGTACTTGCGCGGGCCGACGGAAAGCCGGACGTGACGCAGATGTCGGCCCTTGTGGACCAGATTGCATTGCTGCACGCCGACGGCATAGACGTTGTCGTAATATCGTCGGGAGCTGTGGCCTCCGGCAGGGGCGAGATAAAGACAACCCGCAAGCTCGACGCAATTGCATCGCGACAGCTCTACTCGGCCGTAGGCCAGGCGCGCCTAATCAATCGCTACTACGAGCTTTTCCGCGAGCACGGCATAATATGCGGCCAGGTGCTCACAACGAAGGAGAATTTCGCCAGCCGCATGCATTATCTCAACCAGAAAAGATGCATGGAGGTGATGCTCGAGAATGATGTCATCCCTATTGTGAACGAGAACGATACGGTGGCCGTAACGGAGCTGATGTTTACGGACAACGACGAGCTGAGCGGCTTGATAGCCGCCATGATGAACATGGACGCGCTGGTGATACTGAGCAACGTCGACGGCATTTATTCGCCCGACACCGGGGAAGTGATAGCCGAAATCAGGCGGACGGACGATCTGTCGGCCATAGTGCAGCCCGGCAAATCATCCTTCGGACGCGGCGGCATGCTCACCAAGTGCAAAATAGCCTGCAAGGTGGCCGACGAAGGCATAGAGGTGATAATTGCCAACGGACGCTCGCCCCAGATACTTCCGCGGCTTCTGGCCATAGGCTCGGATGCCGTATGCACCCGCTTTCCGCCCTCGCCCAAGGCCGTCAGCAGCCTGAAGAAGTGGATAGCCCACTCGGATGATTTTGCCAAGGGCGAGGTTTATCTGAACCGTGGAGCGGTAGAGGCCCTGCTCGGCCCCAAAGCCGTGAGCGTGCTGCCCGTGGGAGTCACGGCAATCAAGGGCACATTCGATCGCGACGACATAGTTTTGCTGATAAGCCACGAAGGGCGCCGCATAGGCGTTGGCTGTGCGGCCTGCGACAGCTCCGAAGCCGCGGCCCTGATTGGGATGCGGGACGCTAAACCTCTTATACACTACGATTATTTATATTTAGACTGAAAACATAATATGCAAGTTCATGATTTATTAACGGATGCGGTAGAAGCCTCCCGCACCCTCCAGGCCGTAAGCGGCGAAACCACAGCAACCATCCTTGAGAATGTTGCTCAAACCCTGCTCGAAAATACTCCATTGATTCTCGAAGCTAATGCAAAAGATCTGGCTGCAATGAGTCCGGACGATCCCAAATTCGATCGCCTCAAGCTTACGCCCGAACGCATAGCCGGGATTGCCGCCGACATGCGTAGCGTAGCTTCCCTCCCCTACCCTGTCGGCAATGTGCTATCCAACGAGCTTCGGCCCAACGGCATGAGCGTCCGCAAGGTGAGCGTGCCCTTCGGCGTTATCGGGATTATTTACGAAGCCCGCCCGAACGTCACCTGCGACGTCTTTGCACTCTGTCTGCGCAGCGGCAATGCCTGCGTGCTCAAAGGCGGCTCGGACGCCTATTATTCCAACATGGCCCTCGTGACCATTATCCGCTGGATACTTGCCAAGTATTGGGTGAACCCGGCCGTATGCACTCTGCTGCCGGCCGACCGTGCATCGGCCACAGCCCTGCTGAACGCATCCGGCCTGGTCGACCTGATCATTCCACGTGGCAGCAGCGAGCTCATAAGCTTTGTACGCAGCAACTCCAAGATACCTGTGATAGAAACCGGAGCAGGAATATGCCATACCTACTTCGACAAAGGAGCCGATCGCGACAAAGGACGCGCCATCATCCACAATGCCAAAACACGCAGAGTGAGCGTCTGCAATGCGCTCGACTGCCTGCTCGTGCATCGCGAAAGGCTTGAGGATTTACCCTACATCTGCGCAGACCTCGCCGAGAGCCAGGTAGTGATCTATGCGGACAATGCCGCCTATGAGGCCCTCGAAGGACATTATCCCTCAAGCCTCCTGCAACACGCACTGCCCGAAAGCTACGGCACCGAATTTCTGGACTACAAGATGAGCCTGCGCACCGTTGCCGACATCAACGAAGCCATTGCACACATCTCACGCTACGGCTCGCGCCACAGCGAATGTATCATCAGCGAATCGCTCGACATGATACGCCTGTTCGAGCAAGCCATCGACGCCGCCTGCGTTTATGCAAACGTATCCACGGCCTTCACCGACGGAGCGCAGTTCGGCATGGGCTCCGAGATTGGTATCAGCACCCAGAAGCTCCATGCCCGCGGGCCCATGAGCCTCAACGAGCTGGTCACATATAAATATATAATAGAAGGCAGCGGACAGGTTCGCCCCTCATAAAGCCGGCATAGCATGAAACACTTCACATCCGTACACGACCTGGGCAAGCTCGACGAAGCCCTCGCCGAAGCCTTCGAAATCAAGCAAGACCGCTACCGCTACGCAGAGCTCGGACGCAACCGCACGCTGCTGATGGTATTCTTCAACTCCAGCCTCCGCACCCGACTCAGCACCCAGAAGGCTGCGCTCAACCTCGGCATGAACGTCATAGTGCTCGACGTAAACCAGGGAGCCTGGAAGCTCGAAACCGAGCGCGGCGTGGTGATGGACGGCGACAAGCCCGAACATCTGCTCGAAGCCATACCCGTCATGGGCTGCTACTGCGACGTCATAGGCGTCCGAGCCTTTGCACGCTTCGAAAACAAAGAAGACGACTACTCCGAGAAGACCATCAACCAGTTCATCCGCTACTCCGGCCGGCCAGTGTTCAGCATGGAGGCCGCCACCCGCCATCCGCTCCAGAGCTTTGCCGATTTGATAACCATAGAAGAGTACAAAGAGCGTCCGAATCCTAAGGTTGTGCTGACCTGGGCCCCCCACCCCAATGCGCTTCCGCAGGCCGTTCCAAACAGCTTTGCCGAATGGATGAACGCCATGCCCGGCTACGATTTCGTAATCACTCACCCGCAAGGCTACGAGCTCGACCCCGCCTTCACCGCCGGCGCACGCATAGAGTACGACCAGCGCAAAGCCTTTGAAGGCGCCGACTTTATATACGCCAAGAACTGGGCGGCCTACACGGGCAACAACTACGGCCGCGTGCTGCACCGAGACCGCAGCTGGACGGTCGACACCGAAAAGATGTCGCTCACGAACAACGCCTTCTTCATGCACTGCCTCCCCGTCCGCCGCAACATGATAGTGACCGACGACGTAATAGAGAGCCCCCGCAGCATAGTCATTCCCGAAGCTGCCAACCGCGAGATCTCCGCCCAGGTGGTTCTCAAGCGGCTGCTCTCCTGAAGCTGCCGCGTTTCATATTTATTCTCAGAAACAGAAGAGCCGCTGAACTTATCACTCAGCGGCTCTTTCCGGTTAATATCAGCTCAGCGCTCGCTATCTCACCGCAACTTCTCCCGCCCCGAGCTCGTCAGGGGCCCGATTCCCTTAAGCTTCAAGGAGCTGTCGGAAGCCATCTTCTCCGAGGCCGAACCGATAGACTACCGCAAATAAATCCGCGGGGGAAAAAAGGATGGTGGGAATGACCCGTTTTTCAGTCGA
>JAITGS010000075.1 GCA_031280435.1 Tannerellaceae bacterium | reverse complement strand
ACAGACTTGCGCAGCGCGCGCAAGTTCCCCGACAAATCCCGACAAACTTGCGCAGCGCGCGCAAGTTCCCCGACAAATCCCGACAAACTTGCGCAGCGCGCGCAAGTTTCCCGACAAATCCCGACAAACTTGCGCAGCGCGCGCAAGTTTCCCGACAAATCCCGACAGACTTGCGCAGCGCGCGCAAGTTTCCCGACAAATCCCGACAGACTTGCGCAGCGCGCGCAAGTTCCCCGGCAAATCCCAACAGACTTGCGCAGCGCGCGCAAGTTCCCCGACAAATCCCGACAGACTTGCGCGACGCGCGCAAGTTCCCCCACAAATCCCGACAGACTTGCGCGCCGCGCGCAAGTTCCCCGACAAATCCCGACAGACTTGCGCAGCGCGCGCAAGTTCCCCGGCAAATCCCAACAGACTTGCGCAGCGCGCGCAAGTTCCCCGACAGTCCATACAAAACCCGTGGCGATGATACCGGGCGAGGGGATGAGCAAGGACTGCATGACTTCCTCTCGGATCATACTCCTGCCTGCACGGGCTTTGCCATGTCGGCCGGGATAACAGCTTTATGAAACGGGCTTCCTTAGGATAGGCCCGTTTATGTATATTTGCATCATGGAAAGCAAAAAAGAAAAACAAATTAAACAGTTATGGAGGGATACCTTCGGAGATAACGAAGAGTTTATCAAGATGTATTTCAAGTGGGTTTACAAAAGCAAATATGCACTGACGCTGGAGGACAACGGCCGGATTATATCATCACTAATGCTGCTGCCTTATACGCTTAATTACTATGGAACGGAGCTGCCGATTGGATACATTGCCGGCGCCTGCACCCTCGCCGACGAAAGGGGCAAGGGCTGGATGACGCGGCTGATGAGCCTGGCTTTTGCAGAGATGAAGCGCAGGGGAATGGCGCTTGCCACGCTTATCCCGGCCTCGGCCGGCCTGTTCGACTTCTACGACCGATATGGCTTTGTACGGGCCTTTGAATATTCTTTTTCCATACATACGCGGGCTGAGCTTGCTGCTCCGACCGGAAGCTGCATCGCCAGGCCTATGGACAAGCTCGACAGGCGAGCCTTTGCATATTCTGACCGCAAGCTGCGGGAACGTCCTGTATGCGTGCTGCACAACCGGGCCGACATGAACAATATCATGCGGGATATGAGCTTGGCAGGCGGACGGGCCTTCGTGGCTGTCAGAGGCGATGCGCTCTGCGGAATGGCTTTCGCTACGCCTGTTGCCCGGCCGGCATCGGGCTCAGACGAGAGGAGCGCTCTGGTGCGCGAGATTCTCTTCGAGGATGATGAGGCGCGGGCGGCGCTCGTGTTTGCCATAGCCGAGACTATGCCGGTCGACCGCATTGTATGTCGCATACCCTGCACGGCCGCGTCCACCCCGTACAGCTACGGGATGGCCCGCGTTATAGACGCCGATCGCATGATTGCTCTCAGGCGGGCTGCATGCGGCGCCGAGGCCGCGGGCGCCGAAACGGAGGGCATGGACGTGAAGCTGCTGACCTCCATCCTGCTCGACTATCCCGACCGCCGCGCTCACATGAGCCTGATGTTAGACTAAATCAATAATGCTTGTATGTATATGGGACGTCATCAGTTGGATGCATTGGATGAGAAAATCCTGAAGCTTATCAGAACGAATGCCAGGATTCCTTTCCTCGAAGTGGCCCGCGCCTGCAATGTGTCGGGGGCGGCCATACACCAGCGGTTCCAGCGGCTGGTTTCTATGGGAGTCATCAAGGGCTCCGAGTTTGTTATAGACAGCGTTAAGGTGGGCTATGAAACCTGCGCCTACATAGGCATCTTCCTTAATTCGCCGGGCGATTTCGCCTCGGTAACGGAGGCCTTGCGACAGATTCCCGAGGTGGTGGAATGTCACTACACAACGGGCAAGTACGATCTGTTCATCAAGATTTACGCCAGGAACAACCAGGATTTGCTCAGCATCATCCACCGCAAGCTGCAGCCTCTGGGCCTGTCGCGCACCGAGTCGCTGATTTCGTTCAAGGAAGCTTTCAAAAAACAAATACCTATCGACTTCTCTGAGGAAGGATAGGTATCTGCTTTGCGTGAGGCTTGCTTTCGCGCCCTTGGCTTATTTCTGCATAGGAGCGGGCGCGTATTTGTTGTTGAGGTATACCACCAGTTCGTTTGTTATGTCGTACACATCGTCGGCAAGGATGATGTTGTCCTTAGCAGTGTTGCTAAAGATGATTCGGAATCCTTTTGCCCGGTTGAACACTCTGAGCTGCGAGATGAGCGTATCGCGAAGCTGCTCGGTGAGCCGCTGATGCTCGGCGAGCAGTTCCTGCGTTTGACGGTTCTCGGAGATTTTGAGCTCCTGCTCCTTCTTCATCAGACGCTGCTGTTCCTGCTCGGCGCGTTCGCGTGTGAGGAAAGCGTTGTTGTCGAGCTTCCTCCGGAAGTCTATTGCTTCCGATTCGAGTGCTGCCGTTTGCTGGTTGAGGTTGGCCCTGACGTGCTCCTCCCTGCTCAGAATTACCTCGTTGAGGTCTTTAGCGTAGTTATAGTTCTGGAGGAGTGAATCCATGTTGATGTATGCCACGGGCATATCGGTCATTACTTCGCCGGCGGTATCGGCCGAGCTGTCCGGCGCGCCGGGCCTCCGGTCGGTAAAGTGCAACACAAATAAGATCACAACGGCAATAGCAAGCGCACCATTCGTAATATAGTTTATATTCTTCATACAAAAAGCTGTTTACGTTTTTATTTATACTTGGGTAATTTCATTCAGATTCTTCTTGAGTCGTTGCTCATGGTCTTGCGCTGCGGCGCACTTGATACCTTTCTTCCTCAGGTCGGGGCTGTCGCCGACGTGTCCTGAAGGAAAAGTCCCGTTCCTGCGCAAAATAATTCCTGCGGCAAGCAGGATGAAGCAAGCTAAGACGATAATGAGGGTTACGAGCAATGTTACAAGCATTTTCTTTATATTTGTGCGCAAATATAAGAGTTTAAATGATTGTAAGACACATTTGCAACGGATGCAGCTTCTTTTTTTGAGCAATCACTCTGATTCCATTTTGCATGTATAACTTCCGGCTCAAATAATTATTAATAGAATAAAGCGATGAACATAACAGATTTAAAACCGAGTATCGTATGGAATTACTTCCATGAGATAACACAAGTGCCTCGTCCCTCCAAAAAAGAGGGCCGGATTATTGCCTATCTCGAATCCTTTGCCGCCAAACATTCCCTTCCGTGCAAGAAGGATGCCGTCGGCAATATACTTATCAGCAAGCCGGCCGCAGCCGGATACGAAGACTATCCGGTCGTTATCCTCCAGTCGCACATCGACATGGTATGCGTGGCGGCTCCCGGCAAGGTCATTGACTTTGAGCGCGACCCCATCGAGACACTGGTCGACGGCGAATGGTTATGCGCTAACGGCACCAGCTTAGGCGCCGACAACGGCATAGGAACGGCGGCCCAGCTCGCCATCCTGGCATCTGCCGATCTTGAGCACGGCCCGATAGAGTGCCTGTTTACCGTCGACGAAGAAGCGGGCATGACAGGAGCCAACGCCATAGAAGCCGGCTTCATGCAGGGGAAGATACTGCTCAACCTCGACAGCGAAGACGAAGGCGAAATCTTCATAGGATGCGCCGGAGGCAAGAGCACCGAGGCCCGCCTGAGCTTCAGCCCGCAGCCTGCGCCCGCCGACCTCGACTACTTCGCCCTCCGAGTGAGCGGCCTGCAGGGAGGACATTCGGGAGGCGAAATACACCTTGGCCTCGGCAATGCCAACAAGATCCTGGCCCGCTTCCTCTACCTCCTGAAGGGGAAGGGAGTAAGGATAGCCGACATAGGCGGAGGCACGTATCACAACGTCATACCGTCGGAGGCCACAGCTACCATAGGGCTTGAGCCCGGACTGAAAGAGGAGGTGCGGGCGCTGCTCAACATCTTCATAGCCGATCTGAAAGCCGAGCTCAAGGCCGCAGACCCGGCCGTCACTGTGAGCATGGACACAGCCGAACCTCCTGCAACATGCATAGACCCGGCGAGCGCCGACACATTAATATATATGCTCAACGCCTGCCCGCACGGAGTATTCGCCATGAGCCACGACATGGAAGGCCTGGTGGAGACGTCGACCAACCTGGCTATCATCCGCACGGAGGCATCGCAGGTTGTGGTCATCACCAGCCAGCGCAGCTCCATCGAATCGGGGAAAGAGGCCATGGCCGCTCAGGTAGTATCCGTCTTCAAGCTTGCCGGAGCCGCGGTGACGCAAAGCGACGGCTATCCCGGATGGGCGCCCAATCCGGCATCGCCTCTGCTGAAGGTCGCCGCCGAAACGTACCGCAAGCTGTACGGCAAGGAGCCGCTTGTGAAGGCCATACATGCAGGGCTGGAGTGCGGCCTCTTCCTCAGCAAATATCCGTGGATGGACATGATTTCCTTCGGGCCCACCCTGAAGAAAGTTCACTCCGTGGATGAGCGAATCAACATCCCTACGGTCGACCTCTGGTGGAGATTCCTCGTAGAACTGCTTAAAGATTGCAAGATTTAAGGATGTACGCCGGAAGCAATCACAACATGGACGAGCTCAGAGAGACGGTTAGCGGAAATCCCTTCCGTACCATCTCGGCTGCGGTGGAGCGGATAGGCGTAGAGGCCTTCGTTGTCGGCGGCTTCGTGAGAGACCTTTGCCTCCGGCGCACTTCAAAAGACATAGACATAGTTGTTGTCGGCAGCGGAATAGAAGCGGCGCGCACCGTCGCCCGTATGATGGGGCAGAGCCGCCTCGCCGTCTTCAAAACCTTCGGCACGGCGCAGGTCGTCAGCGGCGAATGGAACATAGAGTTCGTTGGCGCACGCAAGGAATCGTATAACCACGACAGCCGCAAGCCCGTAGTAGAAGACGGCAGCCTCAACGACGACCTCAGCCGCCGCGACTTCACCATCAACGCCATGGCAATATGCCTCAATCCGGGCAAGAACTTCGCCAAGCTGGTCGACATATTCGACGGCCTTGGCGACATCAGCCGGCAAGCCATACGCACCCCGCTCGACCCCGACATCACCTTCAGCGACGATCCGCTGCGAATGATGAGAGCCGTGCGATTTGCCTCGCAGCTCGGATTCTACATCGACCCCGACACCTTCGAAGCCATCAGGCGCAATGCCGGGCGGCTGGCCATAGTATCGCAGGAACGCATCGTCGACGAGCTGAACAAGATCATACTTTCGCCGCGGCCATCCGTCGGGTTCGAGCTGCTCGAATCGCTCGGACTGCTCCATCTCATCTTCCCGGAGCTATGCGCGCTGAAAGGCGTGGAAACAAAGGAGGGCATAGGGCACAAGGATAACTTTGCCCACACGCTGATGGTGCTCGACCGGCTCAGCCGCCGCACCGACAGCCTCTGGCTACGATGGGGAGCGCTGCTGCACGACATAGCCAAGCCGGTCACCAAGCGCTGGGACAACAAGCTGGGATGGACGTTTCATAACCACAACTTCGTGGGCGAAAAAATGCTGCCGGCAATATTCCGGCGGCTCAAGCTACCGTTGAACGACAAGCTGAGGTACGTGCAGAAACTCGTCAACCTCCACATGCGCCCCATCAACCTCTCCGACGACGAAGTGACCGACTCGGCCGTACGACGCCTCATCTTCGACGCCGGCGACGACATCGACGACCTCATGCTCCTTTGCGAAGCCGACATAACCAGCAAGAACCCCGCCAAGGTGCAGCGCTACCTCGACAACTTCCGCCGCGTTCGCGAGAAGCTTACCGACATCGAGGAGAAAGACAGGATCCGCAACTTCCAGCCCCCCGTCTCCGGCGAAGAGATAATGGAAACTTTCGGGCTGCCGCCCTCGCGCCCCGTAGGCACCCTCAAGGAAGCCATCAAAAACGCCATCCTCGACGGCATCATCCCCAATGATTACGACGCCGCCCGCAGCTTCATGTTCGAGAAAGCCAAGGAAATGGGCCTCTCCCCGCATCCCGAATCATGAACGCCGTCCCGTTCGGGCCATAAAATAAGAGCCGCCGAAGCAAATAAGTTTCGGCGGCTCTTATTTTTTTGCGGCCTATAATCGGGGCGGGCGGCGGGTCGGTTTTATTCGAGGCTGAATGTGTCAAAAGCCACCCCTCTAATTATTATAGCCAAAAGTCCGAACTTTCCCAGCTCAGACTTTGTTATTTGCCCGGGAATCAGCATCTTTGGGCATTAAAATATTATTATGTCAAAAGTGCAATTTAAATCATACAATCAAGGCCAGATGGTTCTTTTTCCAGGGCAAACCTTATGGACTTGGTCGTATCAAAGCCCGGCTGAAAGAAACGAGTGAATCATGGATTGCAGGTATCTTTATGGTACTCAACTTAGTCAAGCTGGCGGGAGTAGCCCTCCCCAATGCCTAATTGTGAACATAAAGATGTGGCTGACATACTGGTGGTGGATCAGCATCTATGGCAAGCAGATGAAATCGGGGGCGCTTGGAATTTAACAGCAGGCCCTATATAATATGATTTCAAAAGTCCGAGAGAGGAGGGCATTTTTATCGGGCTCCTGCGTTCGGGAGCCGTGGTGAGATGCCCTCGCGGGGACGGTTGTATGTAAGGGTTTCTTTCATTTTGATTGCTGTGTTTTATATGCGCTTCGAAGTTGGGATTTTTTTAGGAGATGAGGGACAACCGGCGGTAGCCCTCATCGTTCGATCCGATACATGACAGAAGCACCCGGCTCGCCACACGGCACACCCAAAAAAAAGCTGCCCGGACATCGGGCAGCTTTAAATAGAACCGAATTAAGCGAACGATCTATCGTTCTTCTTCTATTGCGAAATGTTAAAAAGTTTTATAGCCAGGCGGCGAGGCGACGGGTGGCTTCTATCGTGTCGTCGCGATCGCCGAAGGCCGTGAGGCGAAGGTAGCCCTCGCCGCTGGGGCCGAAGCCTACGCCCGGAGTACCGACTATCTTGAGCTCGTACAGCAGCTTGTCGAAGAACTTCCACGACGAGAGGCCTCCCGGAGTTTTTATCCAGATGTACGGGGCATTCTCGCCGCCGTAGGTCTGCAAGCCGAGCCCTACGAGGGCTTCGCGCATTATGCGGGCGTTGGTCATGTAGTAATCAATCATGGCTTTCACCTGCGCTTTGCCTTCGGGAGAGTACACGGCTTCGGCGGCGCGCTGGGTGATGTAGCTCGTGCCGTTGAACTTGGTGGCCGTGCGGCGGCTCCACAGGGAGTTGAGCGATACGGTTGGGCCGTCTTTCGAGAGCCCGTTGAGCTCCTTGGGGACAACAGTGTAGGCGCATCGCACGCCGGTGAAGCCGGCGGTCTTCGAGAAGCTGCGGAACTCTATCGCTACCTTCTTGGCGCCTTTGATTTCGTATATGGAATGAGGTATGTCCGGATCCTGAATGTATGCCTCGTAGGCGGCGTCGTACATGATGAGGACGTCGTTGCGCAGCGCATAGTCCACCCATTTGCGCAGCTCGTCTTTCGTAAGGGTAGTGCCGGTGGGATTGTTGGGGTAGCAGAGGTAGAGCACGTCGACGTGCCTGTCGGGTAGCGTGGGAATGAAGTTGTTCTCGGCCGTGCAGGGAATGTAAACCACGTCGCTCCATTTGCCGTCGACGAAGGTTCCGGCCCGGCCGGCCATCACGTTGGTGTCTATGTAAACCGGATAAACGGGGTCGGTTACGCCTATGGTGTTATCGCGGCGGAGGATGTCGCCTATGTTGCCCGTGTCGCATTTTGCGCCGTCGCTCACGAAGACTTCCGAGGGCTCAATGCTCACGCCCCGGGATGCGTAGTCGTGCTTGATGATGGCATCGATCAGGAAGGGATAGCCCTGGTCGGGAGCATAGCCGCGGAAGCTTTCGACGCTGCCGAGCTCGTCGACGGCCTCATGCATAGCCTTGCGAACGGCCTCGGGGAGGGGTTGAGTTACGTCGCCTATGCCCAGGCGTATGATTTTTTCTTTGGGATGGGTTACTCTGAATGCGTTCACCTTCTTGGCTATGTCGGCAAACAGATAATTGCTTTGCAGCTTCAGGAAATGCTCGTTAACTAATGCCATGATCTATATACATTAATATATTATATTATGATAGTTCCTTCGAATACCGTTTCGGCGCCGCCTGTCTTGTATACATGGCCGTCGCTTTCGGCCCATTCTACCGTCACTTCGCCGCCGTCCATCTCTACCTTCACTTTCCGAGCGGTCAGTCCGAGTGCCGCGCCGGCCACAACCGATGCGCATGCGCCTGTTCCGCAGGCCATAGTCACGCCGGAGCCGCGCTCCCATACGCGCATCCTTATCTCGCCCGGATTGCGTATTTCAACGAACTCGACGTTGGTGCGTTCCGGGGCGAACCGGGGATGCCGCTCGAGCATAGGCCCTACATTATATATGTCCGTATCCTCGGCCTTATCTACAAAGATTACATAGTGAGGATTGCCCATTGATACGACCGTGCCGGTATATGTCTCGCTTCCGACGGCAAGCGCCAGCCTCAGCTCGCCTGTCGAGGGAAGGCCCATGTCTACCCTTACTTCCTTCACGAGGCCGTTGCTCACAGCGAGCCGCAGCTCTTTCACTCCCGAAAGGGTTTCGAGCCGGATGACTTCCTTGCGGCTGAGGCCTTTCTCGTAAAGGTACTTGCCTATGCAGCGAACGGCATTGCCGCACATCATGGCTTCGGAGCCGTCGGCGTTGAATATACGCATGCTGAAGTCTGCCGATTCCGATGGCCCTATCAGCACTAAGCCGTCGGCTCCTATGCCTTTATGGCGGTCGCTCCAGAGCGCCGCAAGAAGGTCGGGGCGCGAAAGGCTGTGTTCAATGCTGTTTACGTAGATGTAGTCGTTGCCGGCTCCATGCATTTTGGTGAAGTGAACGGCTTGCTGGTTCATCGGCATCAGAGGTTCCTGTCGGGTTTGATGTCGTAGAAAGTGAGGTTGATGTGCATGTAGATGTTGTCGATACGGATTTTGTTCATCCACAGCCGCGAGAAGGCGCCGAGGTTAAGGTCGCTGATGTCGGCTTCCTTAAACTCTCCCTTGCTCATAAAGTCGGGCCCGTATTTGCTTGCACAAAAGGCCATGAACTCCTGCAATTCGGGCTTCACGCCGCTTATTGTGCTGCGGAATGCCAAATCGTAATGCATGTCTTCGTATTGTATAACATACACCTTGCTAAAGGTGCCGAGCTCAAGCTGGCTGAGCTTCAGCAGATATACCTGGGCCAAATGGCCTTTGGAATACTCGTGGCTGCCTGTCGGCTCGGGAGCGTACTTAAAAATGTTGTTGATATCTACACTGAAAAACGAACTGATGTCGTCGTTATTCCTGCCTGCCGAATAGTCGACGGGCTTGTTCTTTTTGTTTTCCGGCTTAACCGGCGCTACATTAACTACCGGCTGTGGAGTTTCCGGACGAGCTTCGGGGGCTTTGACTTCTGGAGTCGATTCTACGTTTTGCTTTGTGAAATTAAATATACCCATGGGTGGAATTATTATATAAGTCGTTTTTGTGAACCTTTGCAAAGATATGACGTGCTTCTGATTTATACAAGAGCCGCGCCAACTTTTTCGTACGACCCGCCTGGCAAGCCTTCGCTGACAGGGCCGGCGGTATTGCCTTTTTCTTACTTTTGCAGATATATATAAATCCTTATGAGAACAATAATACTTGCCGACAACCAGGCTATCGCCCGTGAAGGCCTCCGATTTATCTTCGCCCGCATAGCGCCGGGCTCGCCGCTGCAAGGAGCGGGCTCCAAGGCCGAGCTCGTCCGCCAACTCTCGCAGGCGCCCGATTCCTTAGTCGTTACGGACTACACCCTCTTCGACCTTGCCGGGCCCGACGACCTTCTAATCCTCAGCGCCCGATTCCCGCAAGCCGGCTGGATGCTCTTTTCCGACGAGCTCAGCCTCGACTTCATGCGCCTCGTCACGGCGCGCAGCCAAGCCTTCGGCATAGTTTTCAAGGATGCCGCACTGCCCGAAATAGAATCGGCCCTGCTCGCCCTGATGCGCTCCGAAAGATACATCTGCAAAAGGGCCGCCGACGCCATCGCCCCCAACAAGGCTCCCGAGGCCGAGCGCTCCCTCCTCACCGCCACCGAGCGCGAAGTGCTGCGCCTCATCGCACTGGGCAAAAGCACCAAAGACATAGCCGAAGAGCGATTCCTGAGCGCACACACCGTCACCACCCACCGCAAAAACATCTTCCGCAAAATCGACGTCAACAACGTCTACGAGGCCACCCGATACGCCCTCCGAGCCGGCATCATCGACCTCGCCGATTATTATATATGAAAACGGCCGGGGTCGGAGCCGCTTCCATTTTTTGGCGCTCAGCCGGTTTTTTGCACAAAAAAAATGTTAATCGGCTGACTGTCTGCGTCTAACGAAATCCGAGCCTCTTTTCCCGAAGGCCATCTAAGGGCTTAGATGGGCTGAAATTTTTTTCCGCAAGCCATCTAAGTCCTTAGATGGGCTGAAATTTTTTTCCGCAAACTATCTAAGCCCTTAGATGGGCCGGATTTTTTTTCCGCAAGCCATCTAAGCCCTTAGATGGGCTGAATTTTTTTTTCGCAAACTATCTAAGCCCTTAGATTGGGCAAATTTTTTTTTCGCAAGCTATCTAAGCCCTTAGATTTGGCAAACTTTTTTTCCGCAAGCTATTCAAGCCCTTAGATTTGGCAAACTTTTTTTCCGCAAGCCGTCTAAGTCCTGATATGGACTGAAAAAAAATTTCCTACCAAATCTTTTTAAGTGTCGAATTTGATAAATACAAATATTTCTTTAATTTTGCCCCCATTAAATATTCAAATCATCAGTAATGAAAAAGTTCGTCAGTATTCCTTTCAAATATTTGCTCCGCAAGCTTTTTGCCGGTGAGCATTCCGCTTTTTTCGATAACGGCATCATAGCTCCCCTCTTGGCTTTAATCAGCACTTTACCCATGCTGAACAGCATATTCACCGCATTGCAGACAGCTTTCGCTAAGGAAGACAACCTTTACAAACAAAGCCAGGCGGCTTTCCAGACTCCGGAGATTCACACTCTTCACGACGCGCGCGTTGCCTACTTCAATTTCCTTTGGGATTGCGTTAATATCATTAAGTACAAGAACGATCCTTCGCTGACAAATGCCATAGCAAGGCTCGAATTTCTGCACCATACATACGTTCACCTCCCCGGCGAAAATTATTACGACATGATCGGCACTATGACCAACTTCCTGCAAGATTGCGAACTGCCGGAATACCATGCGGCTCTCCAGCTGCTGTCGGACGCCGAACTGTTCAACCTCATCAAGATTGTTGCCGAAGCTAAAACGGCCAACGATACCTTCAAAACTCTTTACCACGAACGCTCAATCGACAAGGTGCACGTAGCTGCACTCGGCAGACTGACGGCGCTCCGCCTTGATGTAGACGATGCCTTCGTTACTTTTGTCGACGCCGTTAACATCGCCTGGACATCCAACGAGCTTGGCGCCAAAGACCCCGACATTCGCCAGCATCTCGTTGAAGTAAAAGATATAATTACCGCTGCCATTCAGGAGGCGCAACTCACCCTCTCACGCCGCGGACATCACAAGCCCAAAGACGACGGCAAAGAGGATGAGGGCACACAAACGCCCGACACAACGCCTCCGACGCCTCCGACGGGAGGAACGCAGACGCCCAACACCGACCGCCCCGCCGCGCCGCCAACCGAGCAGAATCCAACCGACGAGCCGCATCACCTCGACCCCAACGAGCATCCCGCCATGGGGGAGTAATACAAGATATTGATATAAAAAACATTGTTTTATTTAAAGTAGTTTTTTTTTATTAATGAATATGGAAGGCCGTCGGATGTGATATCCGGCGGCCTTCTTCTTTTTAAAAAAGCGGGGCAGAGAGGAGGCATATTCGGCACAGGAAACATATCTTTGCCGACATAAGATTACCAGCATGACAGATCAAAAGATTTTTGAAAACAAAACGGCGGCCTTCTACACCTTAGGGTGCAAGCTGAATTTCGCCGAGACTTCCGCCATTGCGAAGCTCTTGGACGAGCGCGGCATCCGACGGGCTAAGGCTTCGGAGAAGGCCGACATTTGCGTTATCAACACTTGCTCCGTTACGGAAGCGGCCGACAAGAAGTGCCGGCAGGCCATACGCCGCATAACGGGATTGCATCCGGAGGCCTTCGTGGTTGTAACCGGCTGCTATGCACAGCTCAGGGCCGACGAGGCGGCTGCAATACGGGGCGTCGACTTAGTGCTGGGAACGGCCAACAAACACGACATACTGCGATACATCGACGGGGGCAGCAACCGGATTGACGTGGCTCCGGCTACCGACGCACGCGCTTTCATCCCCTCCTGCTCGGCCGACGACCGCACGCGGCACTTCCTCAAAGTGCAGGACGGATGCGACTATCGCTGCTCGTACTGCACCATCCCGCAGGCGCGCGGACGAAGCCGCAACGGCGCCATAGCCGCTCTGGTGCAACAGGCCGAAGAGGCGGCTCTGTGCGGAGGCAAAGAGATTGTACTCACGGGGGTTAACATAGGCGACTTCGGCAAATCGACCGCCGAATCTTTTACCGACCTGCTGAGGGCTCTCGACGGCGTGGACGGCATAGAACGCTTCCGCATCTCGTCGGTCGAACCTAATCTGCTGACCGACGAGGTGATCGACTTCGTTGCCGGAAGCCGCAAGTTTGCCCCGCACTTCCATATCCCGCTGCAAAGCGGCTCCGACGAGGTTCTGGGACTGATGAGGCGACGATACGACACGGACTTGTTCCGCCGCCGCATAGACGTGATTCGCGAACGGCTGCCGGAGGCTTTCATAGGCGTCGACCTGATCGTGGGGATGCGGGGCGAGACGGCGGAGCTCTTCGAGCGCTCGTTTGCCTTCGTTGAAGGGCTCGACATATCGCAGCTGCATGTTTTCACCTACTCGGAACGCGACAACACTGCCGCCCTCGCTATCACTCCCATTGTTTCGCCGGCCGAACGGAGGCTGCGCAGCAAGCGGCTCATTGAGCTTTCGGTGCGGAAGCTGACGGCTTTCTGCAACCGCTTTGTGGGCTCGCAGGCTATGGTACTGTTTGAGCACGCCCGTCGAGGCGGCATGATGCAAGGCTTCACGGCCAATTACGTCAGGGTGGAAACGCCGTACAGCCTGCCGCTTGCCAACCGTATGACGGCGGTTGAGCTCGGCCCTTGCAACCCGGCCGGCTCGGCTCTTACTTGCAGGATTGTATGAGCAGGATTGTATACATATTATTATATGTGTGGATAGCGACCTGCTCCCGGCTGCCGTTTTGGCTGCTGTACTTTTACTCTCACTCTCTATACCTTATTATATATTATGTGCTGGGCTATCGCAGGAGGGTTGTGCGGGCCAACATGGCTGCCTCCTTCCCCGATCGCTCCCCCATGGAGCTCAGGCGCATGGAGCGGGCCTTCTACCGTCACTTTGCCGATTATATTGTTGAGACGATAAAGATGGCGGCTATATCGGAGGAGGAGATTCGCCGGCGGATGCTCTTCCTGAACCCGCAGCTCGTTGATGGACTGATGAACAGCGGACACAGCTGCATACTGATGGCCACCGGGCACTTCGGCAACTGGGAATGGTGCACGGCCGGCGGCGCCTTCTTCGAGGATGCCCGCGTATGGCAAATCTACCGGCCGCTAAGGAGCAAGGCCTTCGACCGCCTGTACATCAGGCTGCGCACCCGCTTCGGAGCCCAGGGAATAAAGAAGAACGAAAGCCTGCGCAGCATCATACGCCTCAGGCAAAGCGGAGCCCGCTCCATAATAGCCGTCCTGGCCGACCAAACGCCCAGCCTGCACAACATCAACTATCGAACCCGCTTCCTCAACCGCGACACGGCTTTCCTCGACGGCATAGAGCGCATAGCCAAAAAACTCGACCTGCCTGTTATCTACGCCGACGTGAAGCAGCTGAGGCGCGGATACTATACCGTGGAGTTCCTCGAAATCACAAGCGCTCCACGACAAACTCCGGATTTCTTCATAACCGAAAAATATGCCCGCCTGATGGAACAAACCATACTGCGGAACCCGTCCTTGTGGCTATGGACGCACAAGCGATGGAAACATACTGCCAACAATACTATCGACAATATAAATTATTCATAATGTTCACAAGATACAACAGGGATCTCTTTCCCAACAGCGTCACCGTGCTGATCTTAAACTGGAACGGCAAGGAACTGCTCGAAACCTTCCTTCCTTCCGTAGTGGAATATACGCCGTCCGGATTCGCAAAGGTGGTTGTGGCTGATAACGGCTCAACCGACGGCTCCATAGAAATGCTCAAAGCAAAGTTTCCAAGCGTCGGCATCATAGCCTTCGAAAAAAACCTTGGCTTTGCCGAAGGATATAATCAGGCAATGAAACAAGTACACACGCCCTTTAGCGTACTGCTCAACAACGACGTTGAGGTGACCCCGGGATGGCTCGATGAGCCGATCGACCTGCTCGACAGCAGCATTGAAATAGCCTGCGTACAACCCAAAATACGCTCCTACCACGTACGCTTCAAATACGAATACGCCGGAGCGGCAGGCGGATTCCTGGATCGCTACGGATACCCCTTTTGCCGCGGACGTATATTCGACACCGTTGAGAACGACTTCGGACAGTACGACCGCCCCATCGATCTCCTCTGGGCCTCCGGAGCATGCATGTACGTCAGAACCGACACCTTCAAAAAGGAGGAAGGCTTCGACGCCAACTTCTTCGCACACCAGGAGGAAATCGACTTCTGCTGGCGACTGAAAGCGCGCGGATACCGCATCGTGTTCTGCTACAAAGCGCACGTGTTCCACAAAGGAGGCGCCACGCTCGACACAGCTAATCCCAACAAAACCTTCCTGAACTTCAGGAACAATCTGCTGATGATATACAAAAACATGCCCAAGCGACGCCTGCGCTCCGTACTCTTCGCCAGATACTTCCTCGACCGGCTGGCCGCCCTCAGGGCCTACTTCACCGGCAACAAAGACGATGCCCGCGCCATACTCAGAGCGCACCGCGAGTTCCGCAAACTAAAGCGCACTTACAGATACACCCGCTTCTCGAACATGCGCGAAACCAAGCTCGCCTCCATCCCTGAGATCATGAACAAAAGCCTGCTGTGGGCATACTACGTCAAGAAACGCCGCACCTTCCCCAAACTCCAATTCATCAAGGAAGTCTATATGGCTCTGCCAACCGAAGACTCCGACATGAGGGACTACTTCGACCTGGACTACTGAACAGCCATGCCGCCGCTAATGCAACAAGATGCTTAACACCGGCTGTTTAATAAGCCACACACAAACAAAAGGAGGCTGCCGGATAATCCGTACAGCCTCCTCTCTTTCATTTATTTCAGGTTGATGATTTACCTTACTTCTTTACGAACTTGCGCGTTACGGCTTGCTTGTTGTGTATCACTCTCAGCACGTAGATGCCGCGGATGAGGTTAGATACATTGATTGATTCGGCGGAGAAGTGCGGTATGCGATAGACCACCCTGCCGTTCATATCAACCACTTCCACAGCGTCTATCACTGCCAACGGACGTAAACCGGTGAGGCTACGCCCACGCAGAGGTCGCCTATGAAGGCCGCAAGCATGTCGTCCGGATCTTCCTGATATGTGCCTTCAACCTTGATTTGCCCTGTTATGTTCATAGAGGATTCGAAGTCGTTCGGGTTGACCTTCCGGTCAGGCCGCGAACCGCTGACTTTGAGCTGCACGGGCAGTACTTTCCTCACGTTGTTCACTCCGTTCAGAGCCACCAGCACCTCGTAGCTGCCTATGGTCTGTCCGTCTATCTCAAGTATGGCTCCCTCGCTGTTGGAATAGCCGTCAACCCTGACGCTTGTGGTTAAATCTACTTTGCCGTCTCCAAGGTTTATTTCGCCTGCATAAAACTCAAATACGCCTTTTCCTAAAGAATCGAGTACTACTTCCATGGGCTCGTTCGTGTTAAGAAGGGTGCCGCTAAACGAAGCTACTCCGTCTGCGACCGGAACCTTATCCTTTATATCGCCGTTCTCATAATATTCGTAAGCCGAAAGCTCGAATCTGTATGGTTCGTACGAAAGGAAAACCGGAAGGCCTGCAACATAGCCGGGCGTGTCGCTATCAGGATTTGTCACTAATGCGATTTCGGTTTCGCTGTCGATTTCGAATTTGTCCAAACCGAAATAATTCAGCGGCTCCGCGCCTTTCAGCTGTTTAACGGAGTAGCTTGGCGGCTCCAGATGGTAGTGCGACCATTCGGCATTGAAGCGTACCGTATCGCTGACTTCGGAATATCTCCAATGGCCCGGCTGCGTGGAGCTTGGCGGGACGTATGTCGAATCCGTATAGGTATGTGCGCTGCTTTTAAGCGACCGTTCATCGCTTAGGGCCGCATCGCTCAGGTCGAGCGTTTGAACGTTGTCGGTAAAACCTGCAATAGGCTGTATGTTGTATCTTTCGGGATATAGCCATGCAACGTATTCGCCGGTCTTAGGGCTGACATTGATCTTAATCTCATTACCGCCTATTGTCATGTGCGATGAATCCGTTGCCGTCATTGACGAAAGTGTGCCCGGGCTTTACGACACGTACCTCGTGTACGCCTATGGGCACCTTGATGGCGAAAGTTCCATCTGCTGCGGAGCGAACAGGGTTGGTTCCTTCTATCAGTCTAAGGCCGTCGACTTCAAATTCGCAGTTTTCAACCGGATAGTCTCCGCCCTCATAATAAACGGTGCCGCTCACTGTGAACGAGGATTCGTCCGTAAAGTCGGTGCCGTTATGTACGGTAGCATTGGGGCCGAAGAAGAGAGGCCTGCTTGTAGGGCTGAACTTATGCACGCCGAGTACGGGCACAATGCTGTATGAATTGCCGGCGCCGACATAGGGTACGGTGTTGATGGTGTAGTTGCCGTTGGCGTCGGTAGTGCCTTTGATGCCAAGTTTCTCGGAGCTCGGCACCGTGCCGGGTTGGCTGGTGCGTCCCACTCGTCCGACAATAGTGCCGTGATTCTCGTTGAACTTGTTGTTGCTTTCTATGCCTGAGATGTCGTACACCGAGCCTATGCTGCTGATTTCGTCGAAGCGATAGCAGAGCGACAGCCCGTCTTCCTTGCCCGAAATATAGCAGTTGAAGTTCTGCAATATTTCGGTAGGCGTCAGAACACGGTTCCAGAGGCGCAGCTCGTCAACGTAGCCGTTCCATGTAACTGTGCCGCCGTCCCACCGGAAAGTTGTTTCGATTTCGGAAAAGTTTGTTTCAAATCAGGGGGAAAGCCATAAGGAATGGCTCCGGAGCCGATTACAAATGTGATTTGCTCCAAAAGTTTTCCGGACCAATAGTATCGAATACTATTGCCCCAAAAATTCCGAGAGCCAATAGTTGCGAATACTATTGCCCCAAAAATTCCGGAAGGCAATAGTTGCGAATACTATTTTACCAATCTAACGCGCTCATGCGACCGTAACGAGTACAGTCCTTAAAAAAATTAAGGTTCGAGCTTTAGGTGTTAACACTATTTGGCGAATCGATTTTCCGCAAGGGATCGTCATCGTGTCGATCCCTTGCGGAAAACGGATTGGTAAAATCGTATTCGTTACTATTGCCTCCCGGATTTTTTTGAGGCAATAGTAACGA
>JAITGS010000021.1 GCA_031280435.1 Tannerellaceae bacterium | reverse complement strand
AATTCGTGGCAATGGAATTGCTCAATTTTTCAAGTGCATGGTTTTTGAGTGTCTTTATCATATTTCCTTGCACTTATTATAAAAAACTCCTATGTAATACGCTGGTTAATAATGAATTGCAAATTTAACAGCAAGCCCTAAATAAGTTTTAAAGATTACAGATGCAGGCAAACTTACATGTTTTTCTTATTAAAGGCAAGCCCTGAGCAGCTCCGCTTTGCCCTCCTTTTGTCAGCGATGAACCAAATGTCGCACAACATTACAGCCTTTTATAGAAGAACCTGTGAGAATGAGTGCACCGAAATGCAGGTGCGTTGCAGGGGCCTGCACGGCTCCCGGAGGAAGCCTTGGAGCCGATCACGTTTGGAATTTTCCCCAAAAAGTTTTCCGCAAGGAAATTCCATTTGGAATTTTCTCCAAAAAGTTTTCCGCAAGGAAATTCCATTTGGAATTTCTTCTAAAAAGTTTTCCGCAAGGAAATTCCATTTGCAATTTCCTTCAGAAAGTTTTCCGCAAGGAAATTCCATTTGGAATTTCTTTCAGAAAGTTTTCCGCAAAGAAATTCCATTTGCAATTTCCTCCAGAAAGTTTTCCGCAAGGAAATTCCATTTGCAATTTCCTTCAGAAAGTTTTCCGCAAAGAAATTCCATTTGGAATTGTCTCCAGAAAGTTTTCCGCAAAGAAATTCCATTTGGAATTGCCTTCCGGTAAACTTTTTGGGGCAAATTCCAAATGGAATTTCCTCCAAGGAAGCTCCGCAAGAAAATTCGGTTTGGAATTTGCTTTCTTAAGGAAATGCAGTGCGGAATTTCCTTGCGGGGAAGCTTTCCCGTTTTTTTTTGAAAAACATCCCCAACCGCATCTGTTGTTGCGCCCATTTATGGTACGGTGACGGGCATGTGCTGCATCCTTACTTTCTTGTTGAAAACTTTAATTAACGTCGCTATTGCAGACGGTTAAAATAGTTGTATTTTTATGCCGCTAAACTTCGTTATAGATTCAAACCGAATGGAACCCTTTGTACATTTACACGTTCATACTCAATATTCATTGCTGGACGGCCAGGCATCGATAAGCTCGCTCGTGGATAAAGCCAAACGAGACGGGATGCGCGCGATGGCGGTTACTGACCATGGCAACATGTACGGCATCAAGGAATTTTACAACTATGCGGAAAAAATTAATTCCAAAGTCTTTGCCGCTATTGCCAAACTTGAGAAAGAAGGCCGAGAGCTTGCTGCCGTAACATCTCCCACGGATGAGGAACTGAAGCGCATCGCTACACTCGAGGCCGAAATAGCCGAAACTAAATCCCAGCTCTTTAAGCCCATCATAGGATGCGAATGTTATTGCGCCCGCGTCGGACGATTATCCAAGGAAAGCAAGGAGGACCTGAACGGCTGGCACTTGATTTTGCTGGCCAAGTCGCTGAAGGGATACCACAACCTGATAAAGCTTGTTTCCTTGGGATGGACTGAGGGCTTTTACGGCAAACCTCGCATAGACAAGGAGCTGCTCGAACGATACCACGAAGGGATAATAGCCTGCTCGGCATGCCTCGGAGGCGAGGTGCCACGGCACATAATGAACGGCCGCAAAGAGGATGCCGAAGCCACGGTGCTGTGGTTCAAAAACCTCTTTGGGGATGATTACTACTTGGAACTCCAGCGCCATAAAACGACGGATCCGCTTGCCGACCAAGGCATCTATCCCAAGCAGGAGGAGGTGAACGCCACACTGTTCGAGCTTGCGGCCAGGCACGGCATAAAGGTGGTTGCCACGAACGACGTCCACTTCGTTAATGCCGACGATGCCGAAGCGCACGACAGGCTGATATGCCTCAGCACGGGCAAAGACGTGGACGACCCTGCACGCATGAGATACTCCAAACAGGAATGGCTGAAAACAACGGAGGAGATGAACGGGGTTTTCGGCGACCATCCGGAGGCGCTGCGCAACACTCTGGAAGTGGCCGACAAGGTTGAGTTCTACTCGATCAACAGCGAACCGCTGATGCCCGACTTCCCCATCCCGGAGGGCTTTGCCGACAGCGACGAATATCTGCGCCACCTCACTCTGGCAGGCGCCCGCAAAAGGTACGGCGAACCTTTCTCGGCCGAAACTTCGGAACGAATAGATTTTGAGCTTGAGACCATACTGCGTATGGGCTATTCCGGCTACTTCCTTATTGTGCAGGACTGCATAGTAGAGGCTCGCCGCATGGGAGTTGCGGTGGGGCCCGGAAGAGGTTCGGCTGCCGGCTCGGTGGTTGCCTACTGCCTCGGTATAACCGATATTGATCCTATAAAATATGATCTGCTGTTCGAGCGCTTCCTCAATCCCGACAGAATCTCTATGCCTGATATTGACATAGACTTCGAAAACGAAGGCCGGGCTCAAGTGTTCGATTACGTGTCGCGCAAGTACGGCAAGGAGAAAGTGGCCCATATAATCACCTACGGCACCATGGCGATGAAGATGGCGATAAAAGATATAGCCCGCGTAGAGCGCCTTCCTCTATCGGATGCCAACAGGTTGGTTAAGTTCGTGCCCGACAGATTGCCGAAGATGGACAAGATAAGCCTTAAGGATGCCGTTCAGCACGTGCCCGAACTGCGCGACGCTGCGGCTTCGAGCAATCCTCAGATGAGGGACACGCTCAAATACGCTCAGATGCTCGAAGGCAACGTGAGGAATACCGGAGTGCATCCGTGCGGGCTTATAATCGGCAAGCATGACATCTCCGACATTGTGCCTATCAGTATAAGTAAAGATAAGGAGACCGGCGAGGATATACTTGTGACCCAATATGAGGGATCGATCATTGAGGAAACCGGACTTATCAAGATGGACTTCCTCAGCCTGAAAACCCTCTCCATCATAAAGGATGCTCTGGAAAACATTTATCAGACCACCGGCCGGCATGTGGATATAGATCATATAGATCCGGGCGATGCGCTCACCTACGAGCTCTACTGCCAGGGACGAACCACCGGCACCTTCCAGTTCGAGTCGGCCGGCATGCAGAAGTATCTGAAAGATCTACAGCCGAGCAAATTCGAGGATATGATCGCAATGAACGCACTGTACCGTCCGGGCCCTATGGATTACATTTCCTCCTTCATCGCCAGACGTCACGGCCGCGAGGCTATCACTTACGATCTCCCCGGCATGGAACGCTATCTGCGCGAAACATACGGGATTATCATCTACCAGGAGCAGGTCATGCTCCTGTCGCGGCAGCTTGCCAACTTCACGCGCGGCGAAAGCGACAGCCTCCGCAAGGCCATGTCGAAGAAGCAGCTCGACAAGATGCAAGCCCTGAAGGAACAGTTCCTCGCCGGAGGCACGGCCAACGGACATGCAGCCTCGGTGCTGAACAAGATATGGGCCGACTGGGAGAGCTTTGCCTCATACGCCTTCAACAAAAGTCACGCCACCTGCTACGCCTGGGTATCCTTTCAGACCGCCTACCTCAAGGCACATTATCCCTCCGAGTACATGGCCGCAGTGCTCAGCCGAAGCATCTCCAACATCAGCGAGATAACCCGCTTCATGGACGAATGCAAGTCCATGGGGATACAGGTGCTCGGCCCCGACATCAACGAATCCATGCTGAAGTTCAGCGTCAACAAGACAGGTAACATACGCTTTGGGCTGGGAGCCATAAAGGGCGTAGGCGAGTCGGCAGCCCTCAGCATCATGGACGAGCGGGCCAGGAACGGTCCCTTTAAGGACGTATACAACTTCGTGGAGCGCATCAACCTCGCCTCCTGCAACCGCAAGTGCGTTGAAGCGCTTGCAATGGCCGGAGCCTTCGACAACTTTAATATACATCGCGAACAATACGTACAGCTCGACCAGCAAAAGAGCGAGATGTTCATCGACACATTGGTCAGGTACGGCAACAGATACCAGAGCGACAGGGCCGCCATGTCGAACTCGCTCTTCGGCGACGACAGCTTCGTAAGCATCTCCAAGCCTGAGCCTCCGCCATACCTGCCCTCCAACAGCCTCGAACTCCTCAACCGCGAAAGGGAGCTCGTCGGCATATATCTTTCGGCTCACCCGCTCGACGAATACCGCATCGTACTCGAATACGTATGCAACACAAAAGCCGCAGAGCTCAACGAGCTCGACAGCCTGCAAGGCCGGGAGATTATGCTCGGAGGCATAGTCAGCGAGGTTCGCGAAGGCCTCACCAAGAAAGGCAAACCCTATGGCGGCATCAAGATTGAAGACTTCACCGGAAGCGGAGAGATAACACTCTTCGGCAACGACTACGTCAGCTATTCCAACTACTTTCAGGCGGGCCTCTACCTTCTGATACGCGGTCGCGTAGAGTCGCATCGCTGGAAGGACGGCGACGTAGAGTTGCGCATATCATCGATCAGCCTCCTGCAAGACGAAATGGACAAGCTGATCGAGAAGATCTCCATCGTCATTCCCATTCATGCGCTCGACGACAAGGTTATCACCGAGATGTCGGCCATGCTCAAAAGTCATCCCGGCTCGTCACAGCTCTATTTCCAGGTGACAGACGGAGAGGAAAACGTTGCCGTCAGCTTTGTCGCTCGCGACATACGCATAGGCATCACGCTCGAACTAATAGAATTTCTGAAAGAGAGTTCAGGAATAGAATTCAAAATCAATTAATATAAACAGCAGAATCATGACTTTAGAAGTAACAGACAGCAATTTTGAAGAGCTACTCGCTGCGGATAAGCCCCTCGTAGTAGATTTCTGGGCAGAATGGTGCGGCCCGTGCAGAATGATAGGCCCCATAGTTGAAAAACTGGCTCAACAGTACGAAGGCCGCGTAACGATAGGCAAGATGGACATCGAGGCCAACCCCGAAACCGTCGAGCGCTTCGGCATCCGAACCATCCCCACCCTGCTTTTCTTCCGAAACGGAGAAGCGGTCGACAAGGTTGTAGGCGCCGTGCAGGAATCCGTACTGGATAAGAAAATAGATGCACTCCTGATATGACAGGCCAACGGGGATGATGATCACCCAAATGGGAACGTCCGATAATTAGATTTTTCAAGGCTTGCGACAAAGACAAAAGCGGAGTGTACTTTAGTACATGAGCATTTTGCCGACAGAGCATAACGCAGAAAAAGCAATTATTCGACGTTCCCAAATCGTCATCCCCGTCCTTTTTGCCGCTAATTACAACTTATCCCCTCATCAGTTCCCATGAAATACATGTTCATAATACAGGGAGACGGCCGCGGGCATCTCATGCAGGCCATTGCCCTCTACGAAATGCTTCTGCGGCACAGTCATCAGGTGGTTGACGTCCTGATCGGCAGGAGCGCAATCCGAGATGTCCCCCAATTCGTGTACGACAGGATAAAGGCGCCGTGCAGCATGTTCGACGCGCCATCCTTTGTGTTTCGCAAAGACCGCAAGCACATCAACATCCTCAAAACCGTCATCTACAACACAACACCGCGGAGTCTGCGCAAATACCTACGCAGCATGGAGTACATACATCAGCACATACGCGACAGCCGACCCGACTTTATCATCAACTTCTACGAAGTGCTGGGCGGGCTGGCCCACCTCTGCTATAACATCAAGGCGCCCCTTATCAACATCGGCCATCAGTACATGGCAAGGCATCCGTCGTACGCATTTGCCAAGGGCGATAACCGCAACCTGATGTTCTTCCGTCTGCACGTAGCCCTTAGCAACATCAACGCCGGCAAAACGCTGGCCCTGTCGTTTTATCACCTCCCCACGTCGAAGTACGACAGGCTGCGCGTGGTGCCGCCGCTGTTGCGCCGTGAGGTGCTCGAGCTCGAGCCCCGTGCAGGATCGTCGGTGCTTGGATACATCCTGAACGCCGGCTTTCAGCAAGAAGTGGAGGAGTGGCACAAAGCGCATCCTGAGGTACGGCTCGACTTCTTCTGGGACAAGAAGAACGTGCCCGCCGAGCTCGCCGTCGACCCCACGCTAAGCTTCCACACCATAGACGACGCAAAGTTCCTCAGCTACATGGCCGCCTGTCGCGCCTATATCTCTACCGGAGGCTTCGAATCCATCTGCGAGGCCATGTACCTCGGCAAAGCCGTCATGATGATTCCGGCTCATGTGGAGCAGGAAGTCAACGCCCGCGACGCAGCATCAACCAAGCTCGCCATCATAGGCGAACGCTTCGACATGAGCCGCCTGCTCGACTTCGCCGCACAGCTTCCGTCGCACAACGCCCGCTTCCGCGCATGGGTCGACAGCGCCGAAGACATCTTCATCCGCGAGCTCGCCGAGCTCTGAGCCCCACCGCTTATGAGGCAGGACGCCGGGTTCGCGATCGGCAAGGCCTTTAGCTTTCACCCCGAAATCATCTTGTCTGAATGATGCGGTTCTTCAGGAAGTATCATAAGATTTTAGGGCTGTTTTGCAGTTTCTTCATCATCATGTCCGCCCTTTCGGGCATAGTGCTCAACCATCGCAAGGCCTTCGCGCCGGTCGACATCTCACGCAGCCTGTTGCCACGCAGCTATCATTATTCCAACTGGAACAACGCCTCGGTGAAGGGCAGCTTCAGGCTGTCGGCCGACTCCATACTGCTGTACGGAGGCGCCGGAATATGGCTGACCGACAGCCTCCACAGCCGCTTCTCCGACTTCAGCGCCGGGCTGTCCGAAGGTGCCGATAACAGGACAACCAACAAGATCCGGCGCACAAGCAGCGGTGAGATCTTCGCCGTGACAAGCTTCGACCTCTACCGCCTCAATCCGCAGGCCCGCGCATGGGAGCGGCTCAGCGAACAGGCCGGCATAGTCGAGCGCATAGCCGATTTGGAGGCCCGGGCCGACACGCTCGTTGTGCTCACCCGATCGCAGGCCATCGTAGCGCTTTATCCCTTCCGAGACTTCAGACCCATGCAGTTGCTGCAGCCCCAAGGATACAAGGCGGAGGCCACGCTGTTCCGCACGCTGTGGCTGCTTCACAGCGGCGAGCTTTTCGGCCTTCCGGGACAGTTAATCGTCGGAGCGCTCGGACTTTGCATGATCATCCTCTGCCTGACGGGCCTGCTGTACAGCTTCTGCCCAAGCATCATCAGGCGAAGGAAGCAGCGGCATTTATCAGCCAAAAAAAGTATAAAGACCATGAAGAAATCGCTGCTTTGGCACAACAAAACCGGTGCGACGCTGCTGCTGTTTCTCCTTGTGCTTGCCATATCGGGCATGTTCCTCCGTCCGCCGCTGATGATAGCCATCATACGCGCCAAGGTCAAGCCCGTTCCCGGTTCGGTTTTAGCATCGGCCAATCCCTGGCACGACAAGCTTCGCTGCATACGCTACGACGCTCGCCGCGCCGAATGGCTGCTCTACGCCTCTTCGGGCTTCTACGCCATGGCCGGCCTCGAGACTGAGCCCAGCCCCCTGCTGCGGACGCCTCCGGTGAGCGTGATGGGCGTGACGGTGCTCGAGGAAAGCTCGGCCGGATGGCTGGTAGGCTCCTTCGCCGGGCTCTACGGCTGGAACCGGCTAAATCTTATTTTGAGGTGCTACGAAAAAATATTTAGCCATGCGGAAGTAGAAAAACTCTCTGTCCCTTGTTCCTTGATTTATCATGATGAATCGTTGTATCGTAACCATTCGGCGAAGTACACCTCTATGATTTTTCCCACTTGCCGGGCAACAACAAGTGCAGGTCGTTGATTTTGCAGTCGTTAATTCGGTTCAGGATGTCAGCGAGCCATTC
>JAITGS010000119.1 GCA_031280435.1 Tannerellaceae bacterium | reverse complement strand
TGTCCTGAAAAAAAACCGGGCTTTCCTAACTATCGGGAGCCTTGCCGGAAAAAAACCGGGCTTTCCTAACTATCGGGAGCCTTGCCTGAAAAAAAACCGGGCTTTCCTAACTATCGGGAGCCTTGCCGGAAAAAAACCGGGCTTTCCTAACTATCGGGAGCCTTGCCGGAAAAAAACCGGGCTTTCCTAACTATCGGGAGCCTTGCCCAAAAAAAATCCGGGCTTTCCTAACGTTAGGGAGCCTTGCCCGAGAAAAACCGGGCTTTCCGAAGGTTACGGAGCGCCGGAAGGGCTTCCTCAAAACCAACTCTCACAAAAAAAAGCGGGGAGGGGGATAGGGTGTGGAGGCGCCCGACGGTCTTATATGTGCAGACAATACTTTATTATTAATTATTAAAAGATAAACTCATGAAAAGGAAACAAACTGCATTACTGTTACTGGCGGTCTTGCTGGCTGCATGCACTGCGATGCCGGCCTGGGCTCAGGAAGAAGATGAGGGCAACTTTATGACGGTTAGCGGCGTGGTCAGAGACGCCAAGTCGAAGCGGAAGCTGGAGTACGTCAACATATCGGTGCCGGGAACCAACATAGGTACGGTGACGAACGAGGACGGCGCTTTCACCGTCAAGGTGCGCAAGTCGCTGATGGCGCAAGCGGTGGAGGCTACTCACATCGGCTACCTGAGCGAGGAAATAAAGCTGACGGGCGAGGATATATCGGGCTACGAACTTATGCTTGTTCCGGCGGCGAACATGCTGAGCGAGGTGATTGTGCGAGGAAACGACCCAAGGTATATTGTGGAGGAAGCCATCGCCGGTATATCGAGGAATTACAGCCGAAACAGCAGCCTCCTGACGGGCTTCTACCGGGAAACGGCGCAGAAGGGGAGGCGGTATATTAATATCTCGGAGGCGGTGATTGATATTTTCAAAACTTCCTACGACATGAACCACGACCGCGACCGGGTGCAGATCTTCAAGGGCCGATCGCTGCTGAGCCAGAGGCGCAGCGACACGCTTATCGTTAAGCTGCTGGGAGGGCCTAACCTCTCTATCTATGTTGATATTGTTAAGAACCCGGACTTGCTGCTCGATAAGAATACGCTGCAATACTATGCTTTCAAGATGGAGGAGACGACCATGATTAACGACCGGCCGCAGTTCGTTATCAGCTTCCGACCGCAGGCCGTATTGCCCTACGCGCTGTACTACGGCAGGCTCTTCATCGACCGGGAGAAGCTGTCGTTCACCCGCGCGGAGTTCAACCTCAACATGGACGACCGCAGCAAGGCCACCGAGGCTATACTGAAGAAGAAGCCCTTCGGATTGATATTCCGGCCTATGGAGGTGTCCTTCCTGGTGACTTACAAGGAGCGCGACGGACTGACCTACCTGAGCTACATCCGCAACGAGGTGCGCTTCCGATGCGACTGGAAGCGCAAGCTCTTCGCCACAACCTACGCCATCACCTCGGAGATGGTCGTGACCGACAGCCGCGACGAGAACGTTAACGCCATTCCGTACAGGCTGGCCTTCAAGCCCACGCAGTCGCTGTCCGACAAGGTTTCGGACTTCATGGACGAAACCTTCTGGGCCGGATATAATATTATTGAGCCGACGGAATCGCTGGAATCGGCTGTGAACAGGCTGAAGAAGCAGCAGAAATAGCATAGTCCGCGGGGAGCGACTGAGGCTGCCGGAGCTATTCCCGCAGCCTTGGTCTCCCCCTCCGGCTTCATCCTCCCGCAGCCCGTGTTTGTTATTGTACAGCAGATAAGAGAAGGCAACGAGCAGGCGTTCGAGCGCTTGTTCAGGCAGTATTATCCGCAGCTGTGCATCTTCGCCGCAAGCATAACCGGGCGGATGGACGTGGCGGAGGAGATAGTGCAGGAGGTGTTCTACGTTTGCTGGCGAGACAGGGAGCAGCTCCACATCACGCACTCCATCAAGAGCTACCTGTACGGCAGCGTTCGCAACCGGGCGCTGCACCATTGGGAGCATCTTCAGGTAGTGGAGCGACACCGGGACTATGCATCCGACCTGCTGCTCGAATCGCCCTCGCCGCACGACATCATGGAGTACAAGGAGCTGGAATATCTGCTGCGGTGCACGCTCCGAAAGCTGCCTCCACGAAGGCTGCAGATCTTCCGCATGCACAGGTTGGAGGGATTGAAGTATGCCGAGATAGCAGCCCGCCTCTCGATCTCCGTCAAAACCGTAGAAGCCGAAATGACCAAGGCGCTGAAAGCCCTTCGCAAAGAAATAGAACTATACATCAAGCAATCATGAAACCATACAGGTTACATCACAACATCAACACCGACCGGGCATGGGAGCGCCTGCACAACCGCATCCTTAACGACAAGCCTGCCGACAGCCGGGCTCCGAACCGACGCATCGCCCTGCGCCGACTGCTGCCATACGCTGCCGCTGTCGTCATCGCAGCCGCCGCCTTCGCCTCATGGAGGCTGCTCTCAGGAGGCAATGCCGACAGCCGGGCCGAGCTGCTCCTGCACAACGAGCAGGGAGCAGCAACGCTGGTGGCTACGCTCGAAGACGGCAGCATCGTTTACCTCGGCGAGAACACCCGCCTGTCTTATCCCACCCACTTCGCCGCCGGAGAGCGAAAGGTTTACCTCGACGGCAATGCAATGTTCAGCGTTGAAGCCAACCGGGAGCGACCCTTCCGCATAGCCACCAAAAGGATGACCATTGAGGTGACGGGCACAACCTTCGACGTGGAGAGCAACAACAATCGCCTCTCGGTTCAGCACGGGCAGGTGAAGGCCACCACGACCGCCGGCAACCGCAGGAGCGTTTGGGTAGAAGCCGGACAAACGGCCCGCCTGGCCGACGGCGAACTTGCCGTGACGCCAACCGGCGACGACCGCCGCCTCGCACGCTACATGCAGTTCCTCCGATTCAAAGACGAGACGCTGGGGAATATCCTCAGAGTGATAAACAGCCGGGGAGGAGATGCCTCTATCAGCGCGGCGCCTGCATTGGAAAACCTGCAAATTACCGTTACATTTGCCGGAAACGATTCGGCGGAGAACATAGCAAGGCTCATCTGCAACGCTTTCGAATGGCAGCTCAGTCAGCCGGCCCCGCACCTGTTCATCATAGCCCCCGAAGCACATTGAACTTCTTATATCCGATAATCGTTACGAATGGAAAAGCCGTTCCCCCTAAGGAAGGCCTCATGGATTGCAGGATTGCTGATACTCGCTACCCTCATCCTGCATGCAACTACCGACGACGAGCTCGACCGGCGAATCAAGCTCCCGCAGTCGGCAGGCTCCGTTTACGAGCTGCTCACGATTATCTCACGCGAATCGGGCTACCTGTTTATATACGGAGAAAAAGCTGTTGATAACAACCGGAAGGCAAGGATAAGCCGCGGCGAATACAGCATCCGGCAGGCCGTGAGAAGCGTTACCGGCAACCCAAGCCTCGTGCTGCGGCTCATAGACAACCATATCCTCATACAACTGCCGGGCGAGAGCTTCTCCTCCGGCCCGGAACCCGCCCCCTTGCCGGCCCCGCCCGACAGCTCCTTCACAACCGTGGAAGGCATTCTGCTCGACAATTATACCGCCGAGCCTGTCGCCTACGCCACCGTAGGCATACCGGCCAACGGCGTCGGAACCGTCAGCAACCTGAGCGGCCACTTCCGCCTGAGGGTTGCCGACTCGCTCCGGCAGGCGCGCATGCGCATATCGCACATAGGATACGTCACATCCGAAGCCAGCCTGCTCGAACTCCGGGGCGAAGTGCGAACCATACGGCTCGAGCCCAAGGTTATCTCCATACAGGAGATAGTCGTGCGGCTCGTCAATCCCATCAGGCTGCTCAACGAGATGCTCGACAGCCGGGAGCGCAACTACGCCTCGGCGCCTGTATACCTCACCTCCTTCTACCGCGAAGGAGTGGAGCGTCGCAAAGGATTTATCAACCTCACCGAAGCCGTATTCAAAATCTACAAGGCTCCGCTCGGCAAGCCCGCAGCCGACCAGGTGAAGCTACTCAAGATGCGGCGCATCAGCAACGAGAAAGAACGCGACACCCTGCTGCTGCGGATGAAATCGGGCGTGGAGTCATGCCTAATGCTCGACGTGGTGCAGAACCTTGCGGACTTTATCACTCCCGAAGGACAGCCGCAATACGACTACCTCCAAACCGACATCACCGAAATAGACGGGCGAATGGCATACGTGGTGGCCTTCGAGCAGAAAAAAACCGTTGACGAACCTCTATACACAGGCGAAATCTACATCGACGCCGAGAACAGCGCCCTGCTTGCCGCCCGCTTCGAAGTCCATCCCAAGTACATAGAGCAAGCAACGCCCATGTTCGTAACCCGCAAAAGCCGTAACCTGCACGTCAAGGCCCGCCGGGCCGAATACCGCATCGCCTACCGGCAATGGAACGGCACCTACTACGTCAGTCACATCCGCGGCGACCTCTACTTCAACATACGTAAGGCCAAGCGCCTTTTCCCCTCCGCGCCCATACACACATGGTTCGAGATGGCCACCTGCCGCATCGACACCGACAGCGTCGTTCGATTCGGCCGCAGCGAGACCCTGCGCACCCGCACCATCTTTGCCGACACCCGCTTTGCCTACGACCGCAGCTTCTGGGACGATTTCAACATCATCCTCCCCGAAGAACGCCTCAGCGAAGCTATCCGCAAGGTAAACGCCAAGATTGAGGAAGAAGCCTCAGCCGACTAAGCTCCCCTCACCTCTCTATCTCCTGATTTTTTTGCGCCGCGGAGCTGGGGGTAAATGTGTCAAACGTAATTCATGCAAATTGGATTCGATAAAAAAAGCGGGGCGTCAAAAGGTAATTCAGCCTGCCCAAATAGGTCATTCCCGCGAAGGCGGGAATTCGAAGCAAGCTTTAAGCTTGCGAGAATCGACGCAGTCAATCTCCGATCGAGAGCTGGGACGATTGTACGGTGTTTTTATATGATAGAAATACAAACGTAACCGTTTTTCGATCGGAGATTCCCGCCTTCGCGGGAATGACCTATTTTCCGAGCGACCGACATTTACGCAGCCCATTTCCACTATGGCAATGGCTCCAGCGATTTGTCGGAAGGAATTTCCACTATGGCAATGGCTCCAGCGATTTGTCGGAAGGAATTTCCATTATGGCAATGGCTCCAGCGATTTGTCGGAAGGAATTTCCATTGTGTCAACGGCTCCATCTAATTAGATGAAGGCGTTGACATCCGCATCGGCTTCTTATCTCCCTATTTTTATCTCCAGAACCCTGGCGTACTGCTGCGGATATGCACGGTAGGCGGGGAAGATGGAGCGGGCGGTGCAGCCTACGCCTGAGGTGGCATAGTCGATGTTGAGGGTGAGGCCTTCCTGCCGGCGCAGCTGATAGGTGTAGGTGGCCTTGGTGAGGTTATCGGTTGAGAAGCGCGAGAGGTTGAAGTTGAACGGAGCGTCGGAGGTGAAGGTGAGGGAGCGTTCTGCGGCGTCTGCAAGCCGTAGCCGGCGGTTGTCGGTACGCAGGCCGTGGTCTTGGGGTATGAGATAGGGCTCGTACATGTCGTCTACGCTTGAGCGGAAGAGGCCTATGCGATAGCCGCTTTTCCTGTCGGGATAGTTTTCCTGCGGGCCGCGCCCGTACCATTCCACCTGGGCGAATCGCTTGTGTAGGGTCATGGTGATGCCTATGCGGGGGAGCCAGAGGGGCATTCGTCCGGCGGGGGTTATGGTGTGGGCCAGGCGGAGTGTGCCGTTGCCGTCTATGGTATAGTCGTACTGTTCTTCAAATCCGTTGTAGGATATGCCGCGGGTGTAGGGGTCGGGCTTGTCTGATGTGCTTGCGCCTGTCATGCTGAGGTTTCGTACTCGCAGATGCGCCTTGCCGTTTCGCTCGAAGGCTTCTACGGAGAGTGGTACGCGGGTGATATTGTCCAGGCCGGCCTCGTAAAATTCGGCTGCGACCTGCTGTCCGTAGCCTGGGGCTCTGTCGGGCGAGTGTACGCTGTGCGAGTTCCATGCGTCTTGCTCGTTGGCCAGCGGTGCGCGCCATACGTTGAGTTTTGGGGATGAGATGAGGGCTTCTTCGCCGTCTATGAGTATGGAGAGCAGCAGGCCCCTGGCTTTGCAGAATGTGTAGGCGAAGCCTTTGCCGGCTACGGTGAAATGCCCGTCGGCGTCGACGAGGGATACGGGCGGCGCTTCTTCGACGGCTTCGGCTGCCTTGTGCCATGGCAATTCGAGCTGCTCCCATGCTACTTCGTGTCCGGCCGGCGCCCAGGCTTCGGCTTGCTTCAGTACGGCTCGCAGGCCGATTCGGTATTCGGCTCCGGGCTGCAAGTCGGGCTGCGTTAAGGGTAGCTTTACTATGGCGGAGGATAGCGGGGCGATGTTTGTGGGCAATGTGCCTCCTTGCCGTAGCGTCTGTCCGTCGGCTTCGAGCGTCCAGCTGATTTCGTACTGTGCGGACGAGGTGAAGTGATTGCGGTTGCTGATTTCGACTTCGGCTGCTGCTATGTCTATCCATCGGAATGAGAGGGGCTGCGTTGTCTTCTTCATTTGCCACATTTCGGGCTGTACGCGGCGATCGGGCCAGATGCTGCCGTAGGTTCTGGCGCCTATGCCGTGGCTGAAGAACTCGCCTTCGTCGGTTTCTTCTTCAAAGTCGAGCCATAGCAGGGCTTTGGCGGGGCTTATCGTTCCGTCGAAGTCTTTGCCGAAGATGCCTACGCGGTCGATGATAGCGTCGCAGATATAAACGTTGGTTTCCTGCCCGTGAATCTCGGCATTTCGACCGATGTTGACCGGGAAGGGGAAGTTGCGTATGCTTCCCGAAGCCTTGCCCTTGGCCTCAATCTTGCCGTCAATACTGAGCTGCATGCTTTCTCCGTCGTAAACGGCCAGCAGGCTGTGCCAGCTATTCTCCCAGTTGCTCGGCAGTGCGGCTTTCAGGGAGTGATACTTGTTGGTGTAGATGTAAAACTCCAGCGAGTCCGGCCCGCGCTGTTGCAGCCCGAACTGCCGGCTCCCTTTGGTGAT
>JAITGS010000125.1 GCA_031280435.1 Tannerellaceae bacterium | reverse complement strand
CCCCTGTTTTTGCCGTTTTGGAGCTCTCCACACTTGTGGAGACGGCTGTTTTTTCCGATTTGGGAGGATTTTCCGGCTGGAAATTGCTCTCCGACGACTTTTTGGAGCTTTCCACATTTGTGGAAACTGCCGTGTTGTCAGCGGGAAGCCTTCCACAAATGTGGAGCTTTACAAATTCCCCAATTTTCCGGCTCCACACTTGTGGAGACGGCCGTTTTTTTCGATTTGGGAGGATTTCCAGTCCGGGAATCGCCCTCCGACGACTTTTTGGAGCTCTCCGCATTTGCGGAAAGCTTCCCGCTGTCAGCGGGGAGGTCTCCGCATTTGCGGAGCCGGCGGAAATGTTGAAGGGCTAATTTCCACAGTGGGGATTTGGGGCCCGGTCTGTTACGCAAGCTCTGTTTTTTGCTCGTGATTTACTGTTGGGAACAAGGCCACGGGCCGGCGAACCCCCTTGGGGTATCCCCCTTAAGGATTCCCGTCCGGGCCTTGTACAGGTGTATTTGCCGGCCCATAAACAAAAACGACCCCGGCATGGAGCCGAGATCGTTTTTGTTTTATCCGCAAGAAAAAAAATACAGACGGAGGAAGGCGGCTAAAACTCCAGGCCTACACGTATGGTGAAGCCTCCCATGCCTTCGCTGCGGTTCATGGGCGTAGCGGTCTTGGCATTATACACGTACTTGCGCATCTGCATCGTGTAGCCGAGGCTCATGCTTAAGGCCAGCGAGTTAGTCAGCATGTATTTGGCGCCTACGGAGGGCGAGATGTACATGCCCAGCGATTCGGGCTTGGTTTCCGTCCGTATGGTGTTTTCTTCCTTCAGGAACTTGCGGGTTATAAATCCTAGCCCCATTCCGCCTTTGATGCCTACGAAGGGTACTATGGAGCCGTTGCCCACCGGGATGTTGTAGCGAATGTCGAGGTAGAGGGGCAGCGACATGTTCATGTTGTCGAGGGTGTCGACGGCGCTGCTTACCTTGGCAGAGTCGTAAACGAAATAGACTTTGTCGCCGAACATGTTGATGCCGGCGCCTATGCCTATGAACAGGTCGCGCGTTATCTGCGCTCCGAAGCTCAGGGAGCCTTCCATGCGGCTTACGCTCGAGAACTCGTTGCCCATCCCGACGGTATATCCTCCTTCGATTATTATCCTGGGGCGGATGCTGAAGGGCTCGTCGGTTGGAGCTGCTCCGGTTGCGGCCGCTGCTTGCCGGTTGCCGGCGGTGGAGGTTGCCTGGCGATTGCCGGTGGTGGAGGTGCTGCTGCTTTGCGTTTTGGAATCCTGCTTCTTGGTGTCCTGCTTTTTGTTGTTGGGCGGGGTTGGCGAGAGGAGCATGTCTAAGCCTTCGTCTTCGAAGAAGAAGTCGTCGCCGGCCTGATTGTTTTGCGCGGTTCGCGGCTGCTGCTGGTTGTTTTGCCTGTTGTTCTGACTTTGCTGATTGCTCTGGCGATTCTGCTGGTTACCTTGCTGATTGCCCTGGCGCTGGTTTGGCTGCTGGCCTTGGCGGTTCTGCTGGTTTTGCTGTCCCTGACGCTGGTTGGGCTGCTGCGTTCCCTGCCTGTTTTGCTGATTACTCGGCGGCCGTTGCTGCGCCTGGTTGTTTTGCTGTCCTTGTTGGGGCAGTGGCGGAATGTTTGTCACGCGGCTGTTATCGTCGGCATAGGTCATGCTGCGAACGTCGCCGGGAGCGAAGTTCACAATGATGCCGTTGCCGGCATAAATCCGCAGGCGGTTATCAGGCAATCTGAAGACTTCGCCTCGCAATACATTTCCGTTGCTGAATTGAACTACTATGGGCCTTGTCCTTTGGGCAAGCGCCAACTGCCCGACAAATGCAAGCAGTAACAAGAGATAAGTTATTTTCTTCATATAAAAACTATTTTCAGTATGTGAGATGCTATGGGGAACAAAATTATAAAAAAACCGGTGCGTTTAAAATTTGTTATATTCTTAATGCCTTCACAGGAGGTAAAACCGTGTTTTTTTCCCGGCGAGCCCTCGTTGGGGAGAGCAAACGCGGCTGTGTTTGCTTCCTTCCGAGGGCTCATGGCGGTTATTTTTCGACTGCAACGGTGGCTCCCGCCGTATTCGATTGTATCAGGTGGTTGTACATGGCCTCGCAATAGGTTGGGGGCAGGTGGAACGTCCCGGCATAGACGGCTGCCAGCTTTATGGCGAAGGTGATTTGCCTGTTGCCGTCCAAGCGGTTGATGTAGGAATATACCCGGTCGTCGCGGATGTCCTGGTAGCTGATGTTGTTGTCTTGCCCGCCGTCGGCGCCTTCCTGCTCTGCGAAGCGCGTGTTGAGTATCTCCCATCCGGCCGGGAAGACTTGGCTCACAACAAGGTTGAGCACAGGCTCCGGCCTTAGGTTCTTTACGGTGACGACGGCGCTGAAGTCCATGCCCTGCTTGAGGCGTTCGGGCTTGACGGCCTGCCCGGTTCCGTTCATATATGCCACGGATACCTCCACGCCGGAGGAGCTTGCCTTTTCTTCGCCCTGTGCCGGGATGCCTTCGCCAATCAGTCTCACGAAGACGGTAGCCTGCCCCTTGTTGGTAATCTCGGCGGCGGCCGTTGAGGGCCCTCCGCTAAAGAGGCTTCCCATCCAAAGGCTTTTAGCTGCCGAAACTTCCTTGAGGCCGTTATACTTGTACGAGAACCTGAGCCCGCCCGTATTGCCGTATCGCTTGATGTAGGCCGACATGCCTATGAGCGAGAAGGCCACCTCCTGCGTACTGAGATGGTCGGAGGATGAGAGCCGGTCGGCAATCTTGCGACTGATTTGGGCCGCCTCCTGCCCTTTGTTCATAAGCACAAGAGTCTGGAGACAGATTCCGTAGTCGCGCACGGCGCTGCCGAATGTCTCGTCATGGGAGCTATACTGATGCGACTGCTCGTGGGTTCGGCCCATTAGCTCCTCGGCCACATCCTTGCGTCCGGCCAGAGCGTAGGCGGCGCTCAGTAGCCATTTTGAGGTCGGGTTGGCCGGATTGCGCTCTCTCAGCCGGTTCATTGCCCCTATCTCGGATTGCTGCTCGAGGGCCAGCACGTATAGGCGGTAGGCCTGCGTGAGCTCCTCGCTTCCCGAGGCATTGGCCTGTGCGCGCCAGTTGCGTGCAGCCTTGCGGACGGTGGACGATACCCCGCTCTTTATCCCCGACGGTACCGAATATCCTTTGGAGGCAGCCTCGGTCATGAAGTGGAGGGCATATACGCCGGCCCACTCATTAACGTAGTGCGTGTTTGGCCAGTATGAGAGCCGGCCGTTGTCGAAGTAAGATCGATAATGGCTCAGCGTTGCCTTGACGGCAGTCTCGGCCGATGCGGCCTGGGCCTCCGTCAGCGTGGCGAAGTCCTTCAGGTAGAGCTGGGGGAAAGCCTTCGACGTGATCTGCTCCAGGCAGCCGTGAGGATACCCGAGCAGGCCCGACAGTCGCCAGCCCAGATTGATGGGAGCCAGAGCCGATACCTCCAGTGCCAGCGAATTGGTTCCGTCGGCGCCGGGAAGCGACAGGCTCCCCTTCCAGGATTTGCCCGGCTCGATGGCAACGGACTCTATACTCACCTGCGAGCGGGCGACGGAGCGCAGTTCTATGTCTGTCTCGTAGCTCGAACGCTCGCCCTTGGCGGTTGCAGTGATTGATACCCTGCCGGCGCCCGGGCGGCTGCCGGTTTTCAGGCGGAAGTACAGCGTCCGATCTCCTTTCTCGTTGATATTTATCTCTTGCGAGGCCTGGCCGATCACCTGCATGTTGTTGGAGCAGCTAATGCTTAGCCGCACGGTTCCGATCTTGTCTTCCGTAGCAAATACCGTGGCCGGCACAAGCATCTCCTCCTCAGTACCTATCACTCGCGGAAGCGATCCGAGCAGCATCACGGGCTTGCGCACCATTACGCTCTTCTCCGCATTTCCGTAGGCATGGCCATCGCCGGCAACTACCATGACGCGAACCCGTCCGTTGTAATTAGGCATGTCGAGCGTGTGCGTTCGGGTTTCGCCTTTGCCGAGAAGGAACGGACCTGCGAAGCGCACAACCGGCTTGAAGCGATTAACCACCGCCTTTGGCCCCTTTGCAAGTGCATCATCGCCTCCAATACCGAATATTTGCTGTATCCTGCCTCCGTAGGCGCCAAGTATATGGTTGTAAACGTCCCAGGTGGATACGCCGTGGGCTTCGCGCGCGTTGAAAGACTGCCAGGGATCCGGCGTACGGAAGCGTGTCAGATCAAGCAGGCCCTCGTCGACCACCGCAAGGGTATATGCCATGCTGCGGCCATGCTCCTCGGATACGGATATGCGGTATGCCTCGTCGGGCTTATACTCGGAAGCCGTTTGTATGATCGGATGCAGCCGGCTGTCGGCCGACGAAACCCGGAACGGTACCACGCCGTACATCCTTACGGGAAGATCATTGGCCTCATGCCGGTATGGCTGCAGGAGCATTATATATATGTATGCGTTAGGCTCCATTTCCGGCGTGACGTCGAGATGCAGAAGCGTTTCACCTGCTCCGCAAGGATACTCGCGGATGGAGATAACCCGCGAACCGTTCTCTATGCTCACAACAGCACGGCTGCCTTCGGGCGATGGGAAGCTCAGGGCTATCTTCTCGCCCGGCGAATAGCTCTCCTTGTCTATGCTCAGCTGAAGCCGTGTGGGCGAATCGCTGCCTGCGTCCCTGCGGGGTGGGCCGGAGTAATGTGGCGAATCGAAGTAGGCCATGAGGCCGGTAGAGTGTCCGCCTTCAGGATCCTTCACCTCTATATAGTAAGTGCCCCAATCGGCGTCGGACATGTTCAGCGCCAAGCTGCCATGGCCCTTGGAATCGGTCTTGACGGACGTCGTCCGTACCAATTGCATCTGAGAATTGCTTATGTAGTTCGCCAACGTTTCGCCCGGAGACTCGTCCCACCACCAGTACCAGCGCGTTTTCCATATTCGCACCTCCAGGCGGGCCGATGCGGGCTTGCCCTGCTCGCTCAGCAGCGCCACGCGGAAGTTGTGCTCCCTGCCCGTAGCCAGGAAAGGCTCGCCCTTGCCAAGCGGCGACTTGATTCCTACGTATGACGGGTAGGGCGAATACGGAATGACGGCGGCATCTATGCTGAACTCCCCCGATTCTTCGTACACGCGGGTAGTGAAGTGGGCGGTGAGCATGCCCGGAGCGTAATTGCCGTTATCAAACAGCAGGGATACCGTACCCTTGCCCGCGCTGTCGGTTTCCCCTTCTATGGGAGCCACCTCCTCGACGGAGTACGACTTGGCAGGGTCGTCGAACACGTAGTCCGCGTATCCGTCGAAGGTAGTTTGGCTGCGGGAGAACATGGTTTGGACATCGTACTTGAGGTTGCGGGCCGTTGCTCCGTTCAGCCATTCCGCATGTATGGGGATCTCGGCCTCCCTGTCCCTCGAAATAAATTTCGGTAGCGTGAGCCCTATCTTAAGGCGGTTAGGCTTGATTGACTCTATCCGTATCCTTTTCTCAAAAGTAAGTCCGCCCACTTGCACGGACACGTTCCAGGCGCCGGTAGGTGCGTCCGGATCCGTCGGGATGCCGAAAGCATACAATCCCAGCGTCCCCTCGGTTTGCGTCTTGCGGGCATACGACTGTCCCTGGGGCGTGAAGAGTTCGAGGCTCACGGGATGCGAGCGGGGAAGTGAGCCGAGTTTGTCGTTCAGCATAAAACCCAGGTGGAGAGTGTCCCCCGGACGCCAGACACCCCGCTCACCGTAAATGAAAGCCTTGATCCCTTTTTGCACATGGGCTCCCGATACATCGAAGGCGCTAAGCGAAAGTGCCGAGCCCGGATCTATGCGCAGGTAGGCGCGCTGGCGTCCCTGGGATGCCGTCACGTAGAAAGGGCGGCGCGAATCGCGCAGGCTGATGCGAGCCTGGCCGTCGGAAGCCGTCACAGCGCTGCCGAGCGACGAGTGACGGTAGTCGAAGGCCTCAACACTAACCGATCCCTCCGGATGTGTAGTCAGGAGGTTGTGCACCAAGAACGTCAGCTCCCTTCCATCGCTGCCCTGCTTGGCCGTCAGGCCCAGATTGGTGGCAAGAATGTTCCGTTCCTTAGTCAGCCGATAATAAAAGTACTCGTTGCAGGCCTCCGGCAGTCCCCCCTCTTCGTCGTCATCATAGTAATAGTAATAATTGCTGTCGCCGAAAACGTTGCCGAAGTAATAATACTCCGAGTGGGTGCCGTCGAAACGTGCGGCCTCCTCCCTGAAGCGTTGGGCATCGGCCGCAAGTATGCTCTCACGGCCCGGCTTCTCGGAAAGGCTGTCGCAGATGAAGACGGAGAGCTCCGGGCTGGCGGAAAGTATCAGCCGGTATATGGCACCCGGCTCCGGCGTAATGAGCTCGTTGAGCCGAACGGCGTATGTGCCCCAACGGCTCAGGCTGCCGCCCTGCTCGTCGAAGAACAGCGTCTTGCGGGCGGCGAGCTGTCCCACCTGCATCAGGTACGAGCTCCCCTCCAAATCATTGGTCTGCAGAAACTGCCCTATGTTTTCCTCCCGTATTTTTATCACCCTCACAATCACGCCACGCAGGTGTACCGCCCGGAAGGGGACAATCAAATCGCCCGTAAGGGGTATTATGTTCCCCTCGCCGGCAAATTCAATCGCCGGACGTGCCGGTGATATATCAACGGTATAAACGATTTCGTCGGCTCCCTCTCCCGTGGCCAGCCTCGCTCCGTCTTTGGAGGTTATTGCCGAGTTCAGGAATACCTGCCGTAGGCCGCGGCAGTTGGCGTCGGGATACAGGCGCAGTACGTTGCCCTCAATCGAGATGCTGCCGTTATTATTGTCTTCTATGGTAGCCAGGCCTTCGAGGCTCTGCTTGGGGTTGAGGGGACGGGTGAACGTAATCTCGACGCAGCGCTCCGGCTCCTCGGCGTACCTCACGAAATATACGGCGAACTCATTACGCGAGGGGATGTAGGTCTCGGCAAGCGTTTGCTCCCGCAATCCCAGCCGGTTGGGAGCAACCGAAAGCCGCAGCTTGCGACCCTGCTCCGGATCGGACTGCACATTGACCGTAAGTATATGGCGGTTGCTGCCGGAGGAGTGCAGCCAGCTCATGTGCACATCTTCCGACGCCCGTACCAGTGCCTCCACGGTCTTATCATCCTCCCTGTCCGGCGTTTCTATGGTGTACGTGATGTCGTAGAAGCCGTCCCACGAGTCCGGATCCGTAATCGCCCGTCGGCTCATGGGCTCCTCCGGCGAGTAGACCACCTGGTCGTCCATGCTTATGCCTTCAATGTCATCGGACAGCAGCTCTTCATCCTCGCTCTCCGCTTCCCGCGCATTGCTATCTATGCCCACAGCTTTGCCCATGCCTTGCGCAAGGCCGGACTGCTCCACACGGAGCTCAAGGGGCAGGGTACGGAAGCCGAAGCTGAAGACCTCAGACTGCTTATCGGTATCAAACCAGCCGGAAAGCCTCAGCCGAATGCTGTACTCCGTATCACGCGCGAAAGCCTCCTCCGGCACAAAGCGAACAGTCCTGTCATTAAGCATGGAGAGCGAGCCGCGGATCGAGGGCGTAATCCTGAAGCGACGCCGGAGCTCCGTCTCGGAAATCCTGCCGCCTTCCGGGACAGAATTAAATACCACATTGACCGGCGTGAAGCGCGAAACCATACCGGAGGTGAAGGCATCAACGAAAGGACTGTACGGTGCATCCCCGCCGGCATCAGCCCCGCGGCCGCATCCCCACCCCGCCATAAGCATGGCAAGAAACATTATAAGTGATAAGAATAATCTCTGCATACCGTTTATATTTTATTTGATTTGTCGGCTTTAATCATACGGGCGTAAAGATATGCAAAAAAAAGATGCCCTTCCCGCAGGCATGGCGCCATACCATTGACTTGCCTCATCCCTTCCATTTATAAGGGCTGCTGCAAATTAGATTTTTCAAGGATGCCCCGGCAGCAAAAATGCGGAGTTTACTTTGGTAAATGAGCAATTTTGCTGCCGGGCATAACGCAGAAAAAGCAATTTGCAGCAGTCCCTTATCTTTGCAGCAAATAAAATGAAGATGAAGACAGCAAAACAATGGAGGGGAAGCACCGGAGGAACCCCGCTCGGACAAAAATTACTGCTACTTATGTTCAGATACATAGACCTGCGCACGGCATACGCCATTATGGCCGTCGTAGTACCTTTCTACATGCTTTTCCACCACAGAGCTACCCGCGCCATACTGCATTACTTCCGCCAACGCCGCATGATGGGGCCCGCCCAATCGCTGGCTCACACCTATGCCAACCACTTCATGTTCGGCCAAATGATTCTCGACCGCTTTGCGGTATTCTCAGGCTGCGCAGATATTTTCCGCGTCAACATTACCGGCAACGAGCACTTCCTGCGACTTGCATCTCAGCCCCAAGGCTTCATAATAGCAGGCGCGCACATAGGCAACTTCGAGATTGCCGGATACCTGCTGCGCCAGAACCTCAAGCCCCTCCATGCGCTGGTATATCCCGGAGAAACCAAAACCGTGCAGCGCAACCGCAGCCGTGTGCTGGCACAAAACAACATCAGCCTCATCCCCGTGGCGCCGGACATGTCGCATCTCATAGCCATCCGTGCCGCCCTCAGCGCCGGAGGAGTAGTGATAATGCCCGCCGACCGCATGTACGGCTCATCGCGCAGCGCCCTAGTCCGCTTCCTCGGCGCCCCGGCCCATTTCCCCATAGGCGCAGCCTCCATGGCCATAACATTCGGCGTGGAAATCCTGGCCGTATATGCCATGAAGAGCTCCGCCCGACGCTACGACCTCCGCGTCATTCCCATCCCCACCTCCTTTCCCGGCATTACAGGCAAGCAGGAGCGCATCACGGCAATAACCGCCGCCTTTGCCGAGAGCATGACCGCCGCCCTCAGCTCCCACCCCGAACAGTGGTTCAACTACTACCCGTTCTGGGAAGGGAACTCCCACTAATTGCTTTTTCTGCCTTACGTGACGGCGGCAAAATGCTCATGTACCTAAAGTACACTCCGCTTTTGCCTCCGCCACAAGCCTTGAAAAAGCTAATTATTGGAAGTTCCCTCAATCAATCCCGCCGGAAGGCCTCTTTTTTTTGTGTGAGATAATTTCCAGCCCGCCGGAAGGCATGCGCAAAAAGGCAAGGGTGCCACCATATTAGCCGGAAGGCATGCGCAAAAAAAATGTTTGCAGAGGAAGCGTCAAAGGGTACGTCAGCCTGACCAAGCAGGTCGTGTCCGGAATGTAGAGACGCGATGCATCGCGTCTCTACGCACAACCCCTCGCCCCACACGTCACCCTCACGACCTGTTTTGCGGGCCGAATTGCCTTTTGACGCGGCATCTGCATCCGGAGGATAATTTCCAGCCCGCCGGAAGGCAGTCGAATTATTATTTTGATGGTTTCAACGAACTTTGAAACCATCAAAACTTTTTTGTGACACTTTCAAAGAACTTTGAAACCGTCAAAACTTTTTTGTGACACTTTCAATGAACTTTGAAACCGTCAAAATATTTTCAGGATACTTTCAAAGTACTTTGAAACTCTCAAAATATTTTTGTGACACTTTCAATGAACTTTGAAACTCTCAAAACTTTTTTCAGACACTTTCAAAGTTCTTTGAAACTCTCAAAACATTTTAGAACGATTTCAAAGTACTTTGAAATCGCCAAAACATTTTTGGGATGGTTTCAAAGTACTTTGAAGGAGCCAAAAGGTTTTTGAGGATGGTTTCAGGGCAAGATGTTATCGCCTGCAAAAAAAAATTGACGGCCCCCGGACTGCGGGATACCGTCAATTGCTTTTGGGGCTTGCCTTCCGGGCGGATAGCTACCCCGGCGGGGAAAGCCGTGGGGTGGGCTCAGCTCTTACCGAGCAGTCGGCGCGCTTCGGATACTGCTATCCCGCGTCGTTGGGCGTAATCGGCCATTTGCTCGGCGTCTATCATTCCTACAAGGAAGTAGGCCGAATCGGGGTGGGCTATGTACAGGCCGCTTACGGAGGAAGTGGGCGACATGGCGCCGTTTTCCGTAAGGGATATGCCTATGCGGCTGAAGTCGAGGAGGCGGTGTAGCTCATGGTTGAGGCTCTGGTCGGGGATGGATGGGTATCCTACGGCCGGGCGTATGCCGACGTACCTGTCTTTTAGGAGCTCGGACACAGGGAGCTCCTCGCCGGGAACGTATCCCCAGAACTCGCGCCTCACCATGCGGTGCAGATATTCGGCGGAGGCTTCTGCGAGGCGGTCGTACAGTGTCTGCGTCAGCATTGCCGTGTATATGTCGTCCGGAAGGGCTGCGGTGGAACCTGCGCTCACCGCGAATACGCCTACGTAGTCTTCGCCCTTTTCGCCGGCGGGACGAACAAAGTCGGAAAGTGATTTGTAGATTCCGTCTGTGGTTTCCTCCTGCCGTCTAAGCATGGGCAAAATGTGTTTGTTGTCGAGTATGATGTTATCGCCCTCGGAACAGGCCGGGAAGATGGCGTACAGGGCGCGGCAATATGTGCATCCGTCTGTGGTGAGGTCGTCAAGGATGTCTGAGGCGTCGTCGGCAAATTGTTTGGCCTCCATTGCCTTGCTTCGCTCCTCATCCGTCAGATTGTTTATTGCCTCCCCGCCGGATTGCGACAGTGCGGCGTATCGCGGGTTCACCCTCCAGGCGGTATGGAAGTAGCTCCAGTTGATGTATGGTATGAGCTCGGCTACGGGAATGTCTATCTGCCGGACGCCGCTCTGTGCCGGGCGGACGGGACGGTATGCGGCCCAGTCGATGCGCATGGGATGGGCGCGTGCGTGTGTGAGCGAAACTGTTTTCCTGCTTTCAAGGGCTCGCCGCAGTGTGTCGTACTCGGCCCGCAGCTCTTCCGCGAAGGCGGGCGCCGTGTCGGGATTGAGCAGGCGGGAGGCTGTGAGCGGGGCCTGGGAGGCATCGACTACGTATGCCGTCACGCCGGAATAATGGGGGGCGATGCGGGCGGCTGTATGCAGCTTTGAGGTGGTGGCGCCGCCAATCATGATAGGGACTCTCATTCCGGCCCGCTCCATCTCGTCCGCCACATGTATCATCTCCTCCAATGAGGGCGTGATGAGGCCGGAGAGTCCGAGCAGGGCCGGCCTTTCGCGCCGGACGGCGTCCAGGATTGTTTCGGACGGCACCATTACGCCGAGGTCTATTACTTCGTAATTGTTGCATGCCAGGACTATGCCCACTATGTTCTTACCGATGTCGTGTACATCCCCCTTTACGGTGGCAACGACAATCTTGGGTTTGTCGGCTCGGCTTCCTTCGTCCTTGCCGGCCTCGATGAAAGGCTGGAGTATGGCCACGGCCTTCTTCATGGTGCGGGCCGTTTTCACTACCTGGGGCAAGAACATCTTGCCGGCGCCGAAGAGTTCGCCCACTTTGTTCATTCCGCTCATGAGGGGGCCGTCTATGATGTCGACAGGGCGCGGATACTCCCGGAGGGCCTCCGCAAGGTCGGTTTCGAGGTAGTCTGTGATGCCCTTCTTGAGCGCGTATTCTATTCGCTCGGTTAATGGGGCCATGCGCCACTCGTCGGTTTTTTCGGGGCCTGCTCCGGGCTCCGGGGCCTGCTGCCGCTGTGCGTATGCTATGAGCTCTTCGGCAGCTTCGGGTCGGCGATAAAGTATCACGTCTTCCAACAGGGCGCGGAAGCCGGGCTCGATGTCGTCGTACTGCACTGCGGCCGACGGATTGACTATTCCCATATCCATTCCTGCCGCTATGGCGTGATAGAGGAATACGGCGTGCATGGCCTCGCGGACATGGTTGTTTCCTCGGAAAGAGAAGGACAGATTGCTCACTCCCCCGCTGATTTTTGCCATGGGCAGGTTTTGCTTTATCCATTCCACGGCGCGTATGAAGGCCAGCGCATATCCGTTGTGCTCTTCCATGCCTGTTGCTACGGCCAGCACGTTCGGGTCGAAGATAATATCCGTGGGGGGAAAGGCCGCAGAGTTTACGAGCAGGTTGTACGCCCGGCTACATATCTCCGTCTTGCGCTCAAAGGTATCGGCCTGGCCGCGTTCGTCGAATGCCATGACTACGGCGGCGGCTCCAAGCTGCCTTATCCGGGTGGCGCGGGATAGGAAGATGGCTTCCCCTTCCTTCAGGCTTATGGAATTGACTATGCTCTTGCCCTGAATGTTGCACAGCGCGGGCTCTATGGCTTCCCACTTGGAGGAATCTACCATTATAGGTACGCGGGCGATGTCGGGCTCGGCTGCAATGAGGCGCAGGAAGGTGCAGAGCTCCCCGGCGGCGTCTAGCATGCCGTCGTCCATGTTGATGTCGAGTATCTGGGCCCCGTCTTCCACCTGTTTGCGGGCTATGACTAATGCTTCTTCGTATTTTTTCTCCTTGATGAGGCGAAGGAACTTGCGCGAACCTGCTACGTTGCATCGCTCTCCTATGCCCACGAAATTGTTTTCGGGCTTTACCTCCAGGAGCTCGAGCCCGGAAAGCCAAAGGCTACGGGATTTAGGCGGGAGACTGTGCGGGCGGGCCGTTTTAGCCTGCTCTGCAATGTGGGCGATATGAGCGGGAGTGGTTCCGCAGCATCCGCCTATAATATTGACAAGCTGCTCGTCGAGATACTCCCTTACACGGCCGGCCATGACGTCCGGCGTTTCGGTATATCGCCCGAAACTGTCGGGGAGGCCTGCGTTGGGATGCGCGCTTATGTGGTATGGAGCTATGCGGCCGAGCTCGGCCAGCCAGGGCTTCATCTCGGAGGCACCGAATGAGCAGTTGAGCCCTATGCTCGCTATGTCGGCATGCATGACTGATGCAAGGAAAGCCGGTAGCGTTTGCCCGGAGAATGTGCGGCCTCCCTGCGATGAGAGTGTCACCGACAACATGACGGGAAGGTCTGCGCCCATCCGCCGTAGCACCTCCCCGGCGGCATCGAGGGCTGCCTTCACATTGATGGTATCAAACACGGTCTCGAGGAGCAGTATATCGACTCCGCCTTCTACCAGCCCTGCCGTCTGCTCGGCATAAGCCTCGAAGAGGTCTGCATAGGATACGGCCCGGAAGCCGGGATCGGATACGTCGGGACTCATGGATGCCGTCTTGTTCGTAGGCCCTACGGAGCCGGCTACGAGGGCAATGCTGCCGGGATGCGTGGTTAGGAATCCGCTGACGGCTTCCCGCGCGCAGATGGCTGCCGCCCGGTTCATCTCACGCACGTATGCCTGCATGTCGTAGTCGGCCATGGAGACGGCATTGGCGTTGAAGGTATCGGTGGAAACAATGTTTGCTCCGGCTTCGAGGTATTGCCTGTGGATGTCGATGATGACATCCGGGCGGGTGAGTACAAGCAGATCATTGTTGCCTTTCTGGTTGCAATGACAGGAGGCAAAGCGCGTGCCGCGGTAATCGGCTTCGTCGAGGCCGTATCCCTGTATCATGGTGCCCATCCCGCCGTCGAGTGTGAGCACCCGCTCGGCAAGTAAGTCTGAGAATATTTGTCTGTTCATGTTCTATATACATTAATTATATGATGCGCGGCAAATGTACGCGATTAAAAGTGAGGGACAATACCTTGCGGGTGGTAATCTCCGGCCCGACGGCTACGGACGGGAGCGATCGATGAGCCGGATGCCCCTCCCCCAGCCCGGAAGGCAAGCGAGCCTGAGGGCGCATGGCCAGAATGTGGCATTGGCGCCGTGCGAGGGTTTTTCCATACATTTGCCCGCTGTGATATAATCAACAAACAATAAATACGTATACCAATGAACAACAAGGAAAGTAAGATTCGCTTCGGAATTATAGGAACAAACTTTATCAGCGACTGGGTCTTAGCCGGGGCGCGGCAGGATGCCCGGTTCGAGGCAACAGCCGTATGCTCGCGCACTCAGGCTGCGGCCGGGGCCTTCGCATCCCGGCACGGGATAGCCCATACGTTCACGTCGGCGGAGGCAATGGCTGCCAGCCCGCTCATAGATGCCGTCTACATAGCATCCCCTAATTTCCTGCATGCCGAGCAGAGCATAATGTTCATGAACCGCGGAAAGCATGTTCTATGCGAAAAGCCGTTGGCGTCGAACGCAGCCGAGGCGCGCCGTATGATTGAGGCCGCAGGCCGTAATAATGTTGTGCTTATGGAGGCCATGAAGCCGGTGCTGACTCCCAACTTCCGGGCGCTTGTCGCCAATCTGCACAGGGTGGGTAAGGTGCGCCGCTACTTCGCCTGCTACTGCCAATACTCATCGCGATACGACAAGCTGAAGGCCGGCGAGCTGCCTAATGCCTTCCGACCGGATTACTCTAACGGTGCCTTGGTGGATATAGGCGTCTACACGATCTATCCTATGGTTGTCCTGTTCGGAAGGCCGCAGCGCATCACGGCCGACGGCCTTCTACTGCCGACGGGGGTCGACGGCCAGGGCGCTGTGACCTTTGCCTACGAGGATATGGGTGCCACGGTGCTTTATTCTAAGATAGCCGACTCGTCGCTGCCCACCGAAATACAGGGCGAGACGGGAACAATCACGCTGGATCGCATAAACATAATCGGAAGCCTGCGCTTCGAGGAGCGTCGCCGGGCCGCGTCGGGCAAGGGCCTCCCTCCGGAGCCGGAGGACATAAGCGCTAGTACCGATAGTGATGAATACTACTATGAGGTTGCCGAGTTCATAAATGTTGTGCTCGACGGTAGGCGCGAATCTGCTGTCAATTCGCATGCAAATTCGCTGTGTACGCTGGAAATTATGGATGAGATTCGCCGTCAGATGGGAGTGGTGTACCCTGCGGACGGGCAATGAACTTGGGGGAGGTGAGCGCTAAGGCTCAGTTGTCGTCGTCGGAATCGGAGTCAAAGTCGAAATCAAAGTCGAAGTCGGCATCGGTGAACTGTTCGAGCTCCCTTCTGTCCTTCTTGGTGGGCCGCCCGAGGCCTTTAGCCCTGTCGACGAAGCCGGCGATGCGATTCAGTTCGAGGGCTTCGTACTCAGCTGCCGGGGTGACGTTCTCCAGATAGTCGGGAACCAGCTTTGCTCCTATGCGGTTTGCCGTGAGCTCAATCACCTTGAAGGAGTAGGTTACGGGAGGCTTTCGCACCATGATGACGTCTCCCCGCTTGATCATCCGTGAGGGCTTGGCTTCGGTGTTGCCAACCGATATGCGACCTTTCTTGCATGCTTCTGCGGCTATGGTTCTGGTCTTGAATATGCGTACGGCCCACATCCATTTGTCGATTCTGATCTCGTCGGACGGCATGGCTCTACTTGTTATTATACCGGTTCATGGTATTGGTTATGCCTGCGAGGCAAAAGCTCCTGACCATATCGGCGGCCTGGAATATGCGCTCGGGCAGGACGGCCTGCTCGTCGGGCTCGAAGTCGCTAAGTACGTAGTCGACCTGCCTCCCGCTGCTAAATTCGTCGCCAACGCCGAAGCGAAGCCGGGCATACTCTCGCGTGCCGAGCTTCTCTTCGATGTCGCGCAGGCCGTTATGCCCCCCGTGGCTGCCGCGCGGCTTGAGCCGCAAGACGCCGAACGGGAGGGCTATATCGTCTGATATTATTAAAAGATTTTCGTCGGGGATTGCCTCTTTGCCGAGCCAGTATCGAACGGCTTGTCCGCTTGCGTTCATATAGGTTGTAGGCTTGAGGAGGAGCAGGCTGCGACCTTTGATACGAATGTGAGCCATATCGCCGTATCGCGCGGAACTGAAGGAAACTGTGGCTTCGTCGGCCAGCTTGTCGACAATGCGAAAGCCTATGTTGTGCCGGGTTTTCCAATATTCCGGAGGATAATTCCCCAGGCCTGCTACGAGGAATTTCATTTGGAGGAGGCAGCAGCAGCGGCGGCGGCTCCTCTGGCGGCGCGGGTGAGCTTCACGGCGCAAACAACGGCGTTTGCGGCATTGATGAGCTCGAGCTTGTCGTATTGCAGTGCGCCGACCTGTATGGTTTTGCCCAGGCCGAGCTCCGTTATGTCGACAACCAACTTTTCGGGCAGGTCTTTGTACAGCGCCCTGACTTTCAGCTTGCGCATCTCGAGGCTGAGCTTACCGCCGGCCTTGACGCCCTCGGAGTGACCTTCAAGCACCACGGGAATATCCATATCTATGGGCTTGTCTTCAAATATCTCCTGGAAGTCGATGTGTATAATCTCGTCGGTGACAGGCTGGGTTTGCACGTCTTTCACTATGGCCTTCACCGTGCCGGAGCCAAGGATATTGAGCTCAACCAAGAAGGCTTCCGGTGTGTACAGCAGCCCGTGAACATTGTCTTTGGACACGGCGAGATGGGTTACGATAACGGCCTTCTTGTTGGCTATCTCTACAATCTTTTCGCCTTGCTTGAGCGTTCCCTCGAAGGGGAGTTGGAACGGGGCGCTGCCGTAAAGGATACAGGGTATGCCGTCGGCCTTACGGATCATTTTTGCGGCTTTCTTTCCGATGGCTTCCCTCGGATTCGCTTCTAATTGAAAAAATTTCATGTCTTAATTATTTAAATTGTGTTACTAAAAATTAGTTCTGCTTCCTAATTCCCCATCACACGGATGCCGGGTGGAAAAGCGGGGCAAAGATACTCCTTTTCCTTTGTCCTGCAAATGCCCGCGGCATCACGAGCAGGGTGCCAGGTCTTTCAACCGCCGCCCTTTGCGCAAGCTCCAAAATCGCAACGGCTCCGGCGTCATCCATGGAGAAAATGCTACGTAGTATTTTCTTGCGCAGAGCTTCGGAGAAAAATGTCACGTAGTATTTTTTTGCGCAGAGCTTCGGACGAAAAATGCTACGTAGTATTTTTTTGCGCAGAGCTTCGGACGAAAAATGCGACGTAGTATTTTTTTGCGCAGAGCTTCGGACGAAAAATGCGACGTAGTATTTTCTTGCGCAGAGCTTCGGAGAAAAATGCGACGTAGTATTTTCTTGCGCAGAGCTTCGGAGAAAAATGCGACGTAGTATTTTCCTGCGCAGAGCTTCGGATGAAAAATGCGATGTCGCAGCGGCCGGCGGGGGGATTGCCTGGGGCGGAGAGTTATGGCGGTGAAGGGGCGGGGGATTTCCGGCGCTACGGAATGAGTTTTTATGTTACAAACGGGCTTTCCCTGAGTGATGCTGCGGGGAGGCCGCGTGCGCGATTCTCCTCCAAAGAAATATTTGCTTACTTTTGCTTATCAACAATCTTTATTATTTTAATAGTTTATGGATAAAAGAAAATTTATTGCTTCGGGGCTGACTATGTGTCTTGGAGCGGCGGCGGGCAGCAAACTGCAGGCGCTGGAGTATTATCCCATGCCGGCCGATCGCAAGTGGGCGGTGCTTTATGCAAGCTGGTGCGGCTCGGCTCGCGATGCGGGCGTATGGATTTCGGAAGGGATGGGGGGCATTGCCCAGGTGTTCGACGTGAGGGAGAATCCCAATCTTGCGGCCTACGAATTTGTTGTGATTGGCGGAGCTATACGCGCCGGAAAAGTGTCGGACGAGCTGCAAAGCTATATAGCCAAGCACAGGGATATGCTGAGGCCCAAGCTGCGCGGGCTCTTCGCAGTGTGCGGCAACAGGATGCAGCCGGTGGAGCCGCAGCAGAAGGCCGAGCTCATAGACGGACACCTAGCTGGGCTGCTCGGAGCCGGAGGCGATGTTCCGGGCAGGGTCTTCCTCGGACGCATCACCTATTCGCTGATGGACGAAGATTCGCGCAAGATGCTTCAGGGATTCAACATGCCGGAGTACGACAACCTGAAGCGTTCGGAATGTATGGATTTCGGCAAGGAGATTCTCTCGAAGCTGCGCTGATGAGGGCGCCCGAATCGTGAAGGGGATGAAGAAGCAAATAGCTATTGTGGCAGGCGGATACTCGTCTGAAATGGAGGTTTCGCTCAGGAGCGCCGAGGGAATACGTTCCTTCATCGACCCTGAGAGGTTCGAAGCCTTAGTCGTTATTATAAGTCGCGACGAATGGTACGTGGAGCTTCCGGAGGGCAGGAAAGCGGCTATCGACAGGAACGACTTCAGCTTTGAGGAGGGCGGAGAGCGCAGGCATTTCGACTTTGCTTATATCACCATACACGGAACTCCGGGCGAGGACGGGCTGCTCCAGGGATATTTCGACATGATAGGGATGCCCTACTCGTCGTGCGGAGCGCTGGCCTCGGCGGTATCGTTCAACAAGTTTGTGTGCAATAACTTCCTGCGCAGCTTCGGGATTGCGGTAGCCGATTCGGTTTGCATCCGCAGAGGCGACAGCTTTGAGCCCGGCAGGCTCGTAGAGCGGCTCGGCCTGCCCCTGTTCGTCAAGCCCAGCAGCGGAGGGAGCAGCTTCGGAGTGACCAAGGCCAAGGATATGACGCAGCTTGCCGAGGCTATCCGCAAGGCCTTTGCCGAAGGCGACGAACTGATTGCGGAGCAAAGCGTGAGCGGCACCGAGGTGACATGCGGATGCTACAAAACGGCCGGCCGCGCGGTGGTATTGCCCGTGACCGAAGTGGTGTCGAACAACGAGATATTCGACTTCGACGCCAAATACAACGGGCAGTCGGAGGAGATAACCCCGGCACGCATCCCCTCCGCCCTAGCCGAGGCTGTGCGGCAAACCACCTCGCGCATCTACGACCTGCTCGGAGCCAAAGGCCTCATCCGCATCGACTACATCATAGACGAGCGGGAGCGCCCCGTAATGCTCGACGTCAATACCACGCCGGGCATGACCTCCACCAGCTTCATCCCACAGCAGGCCGCAGCCGCACAAATAAGCATGACAAGCATTATTACGGATATTATCGAAAATGAATTAACCCGCCATGAACATAGAACCCAAACTCTTTGACGACATACGGCCCTTTACCGACGCCGAGGCGCCGGAAGCCATCCTGGGCCTCATAGCTAATCCCGATTTCGAACGCGCCTTCCGGTATGTTAAGCCGGACCTCGACTGGGCGTCCTTCTCCCAATTCATGCTCACCTTCAAAACGGTCAAAGACTTCAAGGAGAAGCTGGCCTACGAGGTTGTTACAAACATTGCCCGGAGCACCACCTTTTCACTCACCATATCCGGCCGCAGCCGCCTGCCCGAAGGACACGTCCCCTGCACGTTCATCTCCAACCATCGCGACATTGTGCTCGATGCGGCCTTCCTCAACGTGATGCTCTACGACGTGGGCTACGGCATGACGCAGGTAGCCATAGGCGACAACCTGCTGATCAGTCCCTGGATAGAAACGCTGGTGAAGCTCAACAACAGCTTCATAGTGAAGCGCAGCGTGTCGGGCCGTCAGCAGCTCCAGGCAAGCCTGACGCTCTCCTCCTATATACATTATATTATTACGCAGGTTCGCGAATCGGTATGGATAGCACAGCGCGAAGGACGGGCCAAAGATTCCGACGACAAAACGCAGAGCAGCATCCTCAAAATGCTGAACATGGGAGGCGAGGCCGACATACTTACGAACCTCATGGCCCTCAACATAGTTCCGGTAGCCATATCATACGAGCAAGACCCCTGCGACTTCCTCAAGGCAAAAGAGTTTCAGCAAAAGCGCGACTGCCCCGACTTCATCAAGAGCAAGCGCGACGACCTGCTGAACATGGAAACGGGCATACTGGGCAACAAAAAGCGAGTGCACTTCACCATCTGCTCGCCCGTCAACCCGCAGCTCGAACGCCTCGACCGAAACCTCGACCGCAACGAACTCTACGCCCGCATAGCGCAGATAATCGACACCGAAATCTACAAGCACTACCGATTTTATCCCTGCAACTACATAGCCTGCGACCTGCTCGACAAGGCCAACCGCTTCGCCCTGCACTACGGCCGGAACGACAAACAGCAGTTCGAAGCCTACCTGCAAAGCCGGCTCGACAAGATAGTTATCCCAAACAAAGACGAGGACTACCTGCGCACAAGGCTGCTCGACATGTATGCCAATCCGCTCAGGAATCATCTCCTGACACAGGCCTATTAAGCAAGGGCATCCTGTGCCTGCAGCCGACTGCATGTACAGGATGCCGCCAAGCAGGCTCTCCGGCTACGGCTTAATGCCGACTTTTATTTGCATGCTTAGAAAAAACAAATACCTTTGGGCGATTTTTCATGTATGCTTATTGAGATATATACTATTCTTGTATTGCTAACGCACTAATAACTTCTTTTTTATGACCGAATTCACTAATGTGTCGGAACATCCCGACATTATTTCGTTGCAACAAAAATGCGCCATAGGATATTTCTACCTGATGATATTCAATATTTTGCTCTCGGCAGGTATGGCCTGGGCCTTATTGCCATACGGCCCCTTCTTCACTTTCATGCTGATATTGCTTTGCGTACATATATTTGGCTTGATAATTATATATCGCAAGCCGCTTCACAAATGGAAAGCTGTTGCGGTTTTGCTCATACTGTTAGTAATGATTGCACTGATCCCGGTTATCATCATCGGCCATGTTATGGGAAATGTGACGCCCTACTTCTGGATGATTGTACCGCCATTAGCCTACTATGTTATATATCCGGATACTAAAACGAACAATCTTGTGATTTTCTTCGGAGCCATAATCTTCCTGCTCCTCACTATTCTTGCAATAACCTACAACATGATGATTCCGCTCCTTGCACCTTTGTTTAAGGACTGGCTGATCACCGTTGCAACTCACAAGCTGCCTCTGACAGGCATACTGTCTATGGTATATCCTATTGTTTCCGTACCTGTCTTCATCTTTTTCTTCCTGTTCTATATGCTCAAAATAGCTGAAGCCAAAGCCATGATTATGGCCGGCAACGGCGTGCGGGGATACGACGCCGGCATAGACAGGGCAGATGAAAACAGCATAGAAAAAATCTACGAACTCTACGACAGCATAGTTGAGTATTTCGTCAGGGAAAAGCCCTATCTCGACCCCAATTTCAGCATCGCACAGCTCAGCATCCAGCTTAACAGCAACAATTCCTACATATCAAGAGCCATCAAGCTGAAAAGGGACATGAGCTTCACAACATTTGTAAACTCTTACAGAATAGAAAAGGTAAAAGAACTGATTCGCAATAGCCGCGACCTCTACACCATCGAACACATCTACACCTCCGCCGGTTTTGCCAATCAATCTACCTTCAACAAGGCCTTCAAGCAAATAGAAGGCGTTACCCCAAGCGAATACGCGACCAAGTGAGTTGAGGCCGGGAACTTCTACTAATTGCTTTTTCTGCGTTATGCCTCCGTCGCAAGCCTTGAAAAATCTAATTATTAGAAGTCCCCTCAATAATTCCCGCCGGAACGCTCGAACCACAGGTCATTCCCGCGAAGGCGGGAATCTCCGATCGAAAGACGGTTACGATTGTGGTTTTTATTTGCATATAATACAATACAATCGTCCCAACTATCGATCGGAGATTCCCGCCTTCGCGGGAATGACCCATTGTTCGAGCGCAACCTCCTTTTTTGCACCCCCCCGAATCCTGTCCGTGGTTATTCCACCCACCC
>JAITGS010000113.1 GCA_031280435.1 Tannerellaceae bacterium | reverse complement strand
CACGAGCCGCTCTTCCACCTGAGCAAGATGCTGATGAAGCCGGGAGCCCGCACGGCGCAAACGCTGTACGGCGCACGAGGATGGGTGGTGCATCACCTTACCGACGCCTGGGGATTCACAGCTCCGGCCGACGGCCCGCAAGGCATCTGGCCTATGGGTGCGGCCTGGCTGGCCATGCATCCCTGGGAACATTACTGCTTTACGGGTGATAAAACCTTCCTGCAAAACGAAGCCTGGCCGCTAATGAAAGGCGCAGCGCAGTTTGTAATGGACTTCCTGGTGGAGGCGCCCAAGGGGACGGCCTACGCAGGCAAGCTCGTCACCAACCCATCCTACTCGCCCGAAAACGCCTTCCTGCTGCCCGGCGGCGAGCGCTCCGTCTTCACCTACGGCGCCACGATGGACCTCCAGATCATCAGGCAGCTGCTCACGAGCTGCGTGGAGGCCTCCGAAATCCTCAAGACCGAGCTCGACTTCCGCCGCGAGTGCCTCCGAACACTCAAGCGACTTCCGCCTACCCGCATCAGCCCCGCCACAGGCAGGATACTCGAATGGGCCGAAGACTATAAGGAAGTAGAGCCCCATCACCGCCACACATCCCACCTCTTTGCGCTCCACCCCGGCAACCAGATAACCGTAGTGGGAACGCCTAAGCTCGCCGAAGCGGCCCGCAAAACCCTGGAAGCGCGCGGCGACGACGGCACAGGATGGGGCCTGGCATGGAAGATAAACATGTGGAACCGCCTGCACGACGGCAACCGGGCCTGGAAGCTGCTGTCGGTGCTCCTCAGCCGCAAAACGCTGCCCAACCTGTTCGACGACCATCCTCCCTTCCAGATTGACGGCAATTTCGGAGCCACGGCGGCCATAGCCGAGATGCTCCTCCAGAGCCACTTGCCCCTCAAGGACGGCAGCTTCGAGCTACATCTGCTGCCTGCGCTTCCGGAGGCCTTCGCCGCAAAAGGCTCGGTCAGAGGCTTGCGTGCGCGCGGCGGCTTCACAGTCGACATCGACTGGGAGAAGGGCTCGCTCAAGCGCCTCCGCATACACTCCAGCCTCGGCAACAAGCTGCACCTGCGCACAGGAAAGCTGTCGGCTACTTTTAAAACCCAAGCCGGCCGGAGCATGGAGCTCGACGATCTGTTACACCTAATCCGCTGAACATGATTGATTTTTTTTAACAGGGCGAATCTTAGGGTTCGCCCGCTTTTTGTGTGCCATGCAAGGGCGAACCCATTGCTGTGCAGCAAAAGCTTGGGAGCGGCCTTCGGCAGATTTTTACTGTACGGCGATGCGCCGGATTTGTGCCGCGGCAAGCTTTTGCGGTGCAGCAAAAGTTTCGGCCGGCCCCGGAGGGGATAAAAGCTGCGCAACAATTATCCCGCTCAGGCCTCCCAAAAGTCATATCTGCATAGAAAGAGGTTCCCGCGGCCAAAAAAGAAGCCGTTTCTGCTCAGGAAAAGGCTAAAAATGGCCTGCACGGGGCTTTTTCTATGTAGAAATCGCATCTTTTTTGGCTGCGGGAGGCCTTTTCTACGCAGAAATCGCATCTTTTTTGGCTGCGGGAACCTCTTGCTGTGCAGCTATGGCTTCAAACAGCCCCGGAGGGGATAAAAGCTGCGGCGATGCGGCATGGGGCGGGCTCGCTTTGGCCGGCCCTGCCAAGCCTTTATCTTTGCAGATATAATTCAAATGATTATCACAACAAATAAGAATCCCAAATGATACTGATTATTGACGATGATGCCGGCGTTCGTTCCTCGCTCACGCTCATGCTGAAGCGGGCGGGCTACGCGGTTTGCGCCCTGTGCTCGCCTGTGGAGGCGCTGGCCGCCATGCGCTCCGAGCCGCTCCGGCTGATATTGATGGACATGAACTTTTCGCTTTCGACTACGGGGGCCGAGGGCCTGAAGCTGCTCAAGCAGGCGCGAATCCTGTGCCCCACGGCGCCGGTTATCCTCATCACTGCCTGGGGAACGATTGCACTGGCGGTGGAGGGCATGCGTGCGGGGGCGTTCGACTTCGTGACCAAGCCGTGGAACAACCATGCCTTGCTGGAGTCTATACGCACGGCGCTGAAGCTTAGCGAGGTGAAGCTGTCGGACGGCGAGGCCTTCAAGCGCTCCGATTACAGCTTCGACCGCATCATAGGCCGCAGCGAGGCCGTCGGCGACGTGCTGAAGCTGGTGGCACGCATTGCTCCGACCAACGCCTCGGTGCTGATCACGGGGGAGAGCGGAACCGGCAAGGAGCTTATTGCCGAAGCTATTCACGCAAATAGTATGCGAGCCGGCGGGCCTTTCGTTAAGGTTAACCTGGGAGGATTGTCGAGCAGCCTGTTCGAGAGCGAGATGTTCGGCCACCGGAAGGGAGCCTTCACCGACGCCTACTCCGACCGCAGCGGACGCTTCGAATTGGCCTCCGGAGGCACTATCTTCCTCGACGAAATAGGCGACCTGGAGCTCTCCAGCCAGGTGAAGCTGCTGCGCGTGCTCCAGGATCAGACCTACGAGCCGCTGGGCGACAGCCGCAGCAAGCGCACGAACGTGAGGGTGGTTAGCGCTACCAATGCCGACCTTGCGGGGAAGGTCGCCGACAAATCCTTCCGCGAAGACTTGCTGTACAGGATAAACCTCATCGGCATACATCTGCCTCCTTTGCGCGACAGGCGGGCCGACATTCCTCTGCTGGCCGAGAGCTTTGCGGAGAAGCTGGCCGCCGCGAACGGGCTGCCGCGGCCATCGTTCACCGCCTCGGCCATCGAATACCTCTGCAAGCTGCCCTATCCTGGCAACATACGCGAGTTGAAGAATCTGGTGGAGCGCGTCATGCTGCTGTCGGGAAAAAACACGCTCGACGCGGGCGATTTCTCATCGCAGAGCATCAGCATGCCCACGGTTGCGCCCGAATCCGCTACCCTCGACGCCCTGGAACGGCAATCCATACTCCAGGCGCTTGCCAAGCACGGATGGAACCTGTCTCAGGCGGCGCTGTCGCTCGGCATAAGCAGGGCTGCACTGTATCGCCGCATGGAAAAATATGATATAAGAAGATGAGAACAAGAACGGGATTCCTGATTTTTTCGGTGATGCTGCTCGGCCTGCTGGGCCTTACGGCCTTCTTTGCGCTGAGGCGGCAGAGCTCAAACTATGCGCTCTATGCCGTGGAAGCATTGGCGGTCATCAGCATCATTTACCTGATATTTTTTTATTTCAGGATGATAAGGCCGCTGCACATCATAGGCAACGGAATGGATTTGCTGAGCGGACAGGACTTCGCCTCCCGCCTGCGCAAGGTTGGGAACGCCGAGGCCGACCGCATTGTCGAACTCTTCAACCGCATGATGAAGCAACTCAAGAACGAGCGGCTGCAGGTGAGGTCGCAGAATGAGTTCCTCGATTTGCTGGTCAAGGCATCGCCCGTAGGGATAGTTATCCTCGACCTTGACGAGAAGGTGATGGACTACAACCCGGCCGCCGGCCGCATGCTGGGGCTGGGCGAGGACGACAAGCTGAGGGGCAAGCGCCTCGGCGAGCTGAAGCTGCCCCTGGCGACGGAGCTCGTCGGCACCGGGAGGCACTCGTCGAGGATTGTGCGGCTCAGCAACGCCGACGTGTACAAGTGCAGCCACTCTACCTTCTTCGACCGGGGCTTCCTGCACTCCTTCTACCTCGTGGAGCCGCTAACCGAGGAGGTGAGGCGCGCCGAAACCAAAGCCTACGAGAAGGTAATCCGCATGATAGCCCACGAGGTGAACAACACCACGGCCGGCGTTACCTCCACGCTAGACACCCTGAGCGCCACGCTGAGCGACTCGGAGGCCAACGAGGAGGTCGTGGAGGCATTGCGCATAGTAGTGGAGCGCACGCTGGGCATGAACCGCTTCGTGGGGCGCTTCGCCGACGTTGTCCGCATCCCCGACGCCCAGCTGCGGGAGCACAGTCTGAACGAGATGGTAAGCTCCTGCAAAAGGTTCATGGAGGCAATATGCGCTAACCGTAACATCAGGATAGTGATGAACCTCAGCCAATCGTCGCCTGTGGTGATGGCCGACGCACAGCAGTTCGAGCAGGCGCTGGTGAACATCATCAAGAACGCGGCGGAGGCCATCGAACAGGACGGCACTATCACTATAGTCACCCTGTCCGGCCCTCATCCCCTGCTCGAGATAGCCGACACGGGCCGGGGCGTCGACGCCGCAACAGCCTCCAAGCTGTTCACCCCCTTCTTCTCCACCAAGCCCCACGGACAAGGCCTCGGCCTGATCTTCGTCCGCGAAATATTACAACGCCACGGCTGCAGCTTCTCACTGCGCACCGGCGACGACGGCCAAACGCGCTTCCGTATAGTCTTTTGAGCGCCGGGCTTGCGGGGGAGGTACCGGGGGAGACGGCCGGCCTGCGTGCTTCAGCCGTTATGTGAGGATAAAGGTGCGTTGTGCGACGCAGGCTTGTGAGGCCATGCGTCGGAGGTTGTGATCGCCGCCGGGATTCGTTGCGCTTGCTATGCGGCTATGGCTTTAGGCGGTACTGGGGAATCCAAATCGGCATTGAGTACAAATGGAGGCGCAAATTCGTCTTAGTTGAAAAATAAGCATCTTAAATCATGCTATGATGAAACCCCGAGATTATAAGCAGCAGACCGGAGAACTTTGGAGCCGATTTCTGTCGGGCAGCGATGAGGCTTTTGCGTCGCTGTATTCCGATTATGCCGATCTGCTCTATGCTTATGGTTCGCGATTCACCAGCAATCAGGAACTGGTGAAAGATTGCGTACAGGAGATATTCATCAAACTATATACCGGGAGGAAGGGGCTGAATCAGGTTGAGAACATCAAAGTATATCTGATGCAGGCGATGAAGCACGCTCTGTTTGATTACTTCCGAAAAGAAGTCGATCACTATCCTATCGACAGTATAGAGCCGACTTTTCATGCTGAGTTTACTGCGGATACAGGCCTGATGGAGTCGGAGCATCTGCATGCGCAAAAGCAACGCATATCCCGCCTGCTGGAGCATCTCACTCCGCGGCAGCGCGAAGTTCTGTACTATCGCTTTGAGGAGGAATTGTCGGATGAAGAGATATGCCGGCTGATGCAGATGAACTACCAATCGGTGCGGAACCTTCTCCACCGCACCATACTGAAGATACGTACCATGGCGGCGGAAGCCGGACGTGACAGAGCCACCGACGGTGTTTCCCACGTTCCCGAAGCCAAATAAAAATAAAGTAAGACACAGAAATGGAAGACAACACTAAGTATAACTTGGTTGATTTGCTGGAAGACGATGCCTTCATTGCATCGGTTAATCATCCCGATCTTGCGAACAGCACGCGATGGAAGTCGCTTCGGGAGGCAGGGCAAGTAACAGCCGACGATTATCGTTTGGCCTCGTGGTGCGTTCGCGCCCTTCATTCGCCTTCAGCAAAGATGTCGGGCGATGAACACGGCAATATATGGGCTAACATTCAGGCCGACATAAGCCGCCGCAGGGACAGGCGTAAGATGCGCATATTGCTATGGATACCGGCGGCGGTTATAGGCCTGTTATTGTCGGTCGGCCTGATTGTATCCCTGGAGCGATACGGGCCTGATGCCGGCAACGCGGATGCTTTGAGCATAGAGGATGTTGCCCTGCCCGCGACCGTCGGCGACGACATAGAGATCATCTTCTCCAGCAACAACAAGGTCAGGCTGAAGGATAAAAGCGCGCACATTCAGTATGACGGCAAGGGTGTGGCGGAGGTCAACTCGGTTCAGATGGCTTCAGGCGCCGAATCCTCGTTGGCCGACGATAAGCCCGACGCCTTCAACCAGGTTATTGTGCCTAAGGGGAAGTACACGTCTATGGTGTTTTCCGACGGCAGCCGTCTATGGCTGAATGCCGCGTCGCGCGTTGTGTATCCTCCGGTATTCGGTTCGCGTGAGCGGTCTATATACCTGGAAGGGGAGGCCTACCTTGAGATAGAGCCCGATCGCATGCGCCCGTTCATTGTTAAGACGAAGCAGCTGGAAGTGCGTGCGCTCGGCACAGCCTTTGATGTTTCGGCATACGACGACGAGGCGGCTCAGACCGTTGTGCTCCTGAGCGGGCGCGTGGCAGTACGTACCAAAGGCTCCAAGCCTCATGAAACCGAACTTTCTCCCAATCACATGTTCAGCCTCGTTGGAGAAGATAAAGGCGTTTGCCGGGTAAAAGCGGAAGACTATATATCATGGAAAGACGGAACATATATATACAAGGACGAGAAGCTGTCGGTCATTCTCGAAAGGCTTGAGCGATACTATGGGCTAACGATCTGTTATGAGCCGGAAGTTGGCGCGATGCGCTTTACGGGCAAACTGCATCTCAAGAGCGATCCGTTGGAAGTCTTGCAGGGCTTCTCAAACGCCGCCCCCATACAGTGCAGGGAAGAGGACGGCATCTTCAGCTTATATATAAACCACTAAAACATGTTGCCTATGAAACAAAACGGATAATCACGTGCATACAGGCCAATAGGGCAGAAGGGAAGCAACCGGTATTATGTTTTCCTGAGATTAAAGAAATACCACCTATAAATCAATACAAATAAAATGATGAACAAACTAAATTCAGTTAACAAACAGATAAAGCGCGTCATGAAGCTGATTCTCGTATTCATGATCGCGTGCTTAGGCATACAGGCGCAGGCTGAAGACTATTCGCAGCAAACGCGCATCACTTTGGATATGCAAAACAAAACCGTTCGCGAGGTTCTCGACGAGATAGAGCGGGTGAGCGATCTGGCGTTTTTCTACCGCTCTAATATTATAGACGAGAGCCGCAGGCTTAATATTTCGGTACAGAATCAAACCATAGACAAGGTTCTTGATATGCTGCTTTCTCAAACCGGGAATAGCTATACCATTAAGGAGCGCCAGGTGTATATAGACCGTAAAGCTTCGCCCGCATCCGCTACGGCTGCTCCACAGCAAAGCCGACGCACGGTTGCGGGCATTGTTGTCGACGCAAACAATGAAACCGTTATCGGCGCGAACATCATTGAGATGGGCACCACCAACGGTACGGTGACAGGCACTGACGGCAGGTTCTCCCTCAGCGTGGGTAATAACGCCAAGCTGCAAGTGTCATACATCGGCTACATCACGCAGGAGATAGCCGTGGGCAGCAGGACGAACTTACGCATTGTGCTGGCCGATGATTCGCAGGCATTGGAGGAAGTCATAGTAATAGGGTACGGAACGATAAAGAAGAGCGACCTCACCGGCGCGGTAGCTTCCGTGAAGTCGGAAGATTTGAACAAGATGGCTACTTCGTCGCCGGTTCAGGCCTTGCAGGGCCGGGCCGCCGGCGTTATGGTGATCCAGGATTCCGGACAGCCCGATGCCATCGCGACGATCAAGATCCGCGGTATAGGCACCACGAACAATGCCGATCCGCTGTTCGTGGTCGACGGCTTTCCCATGGACGACATCAATTTCCTTAGTCCAAGCGACATTGAGTCGCTGGAGATCCTGAAGGATGCATCGGCTTGCGCCATCTACGGTTCGCGTGGAGCCAACGGCGTGGTGCTCGTCACAACTAAGAAGGGAAAGGCCGGCGCCTTGAAGGTGAGCGTAAATGCATACTACGGCATAGAGAACCTGGCCAACAAGCCTTCTATGCTCAACTCGTCGCAGTACGCCGCACTCTCTAACGAGGCCTACGTTAATAACAATGAGGCTCCCCTCTACGCCAACACGAGCAATCTCCCCACGACCGACTGGTACAAGGAGGTGTCGCGCACTGGTGCGGTGCGGAATTACAACCTCAGCCTGTCGGGCGGTGGCGATAACATGACCTCTATGTTCAGCGCTAACTATTTCAAGAGGAACGGTATCATTCGTTCGACCGACTTCGACCGAATCAGCATGTCGCAGAATAATAACATGAAGGTTGGCAACATACTGAAGTTTACCACCTCCATCTCGGCCGCCTTCAGCGCTAACAAGAGGATGGATCCCACGAGCATCTTCCTCTCCTCGCTGATTGCACCGCCCGACGTGCCGGTTTGGAACAACGACACGGATTATTATGCGGGCATATCAAAGATCCGCTTGGCCAACCCTGTCGGGCGCATCGCCCGCAATAATGCTCAGAACAGGAACATGAATCTGGTGGGGAACTTTAGCGTCGACCTGAACATCACTTCCGATCTCGTGTTCACATCCCGCTTCGGCATTCGGTACGACGGCACTTACAACAGCGGCTTCACTCCGGTGTACTACGAAACCATGGACAATTCCGAGCTCACAAGCACGGTTAGCCGCAGTACCCAGCGCTATATAGAATGGACATGGGAGAATATTGCGACCTGGCACAAAACCTTCGGCAAGGTGCACGACCTGACGGTGATGGCAGCCATGTCGGCCCGCGAGCGCAATCGCGATAGCTTCAGGGCTACGAAGCAGAACGTTCCGATCGAGAGCGAACAGTTCTGGTACTTCGATTCGGCTACCGATAATCCGCAGGCAAACGGGGATGGCTCCTCGCTATCCATGCTGTCTTACCTGGGTCGTATCAACTACAACATTCTGAATCGTTATCTTATTACGGCCAGCGTTCGCCACGACGGCTCGTCCCGTTTTCTTGGGAAGAATCGTTGGGGAACCTTCCCTTCCTTCTCTGTGGCCTGGAAGCTGTCGGAAGAGAGCTTCTTCAAGTCGCTGGATATTGCATGGCTGACGAGCCTTAAGGTCAGAGCCGGCTATGGCGAGCTGGGTAACGAGAACATCAGATCGTATTATCCCTACCTCACTCCGATAGCCCAACGGCATTATTACACCACGGGCGCTGCGCAAACGCGAGTGAACGGGGCCGGGCTGTCGGGTATAGGCAATGCGGCGGCTCAATGGGAAACATCCACGCAAACCAACGTGGGCGTAGACCTTGCACTTATGGATAATCGCCTGAACGCCGTGTTCGACTACTTTGTCCGTAAGACCGACAACATCTTGCTCTCCCAGCAGATTCCGCAAATATCGGGCTCGGGAAGCATAGTGCGCAACGTGGGCGGAATAGAAAACAGGGGCTTCGAGCTAACTCTGTCGTGGCGCGACAGCAAAGGGCCCTTCTCTTACAATGTCAGCGGAAATATTTCTCCTATAAAGAACAAGATTACCAACCTGGGCACGTCGGCCGCGCTGGTATCGAGCTTCGACTATGACTACGTGCTGATCGACTTCCAGGGAGCTTTGGGGAATATACTCCGCAGCGAGGTGGGATTGCCCTTCAGGCAGTTCTACGGCTATCAAACCGACGGCATCTTTCAATCGCAGGCCGAAGTCGACGCCCATGCCAAAGACGGCAAGCCTATCCAGGCCGACGCTAAAACCGGCGATTTCAGGTTTAAGGACAATAACGACAACGGACGCATTGACGACGGCGACATGACTTTCATCGGTAATCCTGTACCCGACTTCACCTACGGCTTCTCGTTCGACGCATCCTATGGACGCTTCGACCTCAATATGCTATGGCAAGGAGTGCAGGGCAACGATGTGTATAATGCCGCCAAGTATTACTTCATGCGATTCGACGCCAGGCATAACGTAAGAGTGGAATATCTCGACAGCTATTGGAAGAGCGATAGAACCGACGCCGCACAGCCCATAGTCACAAGAGACCTGACGCGCAACACGCGCAACTATCGCAACTCCGACTTATACGTTGAGGACGGCTCTTACCTGCGGCTTAAAACCTTGCAGTTAGGATACAACCTGTCGCTCAATCTCAGCCGGAGCTTCAAAACGTCGATGCGCCTGTATCTGTCGGCCCAGAACCTGCTGACGCTAACGAAATACAGCGGCTTCGAGCCCGAAGTATCCGACATTGCCGTCGACCGCGGGCAGTATCCGCAGTCGCGCTCGTATATGCTTGGAACAGTAATCAACTTTTAATTAACAGAAGAGTATGAAAACGAAACATAGAATATTATTGCCGGCCATGCTGTTCATCTTAGCTTCAGGCTTAGGCTCATGCTCCGGCTTCTTGGATAAAGATCCGCTGGTGGAATCGGCCGCCGAAACATATTACTCAACCGAGGGTGAAATCAACGACGCTATCATAGGCATCTATTCAATCACCCAGAACGAAGGCTTCCAGCTTGCTCCCTTCTTGCTGATAGGCGACGATTGCTCTGATGATTCCGACCTCGGCAACAGCAACAGCGAGGCCTTTTCCTGGTTAGGATCGCCGGCACAGCAGATGCAGCGCTTCGAAACAACGCCGACGAACTGGGTTAGCAACGCATTGTGGTCGCAAGGATTCCGGGGCATTACCTGGGCTACTAAGGCCATAGAGCGTATAAGCGAGAATCAAACCGTGACGGACGGCCGTAAGAACCAGTTCCTCGGCGAAGCCTATTACCTGCGGGCCTTCAACTACTTCTTCCTTACGCGGCAATACGGACGCATGCCCGTTATCGACCATGTTTTAACCTACGAGGAGTATTACATGCCCCGCGTATCCATAGAAGACACCTGGACGCACATAGAGAACGACCTGAAGAATGCCGCCGACATGCTTCCCGAAAAAGACAGGATGGCCGCAACCGATTTAGGCCGGGCAACCAAAGGCGCCGCCAATGCGCTGCTGGGGAAAGCCTACGTTTATCAGCGCAAATGGCAGGAGGCTTATGATGCGCTGAGCAAAGTGGCAACGTCGGGTCAGTACAGCCTTGAGCCCCAATATGCCGACATCTTTACGCTTGAGCACGAAAACGGCATAGAGTCCATATATGAGATACAGCACAGCATAAGCGGCACGGGATGGGCCGATTCGAACGAGGGCTCCATACTGTCGTTCTACGAGCACGACGCCGATCCGGAAGACATGGTGAAGTGGCATAACGGATGGTCTATGCATTGCCCTACGGCCGACTTTGTGAACGCCTTCGAACCGGGCGATCCGCGCCTTGCTGCCACGGTAATCTTCCCCGACGAGTTTTTCGACGGACGCATACACAAGAACGTGGCCAGCTCAACCGGCTATCAGCCCAAGAAATGGTATATCCCATACGACCGGCGCTCGCAGATTGACCAGAGCGACTGCCCAAAGAACATCATCTTCATGCGCTACGCCGATGTCCTCCTTATGCTTGCCGAAGCTGCCAACGAGATAGGCAAAACCGCCGAGGCCCTGGCATACCTCGAACAGGTTCGCGGACGAGCCAGAGCTAATTCCACAGAAGCAGGCGTGCTGCCCGAAATAAAGGAAACGGGCAAAGACGCCTTGCGGGCACTGATTTGGCAGGAACGCCGCGTGGAACTCGGATGCGAAGGACAGCGTTTCTGGGACATCGTCAGGCAGGGAAGAGCCGGACAGGTGATGAAGGCCTATGCGGCTAAATATAATTCCATCAAGGGAAGCAACTTTGTGGAAGGCAAAAGCGAAGTGTTCCCTATACCGGACGCGCAGGTGACAATCTCGAACGGAACTATGGAGCAAAATCCCGGATATTGATATAAATGAGAGTTGAACATGGCATTGTTGCAGATGAGCAAAAGTTTGGAAACTCAATAAAAATGTAATTCGCTTGCGAAAATCGGATTTGAGGTAATGACAGAGAGAGAAATACAAGATTTTTTGCAACCTACTGTAAATCAATAAATTAAAAATCACTTTTGTCTTATGGGATACGATTTGGGGCTTGTCCAAGGAATTGATTTGGCTACCTCTGACCAGCCTTTGTCTGCATAAAACTCGGTGCAAAGATACGAACTGTTTTTCAGAAAAACAAGGAAAAAATAGTCCTCTGAAAATTAATACTTTAACAGGGGTGCAAGGTGTACGTATCTATATATAGATACACGTACACCTTGCACTCCTTCGTGTTTTTGATGTGCCACCAATCCCTTCCCCCAAAAAGATTTTTCTCTTCCGGTATTATCCCTTTTTACATCAAAATCGCTCTGTTTTTAACCCGTCTTTGGTACATTTTTTATTATTTTCATACATAATATGCTTATTGTCAAATATTTGAAATGCCGAAGAAATATAATGTGTTTTTCGCCTGATTTTTCTTTTCCTTTCGGTTTTGATTTTTGTCTAAATGCCTGTTTGTAAAATAATTAAAAGGTATTCAGTTGCTGTTGAAATGTTAAAAATGCATCCTGAAACACATTACCAATGAAACCGGGTTTTCCCAACTCCCGACCTTTGCAGAAAATTTCAGAGCAATGGAAACATTCAACAACAGGTTGCAGGCATTTTGGATTCCTGCAGGAAAACAGGAAAAGGCGATTCCGGCAATATCCGGTTTTGTCCATCCTTCACAAAAGCATAAATTTCTGTTTGACGGATTGTTACGGAAATGGCGGTTTTGTAAAACAGACAAAACGGGACAGGCAATTTTTCATTTGTCGAAAACTGTCTGTCTTTTGTCCAAAATTATCTGTATATCAATATATTGTGTCTTAAGCGGACGCATTACTTTTGCAGTCGGAAAAATTACATAAAAGATAAAGAACAATGGAAGTTATTACAATCGAATCGCAG